>JBEKYO010000020.1:0-48472 GCA_049510875.1 Steroidobacteraceae bacterium
CTTTCTATTACACACATCTCGAGTGATTTTCCCTGAGATTTTGACTGTCTCGCAGAAAGCGCTGGACACAGACGGCTTCCTTGCGTAGTGTAGCGGTCGTCGCGACGTGCGGCGAGGCATGGCGAACCGCTTGGGAAGATCGAGTCGCTGCGAAGATCCTGACCTGCAAGCTATCATGGCGGCTGGCACAGAGTCGGTCGAGTGGGTGGCCCAGGAGTTTGCCCGCGCTGACCTGCGCGACAAACGTCTGGACCGTCGCTTGCTGAAGACCGCGCAACAACTGGCCAAGTCGCCGTCCTCGCCCATCAACGAGGCGTGCGGGACGTGGGCGAGTACGCAGGCGGCATATCGGCTGTTCAACAATCCCAAGGCGGGTCCGGCGGGTATATTGCAGCCACATTGGGAAGCGACGGCGGCGCGTATCGCCGGTTGTGGCGAGGCCGTGTTGGTGATGCAGGACACGGTGTTCTTCGCGTACGGCAGCCACGTCAAGACGCGCGGTCTGGGGTCGATCGGCAAGAGTAACGCGGCGCATGAGCGTGGCCTCATCATGCACAACGCGCTCGCGTTCACGACCAAAGGAGTGCCACTGGGGATCCTGAGCCAGAGCATCTGGGCTCGCCGCGAGATCCCGGAAGAAGATTATCAGGAGAAGATCGAGCGCCTGCAGGTCACCGCGATCGAAGAGAAGGAGAGTTCGAAGTGGCTCGTTGCGCTCAAAGAGACCGTCGAGCGGGCGCCAGCCGACGTGCCGGTGGTCACGGTGGCGGATCGGGAGTCGGACTTCTTTGAGTTCCTGACCCATGCGAAGGAGTTGCGCGCGAAGTATCTGATCCGCGCCCGCACCGATCGCAAGCTCGTGCCCGAAGACAGCGAGGGCTGCGTGCGGATGCTCGATGCGCTCAGCGACGCTCCTGTCCTGGGCAGTATGACGATCGAGGTTCCCGGCAACGGGAGCCGCAAAGCGCGCACTGCCTGCATCGAGGTCCGCGTCGCGCAGGTAATGATCCAGGCCCCGCACCGCCGCGGAGCACAGGCCAAGGCGTCCGGATCGAGCGAAGCGGTGGCGGTTACGCTGATCGGCGCGACCGAGCAATCCCCGCCAGCCGGCAGCGACTCGATCAGCTGGGTGCTGCTGACGAACCTTCCCGTCAAGGACTTTGAGTCGGCGACCGAGAAGGTGCAGTGGTACGGGAAACGCTGGGGCATCGAGATCTGGCACAAGGTGCTCAAGTCCGGCTGCAAGGTCGAGGACTGCCTGCTCGAGGAGGCCGAGCGGCTGAAGCGTTATCTGACGCTCTTCAGCATCATCGGGGTGCGCCTGATGCATGTCGCCTACCTCGCTCGCGCACACCCGGATCTGCCGGCTACCGAGGTGTTCTCGGCGGTGGAAGTCCAGGTCCTGCACCTGCGGGTGACCAAGGCGTTGCCGCCGGCGGACCAATCCCCGACCCTGCGCGAGATCGTGCGGATGCTCGGCAAGCTCGGTGGCCACTTGGGGCGCAAGGGCGACGGCGAACCCGGCGTCTTGATCCTGTGGCGCGGGTGGATGCGGCTCTACGAGTCGGTCGAGATGCTGCACTCGCTGCAAACGGCCGGCTTGGTCGAGGCGCACTGAGTGGCGCGCTATTGCGGACGGGACTTCACGCCGACCGAGATCGAGTTGATCCGCGAGCTGCTCAACGTTGCGCAGATGAACCGCGCGCGCCTGTCGCGGGAGGTCTGTGAGCGGCTCGGATGGCGGCGCGACAACGGCGGCTTGAAGGATATGAGTTGCCGGGTCGCGCTCAATCGCATGCAAGCCGATGGGCTCATCACGTTGCCACCACCGCGAAATCCCAAACCGGTCACGTACCGGTCCTATCCGCATATCGAACAGGCGGTTCTGCCGCCCGACACGGTGCCGAGTATCGACCTGGGTAGCCTGCAAGTCGCTCCGGTGTTGAGCAAAGCCGACTCGCTCCTCTGGAATGCCTATATCGAACGGCACCATTACCTCGGGCATCAGCTCATGCCCGGGGCGCAGCTGCGCTACTTCGTGCGCGCCGCGGGGTACATCGTCGCCGCCTTGGGCTTCGGGGCGAGCGCTTGGAAGGTCAAGCCCAGGGATCAGGTTATCGGGTGGACCGAAGACCAACGGCAACGCAACCTGCATCTCATCGTCAACAACGCCCGCTTCCTGATCCTGCCGTGGATCCAGTGCAAGAACTTGGCCTCGCGCATCCTCGCCTTGGTGAGCCGACGACTGCCCGATGACTGGCACACTCGTTACGCCTATCGGCCAGTGTTGCTGGAAACCTTCGTCGAGAAGCCGCGCTTCACTGGCACCTGCTACAAGGCCGCCAACTGGCGACACCTCGGCGACACGCAGGGCCGGGGGAAACTGGACGTCCTGCATCGCAAGGCGCAGCCCATCAAGAGCATCTGGATCTATCCGCTCACGCGCGACTTCCAGCGCCAGCTCTGCAACGGGTAAATCAGTGACGCGATCCAGATCCACATGACCCGACCCAGAAAATCGCGACCGTCCACCGGGAATGAGTTCTCCCGGACGTTCGAAGAAGATTATCTCGATGTGGATCACTGGCCCCACGCTTGGCGTGTCGAGTCCGCCGATCTTGCGCGTGGAAAAATCATGGTGGATCTCTTCAAAGTCTTCTTGATCGATCAGTTGCAACTCCCACGCTCCCGCAAGACCTTGCGAGTTCACCGCGACAACCTCCGTGCCCTGGGCGGACAGATGATCCGCCTCTGGCACGAAAATCCGCATCTGCGAAAACGCGGAATCCTCCGGATGCTACTCGAAGCGATCGGCGATGATAGCGGCCCCATCGTCTATCCGCCTCTGACCGAGCCCGACCAGCGTTCCTTCGACTCCACCTGCAAGCTCCTGCACCGCTTCACGACGCTGCGCTGAATCCGTCAAGGACCGTCCATCCTGGAAATCTCGTCTTCGTTCGATAAAATGTGTGTAATAGAAAGTTCTGTAGATCCGCCTTGCGGACGGGTAACAAAGGACCTCAAGCAATTCTCCTTGCCTTGAACACCTCCCCGGCCCGGACCCAAAGCAAGCGTCACCCGGCCAGAGCCCTCAAGCCCTTCCCTCAAGCACCCTCCATTCACAGCTCCTCGTGTACGCGCGCTCCCTCTACACGCCCCTCTTTCAGCCGGGCGGCGCCCTTGTGAGCCTCTACCGGACGGAGCCACTCAGCCGCCCGATCGAGGGCCGCACCTGCGGTCGGTTGAAGGCACCTTGCAAGTAAAAGCCCCGCTGGCCGGTAAAGACCGGCGGGGCCGTGAATCACTCAAAACATGGCCTAGTCGCAGCTTACGCTGTCCCAGGCCCCTGCAAGTAGCTGATCTTGCTGCAACCGCGGTCGCAACTTATGGGGTACCTAGTCGCACCTTATGGGGTCCAAGTCGCAGCTTATGGGGTCCCCCACAGCTACAGATCCGCTTCGGCTCCTCAGGCTAGCCGCACTTCGAATCACCGCAATTGAGGCAGGTGGTGCAGCCGTCCATCATCACCACGGCGGCGGTGCTGCACTTCGCGCACAGCTGCGCGCCCTCCGGAAAATGCGACTTCGAAAAGGCGTCGGTTTGCTTCGCGCGCGCCTCGAACTCCGCACGCTTTTCCTGGACCAGCTTGCGTTGATGCACGTCGAGTTCCGGCTTCTTCAGCAATCCGATCGACTGCAAGTGCCGCTCGATCACGTATCCCAGCTCCGCGATGGTCGACGGCATGAACTTGCCGCCCGGCTGCCAGTACCCGCCTTTCGGATCGAAAACGGCCTTCAACTCCTCCACCAGGAAGGTGGTGTCGCCGCCCTTGCGGAAGACTGCGGAAATGACCCGCGTCAGCGCCACGATCCATTGGAAATGATCGAGATTCTTCGAATTGATGAACACCTCGAACGGCCGGCGCTGTTCGTGCGGCGTGCCCTCGTTCAGCACGATGTCGTTGATCGTGACGTACATCGCGTGATCGGAGACGGGCGTCTTGATCTTGTACGTGGACCCGATCAACACTTCGGGCCGCTCGAGCTTCTCATGCATCCAAATCACGTTGTCCTGCGCCTTCGGCGGCTCCTTCGGAGCGGATCCGGCGGCCTCCTTCGCGTCCGGCTTGAGCACGCGGTACTTGGCGATCTTCTTTGCGATCTTGATGTGAGCCATGTCAGAACTTCCCGTAGTAACCTTCTTTCAACGCATCGAAGAGATTCGCGGCGGTATGCATCTCACCGTCGTATTCGATCTCTTGATCGCCGCGCGCCTCGATCTCGGTGCCGTCCTCGAGAGTGAACACATACGTGGTGTTTCTGAGGTCCTCCTCCTTGACGAGAACGCCCTGGAACGCCTCCGGATTGAAGCGAAACGTCGTGCAGCCCTTGAGTCCCTGTTCGAAGGCATAGAGATAGATGTCCTTGAAGTCCGCGTACTTGTAGTCGGTCGGGACGTTCGCCGTCTTCGAAATGGACGAGTCCACCCAGAGCTGCGCGGCGGCTTGAATGTCGACGTGTTCCTTGGGTCCGATATCGTCGGCCGAGACGAAGTAATCGGGCAGCTTTTCGGCGGCGTTCTGGGAATTCGGCATCGCGCGCGGATTCACCAATTCCCGATAGGCCAGCAGTTCGAAGGAAAACACGTCGATTTTTTCCTTCGACTTCTTGCCCTCCCGGATCACATTGCGGAAGTAATGATGCGCGAACGACGGCTCGATCCCATTCGAGGCATTATTGGCCAGCGACAGGGAGATGGTGCCCGTGGGCGCGATGGAGGTGTGATGCGTGAAGCGCGCCCCCACCTCGGCCAGCTCGTCGACCAGCTCGGGCGAGGCTTCCGCGATGCGCTGCATGTAGCGGCTGTAGCGCGCGTGCAATACGCGGCCCGCCACCTTCGCGCCGACACGCCAGCCGTCCTTTTCCATCTCCGGACGCTTGCGCAGCATCTCGCGGGTGACGGTGAACTCCTCGTTCATGATGGGCGCGGCCCCTTTTTCGCGCGCGAGCTCCAGGCCCGCCTCCCATCCGGCAAGCGCCATTTCGCGCGACACGTTCTGGGAGAACGCCACCGATTTTTTTGAACCGTATTTCATGCACAGCATGGTGATGGTCGAGCCCAGGCCCAGGAACCCCATTCCGTGGCGGCGTTTGCGCAGAATCTCATCGCGCTGCGGCGCCAGCGGCAACCCGTTGATCTCGACCACGTTGTCGAGCATGCGCGTGAAGATCTTCACGACCCTGCGGTACGTTTCCCAATCGAAGCGCGCATCCTCGGTGAATGGATCGACGACGAACTTGGTGAGATTCACCGAGCCCAGCAGGCACGAACCATAGGGCGGCAGCGGCTGTTCGCCGCATGGATTGGTGGCGCGGATGTCCTCCGTCCACCAATTGTTGTTCATCTCGTTGACTCGATCGATCAAGATGAAGCCCGGCTCCGCGAAATCGTAGGTCGAGGACATGATGACGTCCCAGACACGCCGCGCCGGCAGCGTCTTATACACTTTGCAAGCGACCAGCCCTTCCTCGTTCGCGACGTAGCCGTCGGTATGCGGCCATTCGCGCCACACGAACTTCGAGGCATCCTTGAGATCGGGCCGCTCCGCTTCGAATTCCTTTTGGCCGAGCGGGAATGCCAATTGCCAGTCGCCGTCGCTCTTGACCGCCCTCATGAACGCGTCCGTGATGAGCAAGGACAGGTTGAACTGCCGCAAGCGGCCGTTCTCGCGCTTGGCGCGTATGAATTCCAAAACGTCGGGATGTCCGATGTCGAACGTGCCCATCTGCGCGCCGCGCCGGCCCCCGGCCGAGGACACCGTGAAACACATCTTGTCGTAGATATCCATGAACGACAGCGGTCCGGACGTGTAAGCCCCGGCTCCGGACACATAGGCCCCGCGCGGCCGCAAGGTCGAGAATTCGTAACCGATGCCGCAACCCGCCTTGAGCGTCAGGCCGGCCTCGTGAACCTTGTTCAAGATATCGTCCATGGAATCGCGGATCGTGCCCGACACCGTGCAATTGATGGTCGAGGTGGCGGGCTTGTGTTCCAGCGCGCCGGCATTCGAGGTGACCCGGCCGGCGGGAATGGCGCCTTGGCGCAGCGACCAGAGGAACGACTCGTACCACTGTTCGCGCAGCTCTTCCGCTTCCACATCCGCCAGCGCGCGCGCGATCCGCTTGTACGTGTCGTCCATCGACTTGTCGATGGGCGATCCATCTTTGGCCGTAAGCCGGTATTTTTTGTCCCAGATGTCGAACGACGCTTCCTGGAAAGAAATCCCCGTTACATCCTTGGGCTGTATTTTGACCACCGTATTCATGGGTATAAAAAAACTCCCTTATAATTATCTCGCGAATCGGTCTAGATGAAAGGCGCTGTCCCGACAAGGTAAACGCTGGCGACGGGTCGAAACTTACGGGGACTACGCGAACTTTGGGGACCACAACATATTGTGTCCGGAGCAGAAGCGTAAGACCGCCGGCGGGCATCGTCAAGGTCTTTTTGCAGTAAATTTGGTACTTATAACGTTATCAATATCATAGACTTATAAAACTCTCCCGAGAAAAAACCTAGTTTCACTTCGCAACACCTCGGTCAAGAGGATTTCACCCTAATCGCAACATCTTGTGTTTCCACATCTTATTCACATAATGTTCCATTGACTTTGCGAGATCGATGGGTGCCGCTCGCCCACCCCGCTCAATTTGCGCGGCGCGCGAGCGTCAATCGCGCGCCGGCCAACAGAATCGGCCGCTCGCGCTCTTACGTGTAAGATCGCGGACCGAGAGCTGCGGACGCGGTGCGGCCGCCGGCCGCGCCCTACCGGTCACCGGCTTGCCTGCTTCCGGGTTCGCAGCTCGTCGGTGGATCACTCAATATTAAGGACCGTGAATGAACCTTCGTCTCACACTTGCAGCGGCCACACTTGCAGCGGCCACGCTTGCTGCGGCATTCGCCGCCGCGCCGGCCGCGCGCGCCGCGCTGCCCTTGGCCCCCGTCGCAGACTCGCCGATGCCTTCGCTTGCACCCATGGTCAAGCGCATATCGCCCTCGGTGGTGAACATCGCCACGCGCGGCACGGTCAAGGAGAAGCCCGGCCAGCGCAATCCTCTGATGGACGATCCTTTTTTCCGCCGCTTCTTCGACGTGCCGCCCGACGCGAAACCGCGCGAGCGCCAGTTTCAGAGCGCGGGATCCGGCGTCATCGTGGACGCCAAGAACGGCTACATCGTCACCAACTACCACGTCGTGGAGAACGCCAGCGAGATCACCGTCACCTTGCTCGACGATCGCAGCTTCAGCGCCAAAATCATCGGCAGCGACGAAGGCGCGGACATCGCGGTACTGCAGGCGAAGCAGCCGAATCTGGTGGCGATGACGCTCGGCGACTCCGCGCATCTCGAAGTGGGCGACTTCGTGGTGGCGATCGGCAATCCGTTCGGCCTGCAGCACACGGTGACCGCGGGTATCGTCAGCGCCCTCGGCCGTACCGGCATCAATCCCGAGGGCTACGAAGACTTCATCCAGACCGATGCCTCGATCAACCCGGGGAACTCGGGCGGCGCGCTCGTGAATCTCAAGGGCGAACTCGTCGGAATCAATTCGGCGATCCTTTCGGGCAGCGGCGGCAACATCGGGATCGGCTTCGCCATCCCGGTCAACATGGTCAAGGGCGTGATGGACCAGCTCATCAAGTACGGGCAGGTGAAGCGCGGCATTCTGGGCGTCAACATCTACAACGTGACGCCCGAAATCGCCAAGGAATTTGGTTTGGCCGAGTCGACCGGCGCCCTGGTCGCCGGGGTGTCGCCCGGATCGTCGGCCGAACGCGCCGGAATCAAAACCGGCGACATCATCACGTCGATCAACGGCGTATCCATGAAGGGGGCGGGCGAACTGCGCAATGCCATCGGCATGCTGCGGGTGGGCGACAAGGTCGAGATAGGCTTCCTGCGCGACGGCAAGCCGCAGAAGGTGACCGCCCTGATCGCGGAACGCAGCGAAGCGGAGACCGCCAGCGCCGTGGAAATCAATGCGGGCCTCGAAGGCGCCGACCTGGTCGACGCGCCCAGCGGCGGGGGCGTGCTGGTGCGTTCCGTGCAGGAAGGAAGTCCCGCGGCGCAGGCCGGCATCAAGGCGAACGACTTGATCGTGGGCGTCGGCCGCACGCCCGTGGCGAACACCAAGACGTTTCGCGAAGCCGCCAAGGGCGCCATCGTGCTGGTGCTCAACGTGCGGCGCGGAACCCAGGTGTTCCTTATTCCCGTGCGTTGACCCATGAAGCGGTTGTCCATCTGCATTCTCGGCGGTACCGGATTCCTGGGAACCCGCCTGGTCGCACGCCTGATCAAGGACGGCCATCGGGTCACCGTGCTGTCCCGCGACCGCGAGCAGCACAAGCATCTTTTGGTATTGCCCGGCCTGACGCTGGAGAACTGCGACGTCTACGACGAGGCGCAGGTGAGCGAGCAATTGCGCGGCAAGGAGGTGGTCGTCAACCTCGTCGGCATCTTGAACGAGCGCGGCTTCGGCGGCGGCGGCTTTCGCCGCGCCCACACCGAGCTCACTCGAGTGGTGCTGCAGGCCGCGCGCTCCGCCGGCGTGGCGCGGCTGCTGCAGGTCTCCGCGCTCAAGGCGGCCGTCGACGCGCCAAGCTATTACCTGCGCTCCAAGGGCGAGGCCGAAAAGCTGATCCGCGCGAGCGGTGCGCACCTCGACTGGACCATCTTCCAGCCCTCGGTGATGTTCGGCCCGGGCGACTCGTTCTTGAACCGCTTCGCCAATCTGCTCGCGTCCCTTCCATTCGTGTTTCCGCTGGCGCGGCCGAACGCGCGCTTTCAGCCGGTTCTGGTCGATGACGTGATCGAGGCCCTGCTGCGCTGTTTGCGCGCCGGCCCAGCCAGCGCACAAACCTACGAACTCGGGGGCCCGCAGATTTATACCCTGCGCGAGATCGTTCAATTGGTGGCGAAGCTCACGGGGCATCGCCGCTGGATCATCGGTCTGCCGGCTCCCGTCGCTCATTTGCAGGGACTGCTGATGAACTTCGTGCCGGGGCGCCCATTCTCGAGCGACAACTATCGTTCGCTGAAAGTCGACAGCGTGTGCGCGGACGACGGTTTCGCCAGGCTTGGCATCAAACCCCAGTCGATGATGGCATCCGCGCGGCAATATCTGGGCGCCTTGGAGGATAACGCGCGGCTCAGCCATAATCGCGCGGCCGCGGGCCGCGCCGGGCGGTCCGGCGGATCGCCTCAAGGCAGAGGAAGCTCGACCGGAGTCGACTGGGACGTGGTCAGCGGCGGCAAGTCGTAGAGCCGCCACGCCACCAGCAAACCCACGCCAAACAGGGCTGCGACGAACGCGGCGACGCCGTTCCAGCCGCGCTCGGCGTAGAACAAGCCGCCGGCGACGCCTGCCACGCTCGATCCCACGTAGTAGACGAACAAATACGTCGATGCCGCCTGCGCTTTGGCGCTGCCGGCGCGGCGCCCGACCCAGCTGCTGACGATGGAATGGCCGCCGAAGAAGCCGAAGGTAATGACGACGATGCCGCTCACGATCAGCCAAAGCGACGCGGCCATCGTCAACGCAAGCCCTCCGAGCATGAGCACGAACATGGTCCACAGAACCTTGCGGCGTCCCAATCGGCCGGCCAAATGCCCGATCCACGACGAACTGAACATGCCCACCACATAGACGCTGAAAATCATGCCGACGCCGGACTGTGACATGGCATAGGGCGGCGCCATCAGGCGGTAGCCGATGTAGTTGTAGACCGTGACGAACGCGCCGAGCAGCACGAATCCCTCCGCGAACAGCCAAGGCAGCCCCGGATCACGGAACAAGGCGCCGAATCGTTGCACGGACGGGCGCCACCGCAGCGGCTGCCGGACAAAGTGCACGGACGCGGGCAGGCTGCGCACGAACACGCATGCGGCGATGCCGCCAATGGCGCCGACCGCCGCGACGCCGCTGCGCCAGCCGTAGAAATCGCTCAACACGCTGGCAATCAGCCGGCCGCCGAGACCGCCGGCGGCATTGCCCCCGATGTAAAGGCCCATGCCGAGCCCGATCGAATCCGGATGCACTTCCTCGGTGAGGTACGCCATGCCCACCGCGGGCACCCCGCCCAGAGCCAGTCCCAATAACGCGCGCAACAGCAAAAAGCTGTGCCACGACGGCGCCGCCGCCGACAGCAGCACGATCACGGCGGAGGCGAGCAACGACACGGTCATGACGGCCTTTCGGCCCCACGCGTCGGACATCGGCCCGGCAAACAGCATCGTGACCGCCAGCAGCGCGCTGGTGAGCGCCAGGGACAGCGCGCTTTGCGCCGCCGTGACCTCGAACTGCCGGCTGAACTCCGGCATCAGCGGCTGCACGCAGTACAGCAGTCCGAACGTCGCCACGCCCGCGGCAAACATGCCCAAATTGGTGCGGCGAAAGGCCGGCGTGCCGTGACGGGTGAATTCTGCCGTCGGCGCGTCCGGGCTCCTCACAGCGCGGCGCAGACCGCGGCATCGCGCGCCGCTTGATCGAGCTTGGCGAGCTCGCGCACCCGCCCGTAGAAGCGCTTGAGGTCCCCGTGCGCCGCGGCGAGTTCCCGTTCGAATCCCGGGATGCAGTCGAAGTACGTCGCGATCGAGGCGAGGTGCGCGTTGTTGATGTCTCCCTGGAACCACGCCTCGAAGGGCGCGTGCCCGCCCCAGCGGGCCTCGAGAGTCGCGTACGAGTCGCGCATCCCCGCGAACGCCGCACGCTTGCGTTCCCGCATCGATGCCGCATCCGCGCCGGACGCGTACAGAGCCTGCAGCTGCGCGCGGGTACGGCGCAGCAGATCGATGACTTGCAGGTAGCGATCCTGTTCCGCGAGATGCGCCGCGAGGTCGGCGCCGCGTCCCTGGGCGAGCAGCCAGCGCCGCACGCCTTCTTCTTCGACCGCCGTGGCAAACGCCTCGTTGAACGAGGCGTCGCCCGCGACATACAGCAATTGATGCGTGAGTTCGTGGAACATGATGGCGGCCAGCTCGACGTCGTTCCAGCCCATCATGGTGTTCAAGATGGGATCGTCGAAATGCCCGAGGGTGGAGTAGGCGGCGACCCCGCCGACGCTCACGTCGAAACCCCGCTTGCGCAATTTATCCGCGAACGAGCGGGCCCGCGCCACCGCAAAGTACCCCCGGTAAGCGACGCACCCCACGATGGGGAAGCACCACTGCTTGGGGTCGACCGAAAACTCCGGCGCCGCCACCACGTTCCACACCACGTACGGGCGGCCCACATCGGCGTAGCTGCGGTAGCTTCCGTTGTCGGGAAGTCCCAGTTCGCGGCTGGCGAAATCCCGGATCGCGGTCACTTCCTCGAGTTGCGCGCGCAGCGCGGGCGCAGTTCCGGGCTCGCGCAGCACGCGGGCAATCGGCTCGCGCTTGGACATCAGCGACAGCTGGCCCTGGGCGCTCTCGAGCAAATAGCAGCCGTCGGCCGCCGACGCGACCAGCGCGAGAACCACGGCCTTGAGGATCCTCGAAAGGTTGCTGCTACTATTCACCCATGCAAGTGTATCTGGTTGGCGGCGCGGTTCGGGACGCCTTGCTCGGACTTCCCGCGCGGGAGCGCGACTGGGTGGTGGTGGGAGGCACGCGGGCGGAACTGCTGCGCATGAACTACCGCGAGGTGGGCCGCGATTTTCCGGTATTCCTGCATCCGCAAACCCACGAGGAATATGCGCTCGCGCGGCTGGAACGCAAGATTGCTCCGGGCTATCGCGGCTTTGCCGTCGAGTTCGGTCCCGAGGTGACGCTGGATGAGGATCTTGCGCGACGCGATCTGACCATCAACGCCATCGCGCAGTCGCCGGATGGGACGCTGATCGATCCCTACGGCGGCGTGCGCGACATCGAGTCGCGCACCTTGCGCCACGTATCCGACGCGTTCATCGAAGATCCGGTTCGAGTGCTGCGCGTGGCGCGCTTCGCCGCGCGCTTCGCGCCGCTCGGCTTCCGGATAGCAGCGCAAACCATGCTCATGATGCAGAGCATGGTGGCGCGGCGCGAAGTGGACGCGCTGGTCGCCGAACGCGTGTGGCAGGAAACCGGCAAAGCGTTGCGCGAGCCGTCGGCCGGCATTTTCTTCGAGGTCTTGCGGGAGTGCGGCGCATTGCAGTCGATTTTCCCCGAGATCGACGCGCTGTTCGGCGTTCCCCAACCCCCGCAATGGCATCCGGAGATCGACACCGGGATCCATACGCTCATGGTACTCAACCAGGCGGTGGCCTTGTCCGCCGACACCCGCGTGCGCTTCGCGGCGCTGGTTCACGATCTCGGCAAGGGCGCGACGCCGCGTGCCGAGTGGCCGAGCCATCGCGGGCACGAGGAGCGCAGCGTCGCGCTCATCGAGGCATTGTGCGCGCGCCTGCGGCTGCCCGGCGATTACCGCGAACTCGCCGTGCTGGTCGCACGCTATCACGGCATCGTGCATCGGGCGTTCGAGCTCAAACCCAACACCTTGCTGCAATTCATGGAGCGGGCCGACGCCTTCCGCCGGCCGGAGCGGTTCGCCGACGTGCTGCTCGCCTGCGAGGCCGACGCTCGCGGCCGCACGGGGATGGAAAACAACCCCTACCCGCAGCGCCGATACGTGAGCGCGGCGCGCGATGCCGCGGCGGCGATCAAGCCGACGGCGGACGACATTGCCACGCGTGACGGCGCCAAGATCGCCGAGCGGCTGCATCGGCGCCGCGTGCGCGCCATCTCCGAGCTGGCCGCTCCGACCGGGCCCGCGTCGCCTTAAAGTGTATGGCGTAGATCCTGCAGTGCGAAGCCGGACAATTCGCGCCGCAGGCCGCGTGCCCACGCCATGGCCTTGAATCGCTCGCCCATGCCGCCCGGAAGCATCAGCTCCTTTGCTTGATTCGCCAGCCGCGCGAATCGACCGTCGTTCCCGCCGGCAAGCTCGTGCATTTCCCGGTCGATGCCGAGGCCGGCGAGGAAATACGCCTGCGTGGTGAAGCCGGCAAGCTCGCAGCCGGCGCCGCCGCACGCCTCCGCCAACGAGGTGAAATCGACCCATGCGGAGATGTCCTCAAGTCCCGGATGTTCGAACGGATTGTCGTGTGCGCGCTGCCGACGATGGCAGATCAACGTCCCCTCGTGCCGCTCCGGCAAGTAATACTGCGGGCGCGGCAATCCATAGTCGAACCACAGGACGGCGCCGCGGCGCAAACAGCGGCCGATGCTCTGCGTCCACGCACCCAATCGCGGGCAATATTCGGATACGTAGCCATCGTCCCAGCCTCCCGCGGCTTGGGCAAGCCGGCTGCAGGCATCGGTCATCGCCGGGCCGGCCGGCTGCGCCGACCAGGCAAATGCGCCATCCGACACGGCGACGCCGAGCTCCTCGCAGGCCGATTCGTGCCACCGAAACCTCGCGACCGGCAGCGCATCGACCACCTCGTTGGCCAGAATCACCCCGTCGAACGGCGCATCGGGCGGTGCATCGAGCCAGGCCACCCGCGGCGCCAGATGGGGGATGCATTCGCGCACCAAGGCGTGCTGCCGTTCGCGCAGATCGGCGCTGGTCTCGAGAATGAAATATCGTGCGGGCAGGCTTCGCAACGATTCGAGGCGGGCCAGCGTGTCCACCGCCAGCCGGCCGCTGCCGGCCCCCACCTCCAGGATCGATCCGCCGGTCACGTCGCCGAAGATCTGCGCGCATTGCTGCGCGATGCAGGCGCCGAACAGGCTCGAAATCTCCGGCGCCGTGGTGAAGTCGCCGTCGCGCCCGAGCTTCAGCGCGCCCGCGCTGTAGTACCCCAGCCCGGGCGCGTACAGAGCGAGCTCCATGAAGCGTTCGAAACTGATCCAACCGCCGGCCTCGGCGATGGCGGCCGCGATGAACTCGTGGACACGCGTCGTGTGCCGCACTTGATCGGGGCTGAGGAGCGGCTCATGGCGCATGGGTACACGCTGCCGGGACAATCCGGTATCGTTCCTCGGTATGACGATGAACAACGATCCCGCCCCGCTGCGCGGCCACGTGCTGTTGATAACCGGTGGCGCGCGGCGAGTCGGCGCGGAAATCGTGCGCACGCTGCACGCGTCGGGAGCCAATGCGCTGATTCACTATCGCAACTCCGCGGCCGCCGCACGCGCCTTGGCGCAGGAGCTCAACGGGATTCGCGCCGGATCCGTCGCCATCCAATCCGCGGATCTGCTGGACGCGCAAGCCGCGGACACCTTGGTCGGGGCCGCTCTGCGCGAGTTCGGACGGCTCGATGTCCTCATCAACAACGCCTCCACGTTCTACCCGACCCCGGTCGGCGCGATCACCGGCGCGCAATGGGAAGATCTCATGGGCAGCAACTTGCGGGCACCGCTCTTTCTGTCGCA
Organism: Steroidobacteraceae bacterium; assembly: GCA_049510875.1. Lineage (GTDB taxonomy): Bacteria > Pseudomonadota > Gammaproteobacteria > Steroidobacterales > Steroidobacteraceae > Bog-1198. The sequence goes on from JBEKYO010000020.1 coordinate 14,397, forward strand.
GGCTGCCGCGCCCAGCCTGCGCGCGCGGCATGGACTCATCGTCAACATCGTCGACATTCATGGGCTCCGGCCGTTGAAGAGGCATCCTGTGTACAGCATAGCCAAGGCGGGGCTCGTTATGCTCACCCGCGCCCTGGCGCGGGAATTGAGCCCCGAGGTGCGGGTCAACGGAATTGCGCCCGGCCCGGTGCTCTGGCCCGAGCGCGATATGGACGACGCATTGAAGCGCAAAATCATCGCCAAGACCGCGCTCAAGCGCCATGGCACCCCGACGGACATTGCCCGCACGGCGTTGTTCCTCGCGGCCGACGCTCCCTACATCACGGGCCAGATCATTGCCGTGGATGGCGGCCGCAGCATCTAGGAGCGTGCGGCACGCTCAGCGTCGTTGTCGAGGTCGATTTGCGGCCCGACGTCGACGGCGATGGGTCCGCGGACCAGGTCGCGGGCGCGCTCCATATCCGTGGCCAGCGGCCGATCATCGCGGTAGTACGGGATGTGCGCCCGCACCGCGCGATACACGATGTCGGTATTGGGTGCGCGCGCCAGGGCGCCGCCTTGCAAATCATAGCCTTGTGCGGCCGCCAACAACTCGATGCCCAAGATGCGCTCGGCGTTATCGAGAATCTTGAGCAGTTTGACGGCCGCCGGCGTCGCATGGGTCAAGTGATCCTCCTGCAAGGCCGACGTGACGCCCCCGTCCAGGCTCGCCGGTGCAGCCAGGCGGCGATTGTCCGCAACCAGCGATGCCGCGGTGTATTGCGCAATCATGAATCCGGAACCCGCGCCGCTGTCCGCGGCCAGGAATGCCGGCAAGCCGCTCACCAGAGGATTCACCAAGCGGTCGATGCGCCGTTCCGACATCGCCGCCAGTTCGGCCACTGCGATGCCCAGCGAGTCGGCGCCGAGGCCGATCGCCGCACCCACCGCATTGGCCTGCGAAAGCGCGCGCGGCGCAGCTTCGCTCCCCACCACCAGGGGGTTGTCCGTGGCGGCCGCCAACTCGGCATCCACCACCTGCGCGCTGTGTGCAAATTGGCCGCGGGCCGCGCCGTGCACGTGTGGGATGGCGCGCAGGCTCAAGGGATCCTGGGTGCGCCGGCCGGCGCTGGCGGCGAGCATGGCGCTTCCCTCGAGTATCGCGCGCAGCCGCGCGCCAACCTGCACGATGGCCGGCGATGCCCGCAGGGCCAGTGCTGCGCCATCGAAGGCCGCCCGCTGGCCGCGCAGGTTTTCGAACGTCATGGCCGCAATGAGGTCCGCCCAATCCAGCACCCGTTCGGTGCGCAGCAGCGCGAGCGCCGACAGACCCGTGACGCAAGGCGTGCCGTTCACGAGGCTCAGTCCTTCTTTCGCCTCCAACGTGAGCGGCTGCATGCCAAGGGCCCGCAGCGCCTCGAGGCCGGTGCAGCGCCCGCCGGGGCACTGCACCCAGCCCTCACCGAGCAGCACCAGCGCAATGTGCGCCATATGCGTGAGATATCCGACGGATCCGGCGGCCGGCACCTCCGGGACATAGTCGTTCGCGAGCAGCATGGTCAGTCGCTCGACCACGTCCATGCGCACGCCGGAGTAGCCGTGGGCGAAATTATTGACGGCCGCCGCCATCACCGCGCGAACTTCTGAGCGCCCGAGCGGCGCTCCCACGCCGGCGGCGTGGCTCATGATGATGTTGCGCGACAAGTGCCGCAGCTGCGAAGGCTGCACGAGGACCTCGCACAGGGCGCCCACTCCGGTGTTGATCCCGTAGGCGCGGATCCCGTTGGCGACTATCGATTCCACGAGGCGCCGCGCCCCTTGCACCCGCTGGCGCGCGGCGTCCGACAGCGCCAGCCGGGCGCCTTCGGCGACGGCCGCCACCTGCCGCCACGAGAGCGGCCGGTCGCGAACGATTTCACCCGGCACGGTGGGTCCCCGCTAGGAGCCGCGCTGCGCGCGCCATTCGTCGAGACGGGATCGGTCCCGCTCGAGCGCAACGCCCACCTCGCGCGAGTTGCGGACCGCACCCGGCTTGGAGAGGACGATGCTCACCCACGCCACGCCGAACTCCTCGAGGATCAGCATGGCCACATGCTCCGCCAGCGCTTCGACCAGGTGAAAATGCGACGCCTCGACGAAAGCCAGCACGCACTTCGCCACCCGTTTGTAGTTCAAGGTGTCGCCGATCGAATCGGAGAGCGCCGCCTTGCGAATATCCGCGGAAAGCTCGATGTCGATGAGTACGGTCTGCTTGACCTGCCGCTCCCAATCGAAGATGCCGATGATGGCCTCGGTTTTGAGCGCATGAATGAAAATCTTGTCCACCTTACTTCAGAGCCCCTATAGATCAGTCTCTTCGAGCGGCCAGTTGGCCCGCGCCATCACGGGCGATCGCAGCCCCGCGCCGCCGGCCGACTGCGACGCCATCCGCAGGCAGCCGGCCAGCGCGATCATCGCGCCGTTATCGGTGCAAAATTCCGCCCGCGGAAAGTACAACTCCGCCCCGCAGTCGGTCGCGACGGCGGCCAGGCGCTCGCGCAGTTTCCGATTGGCTCCCACGCCGCCGGCCACCACCAGGCGCCGATGACCGGTGGCGCACAGTCCGCGGCGGGATTTCTCCGCAAGCGTGTCCACCACGGCATCCTGGAAGCCGCGCGCGACATCGGCTCGTGCCTGGTCGTCCAGCGCGCGGCCCCGCAAGGCTACTAGGGCGGCGGTCTTCAGGCCACTGAAACTGAAATCCAGGCCCGGCCGGTCCAGCATGGGACGGGGAAACACGTAGCGTCCGGCGCGGCCGGCGTCGGCGAGGAGCGCCAGGGCGGCCCCGCCCGGATAGGGCAGGCCCAGCATTTTGGCCGTCTTATCGAAGGCTTCGCCCGCCGCATCGTCGAGCGTTTCGCCCAGGATCCGGTAGCGCCCGAGTCCGGTCACGTCCACCAGCTGCGTGTGACCGCCGGACACCAGCAGCGCGAGGAAGGGAAAGGCGGGGGGCTGGGGCTCGAGCAGCGGGGCCAACAGGTGGCCTTCCAGGTGATGGATTCCCACGGCCGGCTTGCCCCATGCATAGGCGAGGCTGCGCGCGAAGCTCGCACCCACCAATAGGGCGCCGATCAGCCCCGGCCCTGCCGTGTAGGCCACGCCGTCGATGGACTCGGGCCCGGAACGCGCGTCGCTCAATGCTTCGCGGACCAGCGGCAGGAGCCTCTGGACGTGGTCCCGGGACGCGAGTTCGGGCACCACCCCGCCGTAGGCCCGGTGCATGGCCACCTGGCTGAAAATCCGGTGCGATAGCAAGCCCCCGGCCCGGTCGTACACGGCGACGGCGGTCTCGTCGCACGAGCTTTCAATGCCGATTACGCGCATATATCCTTGCAAAACAGCCCATTGGCGGAACTCCTCCGGCCGTTCGAGTCGCGCAGCCTTTGCCTTTTCCAGGGCCGCACTTTAGAATGCGCCCCCCTGTCGCCGAATGCCGGCGACCCTACATGCCTTAACTTTGAGGTTTGAATGCCCAGCGTTCGTGTTCGCGAGAATGAGTATTTCGACGCCGCTCTGCGTCGTTTCAAGCGTGCCTGTGAAAAAGCGGGCGTCCTCACCGAGCTCCGGCGCCGTGAATTCTACGAGAAGCCGACCCAGGAGCGTAAGCGAAAGAAGGCCGCCGCGGTGAAGCGCCATTTGAAGCGTCTGTCCCGCGAGAACATGCGCGGCACGGGCGGCGCTCCCGCCAGCGCGCCTGCTCCGGCGCCGGCCCGTCCGTACTGATCCGGAACTCGATGTCGCTCCCTTGGCCACTCTGAAAGGGCGAATAACCGATGACATGAAGGCGGCGATGCGCTCCGGCGAGAAGCAGCGTCTCGGCGTCATTCGTATGATCACGGCCGCGATCAAGCAGCGCGAAGTCGACGAGCGCATCATCCTCGATGACGCCCAGGTCGTGAGCGTGCTCGAGAAAATGATCAAACAACGCAACGAGTCCTTGGTGCAGTTTCAGGCCGGCAACCGGCCCGACCTGGTCGAGAAGGAGTCCGGCGAGATCACCCTGCTGCAGGGCTACATGCCGTTGCCGTTGAGCGCTGCCGAACTCGACGGTTTGATCGCCGATACCATCGCGGCGACCGGCGCGGCCAGCATCAAGGACATGGGCAAGGTCATGGGCATCATCAAAGGCAAGGCTCAGGGCCGCGCCGACATGGCCGCCGTGGGCGCGAAAATCAAAGCCAAGCTCGGCGGTTGATCGCAACCGGGCCATGGCCGGCCGTATTCCAGACTCGTTTCTCGATGAACTCGTCGCGCGTTCCGACATCGTCGAGGTCATTGGCGCGCGGGTACCGCTCAAGAAGGGCGGCCGCGAATACAAGGCGTGCTGCCCGTTTCATAGCGAAAAATCCCCCTCGTTTTGGGTGAGCCCCGACAAGCAGTTCTATCATTGCTTCGGCTGCGGCGCGCACGGAACCGTCATCGGCTTCCTCATGCAATACGAGAAGATGGAATTTCTCGACGCCGTGGCGGACCTTGCCCAACGCGCCGGTCTCGAGCTGCCGCGCGAAGCCCAGGCGACGCGTGACCCGGGAACCGCCGATCTGCACGAGATCATGGCCCGAGCCTCGCGGTTTTTCGAACAAAATCTGGCCGACAACGCGCGCGCGCGGGACTACCTGCAGGGCCGCGGGATCGACGCGAAGACCGCCGCCGGCTTCGCCCTGGGCTACGCGCCCGATGCTTGGGACGCGCTTCTCGCCCGCTTCGGAACGCACGACGATGAGCGGCGCCGGTTGTTGCAAGTCGGCCTCATCGTGGAGCGCGCCCCGGGCGGCGAGCGCCCCGCGGGATTTTATGATCGCTTCCGCGATCGGCTCATGTTTCCCATCCGCGATTCGCGCGGACGCATCATCGGGTTCGGAGGCCGGGTCATCGATCAGGGCGAACCCAAATACCTCAATTCACCGGAAACGCCGCTGTTTCACAAAGGCCGCGAACTCTACGGGCTGTTCGAAGCGCGCCAGGCGCGCCCGGATTTCAAGCGCCTATTGATCGTCGAAGGCTACATGGACGTGGTGCGCCTTCACCAGGCGGGCATAACTTATGCCGTCGCCACCCTGGGCACGGCGACCACCCCGGAGCACCTCAACAAGATCTTCCGGATGACCAGCGAGGTGGTGTTCTGTTTCGACGGCGATCGCGCCGGCCGGCAGGCGGCCTGGCGCGCCATGGAGAATTCGCTCACCTTGGCTCGCGATGGCCGCGAGCTCAAATTCATGTTCCTGCCCGAGGGCCGCGATCCGGACACGCTGGTGGCCGCGGAAGGCGCGGACGCCTTCGAAAGCCGGCTCAAAATGGCTCTGCCGCTGTCTCTATATGTGCTGCAGCAACTCACTTCCGAAGTCGACCTGGGCCATGTGGACGGGCGGGCCAGGCTCAAGGCGTTGGCGGCGCCGTTGTTCGCGCGGATGCCGGAGGGCATCTACCGTGAAATGCTGGCCGAGCAGCTCGCGGCGCGGGTCGGAATGCCCGCGGCCACCCTGAAACGGGCGTTCAGCTTGGGCGATGGCGCACGCCCGGCGAATGCGGGCGAGGAACCGGCGGCGGCCCAGCGCGGTCGAACCCAATCTGGACGCATGAGCGGCCGGGCCGCGCCGGGCCGGGGCTCTGCCGGCCGCGCGTCCGCGGGCCGCGGCAACTTGCTGAGTCAGGCCATCACCCTGGTGCTGCATCACCCGGGGGCAGCACGATTCGTCGAAGCTCCGGCAGCGCTGAATGGCGTGGATAGGCCGGGTGTCCCGGTTCTCAAGGAATTGCTGGATCAGGCCAGCGCCATGGACCAGCCGAATACGGCCATGCTGCTGGAACGGTGGCGGACGCGGCCGGAATACGGCCGGCTCTCCGAATTGGCGATTTCCGAGCCGATGGTCGCTGATTTGCCCGGCGCGGCTAAAGAGTTGCAGATGGCTGTCGAAAGGCTACTTGAGGAATATGGTCCCGGCCGCAGAATGGACGAATTGTTGCGAAAAGCAGAGGAATTAGGGTTGAATTACGATGAAAAGGCCGAACTTAGCTCTCTTCTCAAAGCAAAGGGGCGCCCCCGGGCACCCCCCTAAACGGACAAGCATTCCTGGCTACAAATTGGCCCGGATCGTATACTTGTCGGCTGAGCATTAATCCTCCAGATATCACCGAGGCGTCCACCTTGATTAAAAAAGCGCCGGCAGGCACCGCGACTCAAATCGCGGACGAGCGTCAATCGCAACTCAAACTGTTGATTGCGCGCGGCAAGGAGCAGGGCTACCTCACTTACGCTGAAGTCAACGATCATCTGCCCAGCGAAATCGTCGATCCCGAACAGATCGAAGACATCGTCAACATGATCAACGACATGGGCATTCCGGTGTACGAAAAGGCTCCGGACGCCGAGTCGTTGTTGTTGACCGATGCCACCGCCGCTCCCGACGAGGAAGCCGTCGAGGAAGCCACCGCGGCGCTCGCCAACCTAGATGCCGAATTCGGCCGAACCACCGACCCCGTGCGCATGTACATGCGCGAAATGGGCACCGTGGAATTGTTGACGCGCGAGGGCGAGATTCGCATTGCCAAGCGCATCGAAGAAGGCCTGGAGGCCGTCAAGATCGCGCTCGGCAGCTATCCCGGCACCTACGACTTATTGCTGCGCCACTATGAAACCGTGAAGGCGGGCCAGATGCGTCTCGTGGACGTGATCGTCGGCTTCGTCGATCCGAACGCGCCGGACGAGATCGCCCAGCCGCAAAATCCGAAGATGATGGCCCTCGAACGCGAGGAAGCCGCCAACGACGAGGACGAGTCCGACGGTGACGAGGACGAAGAGGTCATCGACACCGGTCCCGACCCCGAGGAGGCCGCCAAGCGCTTCGCCTCGATCGCGAAAGTTCATCATCAGTTCTTGAGTTCGCTCGACAAGCTTGGATCGAAGGATCCAAAAACGCAGAAGATCCGCAAGAAGATCTGCGGCGAACTGATGGAACTGAAGCTCTCCCCGAAGATGTTCGATCAATTGATCGACAATCTCCGCCAGCATGTGACCGAGGTGCGGCTGCTGGAGAAGGAGATCATGTTCCTGTGCATCAAGCAGGCGGGCATGCCGCGCAAGGACTTCATTTCGACGTTTCCGAAGAACGAGACCAGTACGCGATGGCTCGACAAGCACATCAAGGCGAAGAAGCGCTACTCCGCGCCGCTCGCCAAATTCAAGGACGAGGTTGAGCGCCGCCAGAACAAGCTGAAGGATCTCGAAGGCCTGTTCCACGTGCTGATCAGCGAGATCAAGGAGATCAACCGGGAAGTGTCCATCGGAGAGGCCAAGGCACGGCGCGCGAAGAAGGAGATGGTCGAGGCCAATCTGCGCCTGGTGATTTCGATCGCCAAGAAGTACACCAATCGCGGCTTGCAATTCCTCGACTTGATCCAGGAAGGCAACATCGGATTGATGAAGGCGGTGGACAAGTTCGAGTACCGGCGCGGCTACAAATTCTCGACCTACGCGACCTGGTGGATTCGGCAGGCCATAACCCGGTCGATTGCCGACCAGGCGCGCACCATCCGCATTCCCGTACACATGATCGAGACCATCAACAAACTGAATCGCATCTCCCGGCAGATGCTTCAGGAAATGGGCCGCGAACCGACGCCCGAAGAGTTGGCGGTGCGCATGGAAATGCCGGAAGACAAGGTGCGCAAGGTCCTGAAGATCGCCAAGGAGCCGATTTCGATGGAAACGCCGATCGGCGACGATGAGGACTCGCATTTGGGCGACTTCATCGAGGACACGTCGGTGTCTTCGCCCATCGATTCCGCGACCACCGAATCGCTGCGCGAAACCACGCATTCGGTGCTGGCTCAGTTGACGCCGCGGGAGGCGAAGGTGCTGCGCATGCGGTTCGGGATCGACATGAATACCGACCACACGCTCGAAGAGGTCGGCAAGCAATTCGACGTGACGCGCGAGCGGATCCGTCAGATAGAGGCCAAGGCGCTGCGTAAGTTGCGCCATCCGAGCCGCAGCGAACAGCTGCGCAGTTTCCTGATGGATGATTAGTGATGGGTGTTCGTCGCTGTGCTATACCACCGCCACTTCCACGGTGAGATGCCGCTCGCTGGTGAGCGAATTGGCGACCAGGCAGGTGAGTTCGGCCTTTTCCAGCAGTCTTTTCGCCCTTTCGACGTCGGCGCCCAGCGGGACCTGGAGTTTCGCGTGAGTCGCGAACCGTACGAAGCGCATTTTTCCTTCCACCCGGTCCAATGTGCCCTGCGTGCGCGCTTCGAGGTTCGTCCAGGAAAACTTGGACGCCGTCGCGATCGCCCGAAACCCGAGCGCGAAGCAGTCCGCCACCGCCGCCGTCAGCAGTCCCTCGGGCGACCATTGATTTCCCGGTCCGTCGAACTCCTTGGGCGGCGCGGATTCGATGATTCTCACGCCCTCGGCTGACAGCGGAACGTCACCGACCGGCCGCACGACCGCGTTGACGAAGTAATGGTGGGGAAAAGGGTGCATGGGAACTCCGCGTCTAGGGGGTGGGGGGCCCGAACAAGTGCAATGCGGGGCCGTCTTTGACCAGTGTGATTGTACCTTCGAACCGCAGGCCGATTTTCTCCACCACGGCGATCGAGGCGTAATTGTCGGGCGCCGTGATCGCGACGATCCGCTTGATGCCCAAGGTCTGCGTTCCGTAGGCGAGCACCGCTGCCGCCGATTCGGCGGCGTATCCCCTCGACCAGTGCGCGCACAGGAACGCGAAGCCGACATCGACGTCCGCGAGCGTGTCGCGTTTGACCAGCCCGCAGATCCCGATGGGCGTCCCGCATCGGCGCAGGCTCGCGAGATACAGCCCGAAGCCGTAGCGGCGATAGCTGTCCATGGGACCCTTGGCGATGTAATCGCGCGCGTCGGTCAGGGTTCGCACGCCCTTGTCGCCGATGTAGCGCAGGAATCCGGGCTCGTTCAGCAATTGCAGGATGAAGCGGTCATCCTCCAGCACCAATTCGCGCAGGCTCAACCTCGCGCATTCGATGACGTTCATGGTGACCGATACAAGTGCGGGTCCTTCCGGGTGCCGATGTCGTGGCGGATAGCCTAATGGGTCCGCGCAACGAGCGCTACTCTGCCGTACAAAGTGCTTGACCCCGGCGCTGCTGATATCATGTACTCCTAAGGTCCCGCAGCTGCGCCAACCACCAATGAAAACACCTTACAAGCCCGTCGGATTCGGCCTGTCGATTGCATGCCTCATCGTGGCTGCCGCGGGCACAGCGCGGGCCGGCGGCGTCAGCGCCTACCTGCCGCTCAACCTTGAACCGGAAACCGAGCGGCAAATAGAGCGCGTACTCATTCTCGCGGACGAGCCGGTGCTCAAGCGGCCGTTCGCCGTCGCGCTGGTTCAGCTTGCGCTGCCCAAGGCCTGCGAGCGCGACAAGGCGCTGTGCAACAAGGTGAAGAAGTATCTGGAGCGGTATTCGCGCGATTACGCGCTCACGCACGCGAGCGCGACCGGGTCGCAGTCCAGCGGCGCCGATGTCGTTCTGCCGAATCAGCACGGCGAGACCTCGCAAAGCGACTGGCAGATATCGGCCCAGGGCTTCGTGCAGCCCAACGATTATTTGCTCGCCAGCGCCGGGGTGATCGCCTATTCGGGCCGCACCGTGCCCACCGGGTCCGTGCTGAGCGTCGGCTTCAACTGGGCTCAATTGGACATCGGCTACCGCGATCACTGGTTCTCGCCCGCGACCGACAGCACCTACATGATCGGCACGGAGGCGCCGACCATGCCCTCCTTGACGTTGTCGAACTACGAGCCGCTCACGCGGCTAGGGTTCCAATACGAGCTGTTTCTCGCCCAGATGTCGCGCTCCGATCACATATTGAGCGGCGGCCAAGGCAGCCTGGTTCAGAGCAGCGGCAATCCGAAGCTCTTCGGCGCGCAATTTTCCATCGAACCGTTCAGCGGTTGGTCCGTCGGCGTCAACCGGCAGCTCCAATACGGCGGCGGCGGACTGCCGGATTCAGCGAGTTTTTTGCTGCGCGATTTTTTCAGGCCGGGCGGGCAGTCGCAAACCCAGGGCAACCAGGAGGCATCGTACGTCACCCGCTTCATCTACCCGGGAAAGACCTCCTTCGCCGTCTACGCCCAATACGCCGGCGAGAACACCTTGGATGGCGGCAGCTACCTGCTGGGCGAGTCCGGGCTGACCGTCGGCATCGATTTCCCCCGGCTGTGGCATTACTTCGATCTTACCTTCGAAGCGTCCGAGTGGCAGAACGGGTGGTATGTCAACAGTCCGTTTTTGGACGGCATGACCAACGACCACTTCGTCCTCGGCCAATGGGGCGCCGACCAGCGGCTGTACAACGATGGCGTGGGGGCGCGCAGCGAGATGCTGCGCATCGGCTGGGAGCCGCCGTTCGGCGGCTACGTCGAGGAGCAGGTGCGCTATCTGGTCAATCAAATCTACGGCGAATATCCGTACCGGCACTTCGTCGAAGCCATGATCCGATACTCGCGCCCGTGGAACGATCTCACCGTGGGGGGCCAGGTGCTCGCCGGCCGCGACGTGTTCGGTCAAAGCTTCGAGCAACTGTCGGCCTTCGTGCGCTACGGCGGCACGCGGCACACGCGCGATTACGACTCGATCGACGGCGACGACGATTCGCCCGTCGAGACGGACGACAAGCAGGACACCGGGTTGTTCGTCGACGCCGGGGCCAGTGCCAACCGGGTCCGCACGGATTTGGAAAAGGGCTTCCCCATCACGACCTCCAACGTGATGGTCGGACCCCATGTCGCCGTGGGCGCGCGACGCGCCGTCAACGAGCAAAACGACTGGGGCGCGCGCCTCGAATTGGACGAAGTGGACGGCCACACATTGATCGGCGCGCGGGCGATCGACTACCGGCACCGGTATGGAGAGAGCTTCGCGCTCTCCATGTACGCCGGCGTCGACCGGTATAACTTGGCCACGCCCGCCTACTCGCTCTACGGCGGGATCGGCCCGCAGTGGTGCAACGTTCTCCCCAAATGGGACGTGGGCGTGGATTTTCGCTACGCGCAAAACATCGCGCGCGATCACGTACTGCCTACCGATATCCAGGGCGTCAGGCCCGACAGTTTCTACAAGATCGAAAGCGTGCTCGCGTATCTCTCGCGGCGCTTCTGAAGCTCGCGGTTGCGCCGCTGGATACGACCCATGTAGGACACCTGTAGGACTTGTCGCAGCGTTTTTGCGTGTTTCGTCCTATAGGTCCGCTGCACCGCGCCGTGGGACGATTACGCAATGGAACACCGTTGGGGACAACGAGTCGGAGTGGACATCCCGGTGCGCATCGCGGGGCAGCCGTTCTCGGTGCGCAGCGGCCGGCTTTCCAACTTGAGCGTGAGCGGCGCATTCATCAGGGCCGAATTTCAACCGCGGCTGCTGTCGCGCGTGCATGTCGCCATCGAAGCGGCGCAGTGGTCGCGGCATGACGCACCCACCATCGCCGCCTACGTCGCCCGCAGAACCAAGGGCGGCATCGGCATCGAGTGGTGCGAGTTCGCGCCGCCGGATGTCAGCCGGCTGCTGCAGTCCTTCACGGCGAGGCGGCATCCCCGCGTCCGCAAGCCGGAGCCGCCGGCGGCAGTGGCAATCTCGCGTCTATCGCCGCCGCTGCTCAAACACGGCACCTAGTTCCGCGCGCGAGGCGCGCTTGACCGTGGCCACGCCCGGATGCCCGCGCGGCGGTCGACGACGGCTGAGGCATCCTAAGGCGGCGGCATCCTAAGTCAATCCGACCCTGCGCACCGGCGTACAGGGTACACTCGGACCCGAATGGCCTCCATTGGGTTACTTAGGGTTACTTAGGGTTACTTAGGGCGCACGGCCGATGTACTTGAACGCGATCGGCACCGCGCTGCCGCCACGCCGCTACACCAAGAGCGATTGTTGGAATGCCTTCGCGGCCTCCGACTGGTTCGAGCGCTTGGACGCGCGCTCGCGCGCCATCGCCAAAATTGTCCTGACCCGCAATAACGGCATCGAGGCGCGCCGGCTCGCCGTCCAGTCCCTCGATGAGGTGTTCGCCATTGACGCCGACACGCTGCAGCGTCGCTTCGCCGAGCATGCTCCGCGATTGGCGGCCGATGCCGGCCGGCTGGCGCTGCACCGCGCGGCGCTGGCGCCGCAGGCGATCGATGCCGTCATCGTCAGCACGTGCACGGGCTACCTGTGTCCGGGCCTGACCGGGTATGTGGTCGAGGGCCTCGGCCTGCGCCGCGATACCCTCGGATTTGACCTGGTCGGCCAGGGTTGCGCCGGCGCGCTGCCCAATTGGCAGGTGGCCAGCGCGCTGCTGGCCTCCCGGCAATGCGATCACGTACTGTCGATCTGTGTCGAGGTGTGCAGCGCGGCGATGTACCTGGACGATGACCCTGGGGTGCTCATCAGCGCGTGCCTGTTCGGCGATGGGGCAGGCGCGGCGGTGCTCTCCCGCAAACGCCCCGAGGGCCGCCGCGGCGTCGAATGGCGCGCGGCGGTGTCGTTGACGAATCCCGCGGCGCGCAATGCGTTGCGCTTCGAACATCGGGCCGGAATGTTGCGCAACATCCTCACCCGGGAAGTGCCCAAGCTGGCGGCCGAGCACGCCGCAGAGGCGTTGAATCGGGCGCTGGCGTGCGCCGACCTCCCCCGGGACCGGATCACCGGCTGGATCATGCACGCCGGCGGCCGCGATGTGCTGCTGGCCCTGCAGGAACGGCTGTCGATGGATTTCGAGGGTCTTCGCTATAGCCGGGAGGCGCTGCGCGAATACGGCAATCTCAGCAGTGCGTTCGTCTATTTCGTGCTCGACGCCGCGCTCAACGACGCGGCCGCCGGTGGCTGGTGGTGGATGTCCTCGTTCGGCGCGGGCTTCACATGCCACGGCGCATTGCTCGCCGTGGAATGACGCGAGCCCATGCGCGTGTCGAGCCGCCGGATCTTGCCCGAAGTACTGGATGGACTGGCCGCGGACGATCCGCGCGGACGCCGTTCCCGGCGTGACCTGCAGCGCGTTCACGCCGCGATGCGTTCGGTGCCGGTTTTGCGGCGCGCCGTGGCTGCGCTGCGCCTGAGCGCGCCGCCCAGGCGGATTCTCGAACTGGGGGCGGGCGACGGCACACTGCTGCTGCGCTTCGCACGCGCGCTGCGGCCGCGCTGGGTCGACGTCGACTTGACGCTGCTCGACCGCCTCGAGTTGGTGTCCGAGCCGACGCGCGCCGCATACCGGGAATTGGGATGGCGGGTGACGGTCGAACGCGCGGACGCGCTCGAATGGGCGGCACACCCGGGCGGCCGGCATTACGATTTGTGCTTTGCCAATTTGTTCCTGCATCATTTCGACGCCGCGCCGCTCGCGGCCTTGCTGCGCGGCGTTGCGGCTTCGACCGAGGCGTTGGTTGCCTGCGAACCGCGACGCAGCGCGCTGGCGCGCCTCGCCAGCCGTTTGGTCGTGCTGCTCGGTGCAAATGACGTCACGCGCGAGGATGCGGTCAAAAGCGTCGCGGCGGGTTTTTCGGGACGGGAATTATCGGCGGCATGGGGGGCGGCTCAAGGGAACTGGGCCATTGAGGAGTTCTCGGCCCCGCCCTTCACGCATTGCTTCGCCGCCCGGCGCGTGGGCGGTGCGGAGTGAGTATGGATGCTGACTGCGATGCTTTGGTAATCGGCGCGGGGGTGGCCGGCACGTCGGCCGCCATCCTGCTCGCTCAAGCAGGCTGGCAAGTCGTGCTCGTGGAGCAGCACGCGTATCCGCGCCGCAAGGTGTGCGGGGAATGCGTCGCGGCGGCCAATCTGCCCCTGTTGGACGCGCTCGGGGTCGGCGCCGAATTTCGCCGTGCTGCCGGCCCGGAACTCCGCCGCGTCGGATGGATGGATGCCGCCGCGACGGTGAGCGCCGACATGCCCTGTTCCGGCGGGCCGTATCCGTATGGCCGCGCCCTGGGCCGCGATCGGCTCGATACGCTGCTCCTGGAGCGGGCGCGCGCGGCCGGCGTGCTGGTGCTGCAACCGGCGAAAGCGCGCTCGGTCCGCGCCGATATCGGAGGGTTCGACTGCACGATAGAATCGACGGTCGAGGGACCGCACCACGCCGGGCGGCGGCCGGGCGCGCGTACACTACGCGCGGCGGTGGTCATCGACGCTCATGGGTCGTGGGAGCGCGGGCCGTTCCGCGAAGACTCGAACGCTGCAGGCGCGCCACGTAGGGGTTCGGATTTGTTTGCATTCAAGGCGAATTTCCGCAACACCAGCCTCGAGCCGGGGTTCCTCCCCGTGTTCGCGCTGCGCGGCGGCTACGGCGGCATGGTGGTCGGGGACGACGGACGCACGACGCTGGCGTGCTGTCTGCGGCGCGATGCCTTGGCGGCGTGCCGCGCACGGGCGCCGGGCACCTCCGCCGGGCTGGCCGTCGAAGCGCTGCTGCGCCGGTCCTGCGGCGGCGTGCGCGCCGTGCTGCAGAACGCCGATCGCGACGGAACCTGGCTGTCGGTGGGTCCGCTGCGTCCCGGCATTCGGGTCGATGCGCGCCACGGTGCATTCCGCGTCGGCAATGCCGCCGGCGAAAGCCACCCGTTGATCGGCGAAGGCATCAGCATGGCGCTGCAATCCTCCGCGTTGCTCGCCGGCACGCTGAGCCGCTACCCCGCTGCCGCCATTACCGGCCGCCGCGCCGCCGACCTGCACGGCGCGTATGCGGCGGCGTGGCGCCGCTCGTTCGCGCCCCGGCTGCGGCTGGCGGCCATCTATGCCCACATCGCAATGCGCCCCGCATTGGCCGGGGCGGCGCGGGCCGTGCTGCGGCGCTGGCCCATGCTGCTCTGCAGCGGGGCGCGCTGGGCCGGTAAGGCAACCCGCGCGCCGGCGCCCTCGTTCACCACCGCGGAGATTTCATGAGCACCCTTGAAACCTTGCAGGACATTCTGATCGACGAGTTCGACCTCGAGCGGGAACAACTCGCGCCCGAGGCAGAGCTCACCGCTCTGGGGGTGGACTCGCTCGACTTGCTGGAACTCATGTTCAAAATCGAGGATCGCTACAAGCTGGCGATTCGCGATGACGTTCCGACCACATTGAACACGGTCAACGACCTGGTGGTGTACATCGACGGCCTGCTCGCGCGCCAAGGCAAGGCGCGCGGGTCCGACGGCGCCGATCTCCATGCGGCGACGTGAGCGTCCGTCGAGTGGCGGTCACCGGCCTCGGCGTGGTGGCGCCGCTCGGCGCGTGCGTCGCTGATCTGCTGGCCAATCTCGAGGCCGGGCGCTCGGGCATTGCGCGCCTGGCCGCCCCCGTGTTCGAGCAGCTGCGCTCGCCCATCGGGGCGAGCGTCGTATTCGACGGCGCCGCGCATTTTGCCGCGGCGAAACTGCGCATGCTCGACCGCGTCGCCCAGTTGGCGCTGGTGGCAGCCGCCCAGGCGATCGGCGATGCGAAGCTCGATTTTCCGGCCGAACGCCGCGAGCGCTGCGGAGTCAGCGTCGGCACCGGCATGGGTGGCGCCGAAACCACCGACGAGGGGTACCACACGATCTATGCGGAGCGCTCGGACCGCGTCAAGCCGTATACGGTACTGGCATCCATGACCAATGCCGCCGCCGCCTGGATCGGCATCGACTATGGCATCTCAGGACCCAACCTGACCTACTCCACCGCGTGCTCCTCCTCGGCAGTGGCGCTGGGCGAGGCCGCGCGCCGGATCCGCTCCGGCGATGTGGACGTGATGGTGGCCGGCGGCACGGAAGCGCCGCTCACCTTCGGCGTACTGCGGGCGTGGGAAGCCATGCGCACCATCGCCGCCCTGGACCTCAAGGAACCGTCCGCCTCCTGCCGCCCGTTCGCCCGAACCCGCACCGGCCTGGTGCTCGGCGAAGGCGCCGCCTTCGCCACCCTCGAGGAATGGAATCACGCGCTGGCGCGAGGCGCGAGGATCCGCGCGGAGCTGACCGGATACGGCCTGACCACCGACTCGGCGCACATCACGCGGCCGACGGTCGCCGGTCAAGCCGATGCGATGCGCGCGGCGCTGGCGTCCGCCGGCCTGGCCAGGGATCAGGTCGATTACATCAACGCCCACGGTACGGGAACGCTGCAGAACGATTCGGTCGAAACCGCCGCCATCAAGGATGTGTTCGGCGAGCGCGCCTATCGCATTCCGGTCAGCTCGACCAAGTCGATGCACGGTCACCTGCTGGGCGCGGCCGGCGCCCTGGAGTTCGTGATCGCCGTGGCGTGTCTCGAGCGAGGCATCGTGCCTCCAACCATGCATCTGGATCAACCCGATCCCGCGTGCGACCTGGACTACGTGGCGGGTCGCGCCAGGACCGGCGAGACCCTGCGCGCCGTCATGACGAACTCCTTTGCATTCGGCGGCACGAATGCCGTCTTGATCGCGGAACAGCCTGATCCTGAACGCCCTCGGAACCGCGGCGGATAGCGGACTTTCTAGTAACGCGACGCCAACTCGGTGCGCGAATTGACGAAGTTGAACGCGAAATCCACCGCTTTTTTCATGGCGGCCTGCTGGCGCACGAACTCCGGATCGATCATGTAGAAGGCCATGTCGACGTCGCTGCGGATGTACCGCGGCGCGATGCGATTGAGCGCGACGCAAGCCACGTCCGCGAGCAGCTCAGGCCGGCGCGCCAACTCCGGATAGCGCGCGGCCCGATCCGCCACCAAGCGGAAGATGGCCTTTTCGTGATAGTTGTGGACCTGCGCGAAGATCATTCCGGCTCAAAGGCACATGACGGACAGCACGCCGTTGCCGTACTTCGCGATGCCGATTTCGAAATCGATGCGGGCCTTCGGCGCCCCGGCAATCGCCGCGGCCGGCGGCGGCAGCGCCGTGAACGCACAGACCTCGCGCAGCTTGAGATGCGGCGAATCGTCGCGCAACATCAGGCGGGTGCAGATGTTCATGACTTCGTGCAGGTTGGCCATCATCACCGGGGTGAGCTCCTTGTCCTTCACCGCTTCCTTGGCGACATTGGCCGGCAGCATCGACAGCGCCGCGCCGCTGTTGGCGGCGAACGCCATATCGCAACCGCACAACGCGGCCGGCGTGCCGTCATCCGCGACGTATACGCCGAAGAAACCGGTAGCTTTCGGCGACACGTCGAGCTTGGGGCCGAGCTTGACCGACAACCCGTCGAACAGCATTCCCAGCAGATCCTTGACCTGCGCGATATCCGGCAGCGGATACGCGGCAGTGGCCGTGTCGCTCATTTTATGTGTGCTCCAAGGGCCGCTTTGAAGGACTCGGGCGTGAATGGCTTGGAGATCAGGAAACTTGCCCCGGCGGTGGAGGCGCGCTGCCGCATGTCGGGCGTCGCCTCGGTGGTGATGAATCCGAATTTTACCTTGACGCCCTCCTTCGTGAGATTCTCCAGGAGCTCGATACCCGTCATGTTCGGCATGTTCCAGTCGGACAGCACCAGATCGGGCGGGCTGCTCTTGATGGCGGCCAACGCCTTCATTCCATCATCGCATTCCGAGAAATCGTGCCCCTCGAACCCCGCCTGCCGCAGGGTCTTGCGTACGATCATTCGCATAGCGGTCGAGTCGTCTACGATCAATATTTTCACTGCGCCACTCCAAATCAAATTGTAAAAAACTAAGTCAACCCCTTGTCGCTGGATCGTGTGATGTCCATCTCATCGGCCAGCGCCAATATACGAGAACAGATATCGGCCAGCGGCAGAACTTCCTGAGCACCGCCCACCGCCACCGCTTCGCCCGGCATTCCCCAAACGATGCTCGTCGCTTCATCCTGGGCGACCGTGCGGCTGCCGGTATCGCGCATTTCCTTCAATCCGAGCGCACCATCCTTGCCCATGCCGGTCAGGATCACGCCGATGGCATTGCGGCCCGCGTGCTGGGCCACGGACCTGAACAGCACGTCGACCGAGGGCTTGTGGCGATTGACCGGCGGCCCCGCGTCCAGGCGGCAGACATACCGTGCGCCGTCGCGGACCAGCCGCAAATGCATGTCTCCGGGCGCCACATAGGCGTGACCGCGCAGCACCTGCTGGCCGTCCTCCGCCTCGCAAACGCTCAACTGGCAACACGCATCCATCCGGCGCGCGAACGCTCCGCTGAACAGTTTCGGAATGTGCTGCGTAATCAGGATTCCGGGCGTATCCGGCGGCAGGCGAATCAACACCTCTTTTATCGCCTCGGTACCGCCGGTCGATGCACCGATCGCGATGATGCGTTCGGTCGTGCGCAGGTGCTGGGACGGCGCGCGCCTTGCGAGTGCGGTGTCCGCGCCCGGCAGCCCGGCGGGGGGGGACGCGCGCACCCGCGCCACGGCGGCGGCCTTCACCTTGGCAATGAGGTCATGCTTGTAATCCGCGAGCGTCGCCGCCAGGTCGATCTTCGGTTTCGGCAGGTAATCGACCGCACCGATCGACATGGCATCGAGCGTCACTTCGGCCCCCTTGTCCGTGAGCGACGACACCATGATGACCGGCATCGGGCGCAGGCGCATCAAGTTGCGCAGAAACGTCAGGCCGTCCATCCGCGGCATTTCCACGTCCAGGGTGAGCACGTCCGGATTGAGCGCCTTGATTTTCTCGCGCGCGTCGTAGGCATCGTGCGCCGCCCCCAGCACCGTGATCTCGGGGTCGCTCGACAGCATTTCCGTCAACAGCCGGCGCACCAGGGCCGAATCGTCCACGATCAGCACCTTGATGGGCGCCTTCTTTTGCGCTTGCGTCCTTGATGGGGCGATGTTTTGCATGATTGCGTTGCGCCTTTAGTCGAAGAGCTCGACATCGTCGACGGCCGGCTTGGCGGCGATGGTGCTGCGGTAATTGGTCTCGCGCTGCGCGATTTCCACCACGTCCAGCGCCCGCAATCTTTTCAGCATGACGACGCCCGTGGAGGGGAAATACAGTACGCGGCGCGGATACACGTCGCCCACGTCCTCGGCGAGGATCTTGAACCCCTCCATCTTCAGGAAACTTCTCGCGAAGGCGATGTTCTTCTTTCCCACGTCGGTCATCGAGGTGAGAATCTTCCCGCCGCCGAAGAGTTTGACTTCCAATCGATCGCGGCGCGCGCCCAGCTTCATCAATTCGTTGATGAGGCTCTCCATGGCATACGAACCGTAGCGCGTGGCAAGGCCGCCGGGACCGTCGATCCAGGAACTCTTGCCGTCCGAGCTGTCCTCAGGGAGCATGAAATGGTTCATCCCCCCGATGCGCACGACGGGGTCCCGGATGCACGCCGCGATGCACGAACCGAGCACGGTGGTTATCGCCTCGTCGCTGCACGTGACGAAAAATTCGCCGGGCAGGATCTTGGCCGACCATCGCTCGCAGCCGGGATCCCAGTAGCGCTTTACGTGCTCGAATCCCCTTGCCGCGGCCGGCAACTCTGATTTGATCTGACCGGAAAGCGCGGCCATCACTGCCCCCGCTGATAAACGGTCTTGCCGATCAACGTGTAATCGTCGGACACCTTGAACAACGACTCGGAGTGCCCCAAGAACAGCAGGTCACCCGGCCTCTGCAGCTTTGCGATCCGCGAGAACAGTCCGCGCTGCGTGTCCTTGTCGAAATAGATCACGACGTTGCGGCAGAAGATCGCATCGAGCGGTCCCGACATCGGCAGGTCGTGCATGAGATTGATCTGCCTGAACGTGATGAGTTGCGCGAGCTCAGGCACCACTTGATAGGCGCGCGCCGCTCCTTCGCGCGTCTCGGTGAAAAATCGGCCGAGGCGCTTCGGATCCAGGCCCTTGACCCGATCGGCTTCGTAGCAGCCGCGCTGCGCGCGCGCCAGGATGTCCGAGTCCAGATCGGTCGCCAGTATCTTGATGTCCCAATTCTTCCATTCCGGAATGGCCTCGATGATCGTCATCGCGATGCTGTACGCCTCCTCCCCCGACGAGCAGGCCGACGACCAGAGCCGGATGCGCTCGTTGCGGCGCGCGGCGGCGCGGCGCGGCAGGAGAAAGCTGTCGCGCAAATACGCGAAATGATGGGACTCGCGAAAGAACGCGGTCAGGTTGGTCGTCAGCGCGTTGCAAAAGGCGACCAGCTCCGAGCCGTCGCCGGTCTCGAGCAGTTCCCGATAGGCGCGGAAGCTGTCCAATCCCAGCGCGCGCAGGCGGCGCGACACGCGCCCGTAGACCAGTTCGTGCTTCGACTCCGCGAGATTGATGCCGGTCATCTGCTTGACCAGCTTGCGTAGCGCCTGGAAGTCCGCGTCGTTGAATTGAAATTCCCGGGTGCGATTGTCGACCGGAGTTCTTGTTTCGGGATGCTGATTCATACGGATGCTTTCGCCTTCAACTATCGACGCCCAACGCGGCCCTTCTCAATGCCCGGTCGTCCCGATTGCGGCCCGCGGATGACGGCCGGGGGCGCCGGTCAAGCGGCGCCTGCCAGGCTGGGGGCGCCGGCCGGCTGCAGGTCCCCGCCGAGCAGAGCGTCCACATCGAGGAGAATCAGCATCCGGTCCGCGACGGTGGCGAGGCTTTGGACGAAGTCCGCATCCATCTTGCCGCCGAGATTGGGGGTTTCCTTCAGATCATCCGCGCTGATGTCGATCACATCCGAGACGCTGTCGACGACCAGGCCGTATTCGCTGCGGCCGGCCGGCGTCATGATCGACAGGACGATGATCACCGTGAGCGGCGTGAACTCGGCCCGCTCCAAACTGAACCTCACTCGCAGATCGAGAATCGGCACGATGGAGCCGCGTAGATTCAGGACGCCGAGCACGTGCGGGGGCGATTTCGGAACCCGGGTCACGGGGGACCATCCGCGGATCTCTTGGACGCGCAGAATGTCCACGCCGTAGGTCTCGGCTCCCAAACAGAATGTCAGCACTTGACGAGAAGGCGGGCGGTCGCCGCCCGCGGGCTTTTTCGATGCATGATCCGTCATTGAATTCTCTCCGCTGCTTAACCTATGCGGTCTTTGCCCAAAGCTCGCCCACGAGGCTGCTCACGTTATGGAGCACTTGTTTTATCGGCACCGGCGCGCGATTACTTGAGCGCCGGCTCGTACTGTCAAAAAAGTTCCACGCTGCTGTGCGCCAACGCCGGACGCTGCGCGCCGCTCAGCTGGTCGTGGGATGCGTCGGGGCCCACGCGCTGCTGCTCGGTGCGGTTGATCTGCTCCACGTCGCGCAGTGCCTGCAGCCATTCGCCGTAGGAGCTGTCCGGCCGCTCGTGCAGCAGCCTCTGCAACCGGTTGAGGCCCGTGCGCACCAGCGTGAGTCGTTGGGCGAGGCGGTCATGATATTGCAGCGCGACAACGGCGGCGTGGAGAGAGTCGCCGATACGCTTGCAGGAGTCGCGCAGCACCGCCCGCTCCGGGTCGGCGCAGCGCACCGCCTCGATGGTGGTCTTGGCCGACGCCATGTCATGGAACGAATCGCCCACGGAATTGCACTCGCGATTGGCCTCCGACAGCGCGCCGCCCAATTGCTCGGCCAGCATGTCCAGATGGCGTCCGAACTCCTGGATGACCTCGCGCAGCTCTGCGGCTTTGGGCCCCGGCGCTCCTGCCGTGGGTTGGGTGCCGTCAATCACGGGGAACCGCAATGCGAAGGCGGTCGCGCAGGCCCAAAACCGCGAGGGCGTGCGCGAGTGCGGCCGATTCTCCACGATACTCGGTGACCACGCCGCGCTTCTCGGCGTCGCTTTGGAAGGCGAGCAGCAGCTGGACGCCGGCGGTGTCTATGGCCGCTACTCGGCTCACATCCACGGTGAGGCGCGGTGCGCGAGTCAGCGCCGTCGCGAGCATCAGATGCGCCGCTTCGACGTCCTTTATTTCCAGGCTGGGCTCCAGACAAATGCTCGCGCCAACCGGCACTTCGGGGCTGGGTTCCGGACAAACGGCCGCGCCGACTGCTGCCTCCGGGCCGGGCTTCCGGCTAACGCTCGCGCCCACCGCGGCGGGCTCGGGCGGCGCGGCCTTGGGCTGCGCGCGCGGCGAGGGTTTGCGTTTTTTCGGCGCCGGCATCTTGGTCACGCTCATGCTGCCGCCTTGCTGTCGCCCAATACGCTCGTGGTGACCACGCGCTCGATGTCGAGCACTATCACCAGCTTGTTCTCGAGGCTGGCGAGTCCGAGGACGAACATGTGATCCACCGACCCCACGACATCGGGGGGCGGCTGAATGTTCTCGCCGGTGATGCTATAGACGTCGGATACGGCATCGACCACGACACCGACGATGCGTTCGCCGCGGATGCCGGTCACGTGCACGACGATGACCACGGTGGCCGAATCGTAAGCGGCGCTCTCGAGGGCGAAGCGGACGCGAAGATCGACCACGGGTACGATCGAACCGCGCAGATTGATGACGCCGAGGATGTAGTCGGGCGAATACGGTACCCGAGTCACCGTATCCCATCCCTTGATCTCCTGGACGCGCAGAATGTCGATCGCATACTCCTGGCCACCGAGAAAGAAACTCAAGTATTGCTGGGCAGCGGGGCCGTTGCGCGCCGCGGACGATGCGGACGCGCTGGGCGCGGCTTTCCCGGTCAGATCTTGCTCGTTCATGCCGCCCGTCCAATATGAATCGCTTGACGCTCGAGGAAGGTCCTCACCAAGCCGGGAACGTCGAGGATCAACGCGACCGTACCGTCGCCGTGAATCGTCGCGCCGGCGAGGCCGGGAACCTGTTTGAAATTGGTTTCCAAGCTCTTGATCACCACTTGTTGCTGCGCCAGCAACTCGTCGACGAGCATCGCCACGCGGCGCCCATCCGCCTCCAGCACCACCAGCAGCCCGTCCGCGATGTCCCGGCTATCGGGCTCGATGCCGAACAGGTCATGCAGCCTGATGATGGGCAGGTAGTCATCGCGGTGCTTGAACAGCTCGGTCCGCCCCGCGACGCAGCTCAGGCTCTCGCGCGTGGATTGCACCGTTTCGATGATGGATACCAGCGAGGCGACGTAGATTTCCTTGCCCACCCGCAGGACCTGGCCCTCGAGGATGGCCAGGGTCAACGGCAGCCGGATGCGCATGGTGCTGCCCTGACCGCGGGCGCTGAAGATTTGCACGTGGCCGCCCAGGTCGTTGATATTGCGCCGGACGACGTCCATGCCGACGCCGCGGCCCGATACGTCGCTGACGGTCTCTGCGGTGGAGAAGCCCGCGAGGAAAATCAAATTGTAGATGTTCTCGTCCGAAAGCTGCGTATCCGCGTCCACGAGGCCGCGCTCGCGCGCTTTGGCGAGAATTCGATCCTTGTTGAGGCCGGCGCCGTCATCCTTGACTTCGATGATGATGTTGCCGCCCTCGTGGTAGGCGTTGAGCTCCAGCGTTCCGGTCTCGCTCTTGCCCGCCGCCAGCCGTTGCTCGGGCGATTCCAAGCCGTGGTCGAGCGCGTTGCGCACGAGGTGCACCAGCGGGTCGCTGATCTTCTCGAGCACCGTCTTGTCGAGCTCCGTGTTCTCGCCGCTCAACTTCAGCTCCACTTTCTTTCCCAGCTTGCGCGACAGGTCGTGGACCAGGCGCGGAAAGCGGTTGAAGGAGAAGCCGATGGGCAGCATGCGTATCTGCATCACGCTTTCCTGCAACTCGCGCGTATTGCGCGTGAGCTGGGCGAGGCTGCGCCGCAGGGATTCGATGTCCTGCGGCTCGTATTTTTCGGCAAATCTCCCGAGCATCGACTGTGTGATGACCAGCTCGCCGACGAGATTGATCAGCGCATCCACCTTTTCGGTGGCGACGCGCAGCGAGCCGGATTCCGCGCCCGCCTTGGCCGCGGCCGGGGCGGCGGGACTCGGTTCGGACGGGACCGCCGATCGCGGCACGCCGGCGCGCGGCGCGTCGGCGGGCGGGCCGCCCGCGGCGGGGGCCGGCTTGCTGCTGCCGTAGATCGGCTCATACACGATCTTGGAATTCGCATCGACCCAATCGAACACCTCGGCAACGCGGGCGTGCGGAGCGGCACCGTGGAGCTTGAGCGTCCAGCTCAAGAAACACTGAGTCGGATCGAGGTCGCCCAGCGCGGGAACCCTCTCGACATTCGCCGTGACTTCGAGGCCGCCCAAGTTGGCAAGTTCGTCGAAGATGCGCATGGGGTCGTTGCACGTCTTGAACAGGCTTGCGTCCGGGATGAATTCGATGCGCCATCCCTCCAGCACGCCGTTCGGCGCGCCGCCCGGCGGCACATTGCCGGATGCGGCCGGCTGCGGGGCGGATTCGGCCGCGGCGACGGACGGGGCGGCCGCGGCCGGCGCCGCGGCAGCCGCCACCGGCGCTTTTTGCGCGAGGATCCGTGCGAGTTCGCCGCCCAGCGCATTCGCGCCGGTCATCACGATCGGCTGCTTCGCCTGCGCCGACTGCATCATTTCACGTATGACATCGACCGATTGCAGCAACGCCTGCAGGGCGTCCGGTGTGACGGCGCGCGAGCCGTTGCGCATCTCGTCGAGCAGGGTTTCCACGGAGTGCGTGAATTCCGATATCTCCTTGAAACCGAAGGTGCCTGCGCCGCCCTTGATCGAGTGCGCGGCGCGGAAGATCGTATTGATCATCTCGCGATCGCTGCCGTCCCCGAGGGTCAGCAGGCTCGATTCCATGGTATCGAGACCCTCGAAGCTTTCCTCAAAGAATAGCTTGAGGATCTCCTCCATTTCCGGATCGACCGTCATGGACTTACAGGACCTTGGCGATTGTCGCCAGGAGTTTCTCAGGATTGAAGGGCTTCACCAGCCAGCCCGTCGCGCCCGCCTGCTTGCCCTGCATTTTCTTTTCCGGCCCGGATTCCGTGGTGAGCACGAGCATGGGCGTGAACTTATAGGCGCTCAACTGGCGCAGCTCCCTCACCAGGGTGATGCCGTCCATGCGCGGCATGTTCACGTCGGTCAACACGAGGTTGACCGAATTGCTGCGGGCGTATTCCAGAGCGTCGACTCCGTCGGCAGCTTCGATCACTTCGTAGCCCGCGTGCTTCAGAGTGAAGCTCACCATTTGCCGCATGGATGCCGAATCGTCGACTGCTAGGATGGTCAATGCCATAAAATTTCCTATATCAATTAAATTTCAGTCGCTGAATGCCAATCGTGCCGGGTAGCGAGACCCCATCGAGACAGCCGCGGTTCGACAAGCAGGTGCTTGAGGATTGGCGGCCTATCGTTGCCGTGACCAAGCTATCGGCGGCCGGCGGACGAGGTTTAGCGGATCTGCCACAAAAAATGCGCCCATCCCTGCGTGGAACCGCAGCGGCGGCCGCAATATCGATGTTGCCGCACGCGCTCATGGGCGGGGCCGCGGAGCCGTGGCTACGCGGTCGACTGTGCTTTGTTATGGTCAAACTCATTCCTGTCTCCATGCCTGCGCCGTGCGTCGGCCCGCGCATCGCCAGTGAACATAGAATCGGAATCCGTACGCGCAACTGAAGCGAAACGGCTGGACCAAGCTGTCAAACTGTGAGATCGGTGTCAAAACCGGCCGGTAACCCCGAGCCGCGGCACGGGCGGGGGCCTGCTGGTCCAAAAGAGCGCGTATCCTTGCGCCGGGCGGCTGAATGGTGGCAAACCCGGCGCGTTTGGGCCTATATTCGCAGCTCGTTAGGCCAGCGGCGCAATCCAAGGAGCGTGAATCGTGAGTTTATTCGGCCACGGAAACGACCTGAATCGGCAATTCATCGCGAGGCCCGACGAGGCCAAGCAGGACATTCTGTTCAAATGGCCCGACATGACGATTCGCAAGCTCACCCAAGTGACGGTGCAGCCGGACGAAACCGCGATTTTCTTCAAGGAAGGCAAGGTGGCCGGCACGCTGCCCCAGGGCCGCTCCACCCTGGACGGGGCGCTGATCCCGTTCCTCGGCGACATCGTGGACTGGGCGAGCGGCGGCAACATGTATCGCGCCGAACTGTATTTCGTCGGCACGCGCGAATTCGTGAGCCTGCCATTCGGCGGCCCGATCGATAACATCGAGGATCCGGAAACGGGGCTGGCCGTCGGCCTGCGCGTGTTCGGCGAATATGCCGTGGTGGTCAGCGACCCGGCCGCCCTGATTTTGAACCTGGTCGGCACGCGGCAAGCCTCCAATGACCTCATCACCGATTGGGCCCGTGAACAGATTCTCAAGGCATTGCGCACCAGCGTCGTACGCAAGCTGACGGCCGAAAAGTGGCCCGTCCTCGGTATTGCGGCGCGCACGGCGGATATCGAGGCGGCGCTGGTCGCAGATGTCCAAGCACCCTTGGCGCCGTACGGTTTGAAGGTGACCCGGCTCGGCAATGTCACCATCAGTCTCAAGCCGGAGGACGAACAAACCCTCAAGGGTTTGCGCAAGGACACGGCATACACACGGCTTGCCGGCGGTTTCCGCGAGTACGGCGTCGGCGCGGCGCTGAAGGGCATTGGTGAAGGAGCTGCCACCGGCGGCGGCGGGAGTGGAGTGGCGGCGCTCGGCGTGGGCATGGGCTTGGGCGGCATCGTCGCCGGACTGGGCGCCGCCGGGGCGTCCCCCGGCCCGAATCCGGGTTCCGCACCCGCCCCGGGACCGGGCCCCGGGCCGGCCGGGAGCGCCGGCGGGGCGGTCTGCGCGAGTTGCCATGCGCCGAATGCGCCCGGGGCGAAATTTTGTTCCAGCTGCGGAACGGCCATGGCCGTTCCCAAGGCGGCGCACTGCACGAAATGCGGTGCCGCGGCGGCGCCGGGGGCGAAATTTTGCGGCGATTGCGGAGCCGCACTCAATTGATCTTGCGGGACCCGAGGTGCCAAGCTGCCGTCGCGGTTGCGGCGCTGGCCGCCGTCGGCCCGGCGTTCGGCCGCGTGGGGGGTGGAGGGCATTCGGGGTCCACTTCCAGCGCGGGCACGGGCTACTCCGCGAGTTCGACCAGCGGCGGTGGCGGCGGGAATGGTTCCATGGGCGGGATCATTGCAATGATCATCGTCGCACTGATCGTTTGGTATTTCGTTCGCCGCATCAAGTCCGGCACGCAATCGGCGGGGAGCCTCGGCGGCGCGTCCGGCACCCCCGCATCGCAGGCCGCGCTCTCGGCGCTGGGCGCCGCTCTCGGCGCGTCCGTGCTCGCGCGCACCGGCGCCGGTGCGATGACGTCCGGGAACCCTGCATGGCGGCCGGCGCTGCCGGCGGCGCTCGACGTGCTGCGCGCACAGGACCCTGGGTTCGAATTGGAGACTTTCCTGCAGCGCGCCGAGATGACGTTCTTCCTGGTCAAGCGCGGCATGCAAAAGACCGATTCGGCGGCGGTCCGGCCTTATCTCAACGACGCAGTTTTCGGCCAGGTGTCGACCTACCTGGGCCAAATGCAGGGACAGCATCGGCACGCGCTGTTTGAAAGCTTGAACGTGCGGGCGGTGCATCTGGAAGATGCCGAGTGCACCGCGCAAGGCCAATCGATACGCGTGCATTTCGACCTGGTGTATCGCCTGAAGACCCTCGACGAGTCGAATCGCGTCGTCTCGGACGAGGGCGCGGACGGCCGCCACGGTGAGCGCTGGACCTTCAGCCGGGGCGCCGCCGCGCGCACGCCGGCGAACGGCGACGTCACCGCCTCGCGTTGTCCCGCCTGCGGCGCGGAGCTGCGGCTCAATTTGGACGGCACGTGTGCGCACTGCCGCGCCAGTGTCACCAACGGCACGGTCGACTGGGTGGTCTCCGATGTGCAGCCCGCCGCATTCGTCGGCTACTCGGGCGAATCGCAGCTGGCGGTTGCCGCCTCGAGCGTGCCCGCGGGCATCGCAGCCTTGAGCGCGGCGGATCCGAATTTCGCGGTGGAGACTTTCTCCGCCCGGGCGAAGCAGGCATTCCTCGCACTGCAGGACGCATGGTGCAAGCAACACCTGGATGCGGGCCGGGCATTCTTGAGCCCCGGGGCCTATTTTGCCTGGAGCGCACAGCTCGAGGCGCTGGCCGCCGAAGGCCGCCGCAACGTGATGGAAAACGTCGAGTTTCTGGGGGTCGAGATCATCCGCGTCGTACAAGGACGCGTATTCGACGACTTGACGGTGCGCATGTCGGCCTCCGCGGCGGATTACGAAGTCGACAAGGACAACAGGATCGTGTTCGGCGATCGAAAGGCGCGCCCGTTTACGGAGGACTGGACGTTTCAGCGCTCCATCGGGGTGGCCACGACCAACAAACCCGGCACTCTGGAGAATACCTGTCCCAGCTGCGGCGCTCCGGTGTCGCTCACCCAGATCGGCGAATGCAAGTACTGCAAGGCGGCGGTGACCAGCGGCAAGTTCGACTGGGTGGTCTCGCGCATAGAACAAGAGGATGACGACTCGAATCGGAGCGAGCAGGGCACCGATCTGGGGACGGACCTTGCGCTCAAGGTCGGCGGAGCGCTCGTGGGCGGACTGCTCGGGAGCATTCTGTCCGGCAGATCATCCGATGACTCCCGCGGCGGACAATGGTGAAGTGCGCCGGCGCGCGAACTCCTGCCCTCAGAACTCCTGCGCTCAGAATTCCTGCCACGTGTCAGCGCCGCCCACGGCGCGCTGCGGCGCGCGGCCCGCTTGCGGCGCCGGCGCCGGAGCCGGCTTGCCGCGAAACGGCCGATTCGCAGCGCGGCGCTCGGTGGCCCCCGCGGCGACCGGCGGCGGAGCCAGGGGCCTCGCGGCCGGAGCGGGTTGGTCATCCAGCCGGTACTTGGCAATTTCCTCGGTCAAATTCGCCGCCTGTTCGGTCAGCGTCTGCGCCGCCGCGGACGCTTCTTCCACCAAAGCGGCGTTTTGCTGCGTCACCCCATCCATCATGGTCACCGCCTTGTTGACTTGTTCGATTCCCGATGCTTGTTCCATGCTCGACGCGGCGATCTCCGCCATGACGTCGGTGACTTTCTGCACGCCGGTAACGATTTCACCCAACACCTTCCCGGACTCGTCCACCAGCCGCGAGCCGTCGGAGACCTTGGCCACCGAATCCTGAATCAGGGCCTTGATCTGCTTGGCCGCTTCCGCGCTGCGCGAGGCGAGGTTGCGCACTTCCGAGGCCACGACGGCGAATCCGCGTCCCTGTTCGCCGGCGCGGGCTGCCTCCACGGCGGCGTTCAACGCCAACAGGTTGGTCTGAAACGCGATGTCGTCGATGACGCCGATGATGTCCGCGATCTTCTTGCTTGCGGCGTTGATGTCGGTCATCGCGCTGACCGCCGCGCTGACCACTTTGCCGCCCCGTTCCGCCTGCTGGCGCGCCGCTGCCGCCAGCTGATTGGCCTGCGCGGCGTTGTCGGCGTTGCTCTTGACCATCGCGGTCATCTGTTCCATCGATGCGGCGGTCTGCTCGAGGCTCGATGCCTGCTCCTCGGTGCGCTGGCTCAGATCCAGATTGCCGCTCGAGATCTCATCGGCGCCCGCGCGCACTTCGTTCGCGGCCTTGGACATGGTGCGAATCATCCCCGCTACGCTGACCACCAGATTGTTCATGCCCGCGGCGAGAATCTTGAAGAAGCCCTGTTTGTCGTCCTCCAGGACCCGTGCCGTCAAGTCGCCTGCGATCGCCCGGGCAACCGTCGTCGCCACCTCCTGTTCGACCGCGATCTCCTGAGTGCGATCGGTCCATTGGACCACCGTGCCGACGCGCACGCCTTGCTTGTCGGCCACCGGAGTTGCCACGATGCGCAGCGTAGCCGCACCCACCTTGAGCTCCTCGGTCTGGGAGCCGGTCAGCTCGGCCAGGCGGTTGACTCGCTGCAAGGTTCCATGATGCAGGGACTCGAAGGTAGTGCCGATGATCCGGTCCGGATCGAAATGCGGGGCCTGCGCGCGGAAAGCCGGCGCATGCGTTCTGAAGATGTCCGCGGCGAAATCGTTGATGTAAATGATCTGGCCGCCGGTGTCGATCAGCGTAACGCCGGCCGATACCCGGTCCAACGCGGTGCGAATGCGCGCATTCTCCACCGCCGCAGCGTGTTCCGCCAGGACGCGGGCCCGATCCGAATCCGCACGCGCGCGATCCGCCTCGGTGCGCGCCTTGAGGTCCTGCTGCATCTTGGCGACGGTCGCGAACAGACTGGTGGTGTCGCCGGCGCGCAATTCGATACGGCTCGAAAAATCGCCTTTCGCCACTTTATTGGCGACCTCCGCCACGTCGGCGGGCTCGCCGCCCAGCTGGCGGGTGATCTGGCGGAAAATCACCACACCGATCGCACCGACCATCGCGACGGTCGCCAAGGTGAGCAAAATACCCATCCTGATCGCGGACAGGCGCGTGTGCGCCGCTGCTTCGCTGGCGGTGGCGGCCATCTCAACGTTGTATTTCTGGTGTTGGATCAGTGCGTCGGTCGCCTTGGCGAGTTCCGCCTTCACCCCCATCAACACCTCGATGGCCTCGTTCTTGTGTCCGGCCCGCGACAGGGGGAGGACCTTGGCCATGATGGTGTCGTAGTAAAGGATCGCAGCGCGGTCGGCCGCCAGCATGTCCTTATCTTTCTGGTCCGCGGCCAGCGCCTCGTATTCATTGAGCGCGTCGTCTACTTTCTGGCGGCGCCCCGCCATCTGTTTTTCGGCCGCTGCCAATCCAGCCGCATCGGGAGTCGCCACATGCTGCCAGACGTTCAATCGCACGCCGATGAAATTCGAGTCCAGTTTCTGCAACGCGAGCATGCTGGGGAGCGAATTGTCGTTCGCGTAGCTCGCCGAATGATAGACCGACCCGATATCGTGCATCAGCACCATGGAAATCAACAGAATGCCCATTAGGGCCATCACGGGCAGAATTGCGAGCCTTCGAGCGATCGTCATTTACGGGTTCCTCGGGATCTTGGCGGCCCACGGGTGTCGGAAACGGGTGTTGGACGACGCCCAACGCACATTGATGTCTCACGATGGGTAGCGGCACCCAGGGGGAGAACTTGAGGGTCCACGGGGCCGCCCGCGGCCGCGCCGCGGCCACCCGGCGCAGGCGCCCGGCGGGGCGCTGCTGCAACTTTTCCCACGCTGCCGTGTTCTGGTTCTAAGCGAACCTACTCCAGTGCAAACCCAACCCACGGGCCCCGCCTCGGCAGAATTCATGACGTTCATGCGTGCCTATCAAGACATGGTGTTTTCCACGGCGGCTCGGCTGACGGGCGACGACGCGCAGGCCGAGGACATCTCGCAGGAAGTGTTCATCCGGGCTTACGAGCATTTCGGGCATCTGCGCGGCAGCCCGTCGGTAGGCGGGTGGTTGAAGACCGTCGCCACCAATTTGACGCTCAATTATCTGACCCGCTACCGCAAGCGGCGCAGGCTGTTCTCGGAAATGAACGAGGCCGAGGGCGCCGCCGAGTCGCTGGCACCGCCCGCGGAATGGGGCGCGCAGGACACGCTGCTCGCCGACCTCGGCGCCGAACAACGGCGGCAGCTCATCGACGACGCCCTGCGCAGATTGCCGCAACACCAGCGGGTGGCCCTGGTGCTGTACCATTTCGAGGATCTGTCCTACCAGGACATTGCCGACAAATTGGGCGCGTCACTGACCAAGATCAAGACCGACATCCGGCGCGCCCGCGCCGCGCTGCTGGCCGTGCTCAAATCCAGCGGCCTGGTTCGCGAAAGCCTGTAAACCTCGAGCCAGTCATGCACGACCCCTCTGAAACGCAAGCGAAAACCGGGCAGGACTTGGATAGGCTGCTGCGCGGGCTGCCCGCGCGGCGCGCACCCGCTTCGCTCGAAGCCCGGGTGCTTCGGGAACTGGAGCGTCGCGGCGCGCTGCCGTGGTGGCGCCGGGGGTTCGCGCACTGGCCGCTCGCGGCGCGGGCGGCGTTCGTGGTCATCTGCCTGGCCATCATCGGATTCACCCTGCTCGACGGTTCCTGGGCCGGCACCGGAAGCCGCGCCTTGAGCGCGCTCGGATCCGGGTCGGGATGGACTCGCCCCGCCACGGCGCTCGCGTGGACGGTCGATTGGGCGGCGCTGCTCCTGCAGGTGGTTCCCCCCATCTGGCTCTACGGGGCAATGGCCGCGGGCGCCCTGCTATACGCCGCGTTGTTCGGACTCGGGGCCGCCGCCTATCGCTCGCTCTATCGTGAGCCTTCCCCGGCAGGTCACTACCCATGAGCAAGTCCCTATGGTGGCGGATGAGCGCGGCGCTCCTGTTGCTGTTCACCTCGACCGTCACCGTGCACGCCCACTCGGAGGCCTCCACGGTCGCCGCGCCCGCGGAGCCGTCCTCCCCTGTCGCCGCGCCCGAGGAGCCATCCTCCACTGCCGCCGCGCCGGGTGACGGTTCGTGGGAGAGCTCTCGAGATCGACCGGACGGCGCGCGGCGCCATCGCCGCGGTGAGCACTACGGTCGCGGGGGCAATGATGTGGTGAGCATCGGCCACGATTCCAAGTTGGAGGCCGGAGCGCAGGCCGACTCGGTGGTGTCCGTGTTCGGGTCGTCGACCGACGAGGGCGATTCGGTGGACGTGGTTTCGGTCCTCGGGAACAGCCGCGTCACCGGAACGGTGCGAGCGGACGTGGTATCCGTCCTCGGAACCACCTATGTCGACGGCAAGATAGGGGGCGATGCGGTGGCGGTGGTGGGCAACGTCGAATTGGGACCCCACGCCGAGGTCGGCGGCGACGTGGTCGCGGTGCTCGGGGCCGTGCGCCGGGATCCGGCCGCGATCGTCCACGGCGGGGTGCAAAGTATTCTCGGCGCCGATTTCGGCTCGTTTTCCTGGTTGCAGATCTGGGTTCAGCACTGCCTGCTGTACGGGCGTCCGCTGGCGTTGGTCCCGGGCATCGGTTGGGCGTGGGTCCTGGCCTTGGGATTTTTGGCGCTGTACGCCTGCCTCGCCGTGATGTTTCGGGACAGTCTGAGCCGTTGCGTGCATACCTTGGAGACGCAACCCGGCCGCACGCTGCTCGCCGCCATCATCGCGATGCTGTTGGCGCCGGTGCTCATCATCCTGCTGTGCGTCACGGTGCTCGGCATCGCGGCAGTGCCGTTCGTCGCGACGGCGTTCCTGATCGCCGGCCTATTCGGCAGGGCCGTCACGCTGGCGTGGCTCGGCGGGCGCATCCTCGGCAAACCGGCCGCCGGTGCGCTCAGCCATCCGGCCGTCGCCGTGCTCGTGGGCGGCGTGGTCGTGCTGGCGCTCTACCTGGTGCCGGTGGCCGGTGATCTCGTGTTTCAGTTGCTCGGCATCCTCGGGTTCGGCGCCGTGGTCTACACGCTCATTCTGTCCGCGCGCGCGCATCAAGCCGCGAAAGGGGTTCGGAGCGCCCCGGCGGACCCTGCGACCGGCCCTGTACCGGCCGGCAACCCGCCCGATCCCACCGACACCGCAACTGCCAATGCCACCGCGGCCGCCGCCGCCGCATCAGCATCCGCCCCGCAACCGCCGCCGCCGGGCGTGGCTCGGCCGCGGGTCAGCGCATCGATGCCGCGCGCCGGATTCTGGGTGCGCATGGCCGCCATGCTCATCGACGTGCTGCTGGTGGGGTTTGCAATGAGCCTCGTGGATCACGCGTTCCGCATGCAATTGCTGGTGCTCGCCGCCTACGGCGCCATCATGTGGAAATTGCGCGGATCCACGGTCGGCGGAATCGTGTTCGATCTGCAGGTCGTGCGCGTGGACGGGCGGGACGTGGACTGGGAGACGGCCATCGTGCGCTCGCTCGGCTGCTTCCTGTCGCTGGCCGTGGCCGGGCTGGGGTTCATCTGGATCGCATTTGACGACTCGAATCAAGCATGGCATGACAAGATTGCCGGTACCGTGGTCGTGCGCGTGCCCAAAGGTGTGCCGCTGGTGTAGGAACGTCAGCGTAACGACGCGAGCGTCGTTGGACGAAGGGGGTTCGAGGGTGCCCGCCACATTTTACATAGCGCCGGCGGATCGCAATCGTCTTTGACGGGGTACTCGCGATTTGATAGAACCCCACGGGCCGTTACCGTTCCTGGCAGGCGGACAATAACATGGGGAATCAGATCATGAGCGCCAAGAAACGCCGCGCGCCCAAACACACTGAAGCGATGCTCACCTGCGCGCTACTGGCGAGCTCCGCTCCAGTGAGCCCGGCCGGAGCGACGGCCAGTGCGATGAACGGCGGCGGCGGTTCCTTGGGGGGCGAGGTCCTTTCCGGGAGCGGCGGCGAGTTTGCGCTGTTCAACAAGACTGCAACCAAAGCGGTGTTCG
>JBEKYO010000021.1:0-45018 GCA_049510875.1 Steroidobacteraceae bacterium
GGCGACCGCATGTACGAATTTCTGGATCGCCTGGTGAGCATCGCGATTCCGCGCATCCGGGATTTTCGCGGCATCAGCACCCGGTCGTTCGACGGGCGCGGCAATTACAGCCTGGGCGTCAAAGAACAGATCATCTTTCCGGAAATTCAGTACGACCAAATCGATCAAATTCGTGGCATGGACATCACCATTTCCACGTCGGCCGCGGACGACAAGCATGGACGCGCGCTGTTAGAAGCCTTCAATTTTCCGTTCCGCAAATAGGTTACGCCCATGGCCAAGACGAACATGCTCATGCGCGAGAAGCGCCGCCTGAAGGTCGCGAAGAAATACGCCGCCCGACGCGCCGAGCTCAAAGAGCTGATCCGCGATCCGAAGACGGGCGCGGAGGAGCGCGCCGCCGCGCAGGTGGAGCTGCAGGAGCAGCCGCGGGATGCCGCCGCGAGCCGGCAGCGCAATCGCTGCTCGATCACCGGGCGCTCGCGCGGCGTATACCGCAAGTTTGGATTGGCGCGCACCAAGCTGCGCGAAGCGGCCAATCGTGGGGAAATTCCCGGTCTTTCCAAGGCCAGCTGGTGAGGCGCGCACAATGAGCATGACTGATCCCATCGCCGATCTTCTTACCCGCATCCGCAATGCGCAATCCGCGGGCAAACCCACGGTGGGCGTAGGTGCGTCGAAACTGAAGCTGGCCATCCTCAAGGTATTGAAGGAGGAGGGCTACATCGGCGGCTTCAGCGTCGACGCGGCGGGCGCGAAGAGCACGCTGTCCATCGAACTCAAGTATCACGAGGGCAGGCCGGTCATCGACCGCATCGAACGCATCAGCCGTCCGGGGCTGCGGATTTATCGCGGCAAGGACGAGCTGCCCAAGGTGCTCGGCGGGTTGGGAGTCGCGGTGGTATCGACGCCGCAGGGCATCATGTCCGACAAACAGGCGCGCGCGGCCGGCACCGGCGGCGAAGTGCTGTTCGTCGTCCAGTAGAATTTCAGGCCACCATTTCCAAGGTTCAAGCTATGTCTCGAGTTGCAAAAAAGCCGGTTGATCTCCCGCAAGGCGTGACCGTCACCATTGGTGCGGAAGCTGTCACCGTCAAGGGCGCCAAGGGTTCGTTGACGCTGGCGCTGAAGAGCGGCATCAAAGTGGTGCAGCAGGACAAGCATCTCGCGGTCGAGGCCACGACGAGCGCCGAAGGCTTGGACGCCGTCGCGGGCTCGACGCGCGCGCATCTCGCGAACATGGTCACGGGAGTGACGAAGGGCTACGAAAAGAGACTCGAACTCGTGGGCGTCGGCTATCGCGCCGCCGTGCAGGCCAAGAGCCTGACCTTGACGCTGGGCTTCTCGCATCTCATCAACTATGCGATTCCCGACGGCATCACCATCGAAACGCCGACGCAAACGGAGATCCTCGTGAAGGGCATCGACCGCCAGCGGATCGGCCAGACGGCCGCCGAGATTCGCGGCTTTCGGCCGCCGGAGCCTTACAAGGGCAAGGGCGTGAAGTATTCGGACGAGAAGATTTCGCTGAAAGAGGCGAAGAAGAAGTAAGCACATGAAACTGACCAAGCAAGACACCCGCCTGCGCCGTGCGCGCAGGGGAC
The DNA here is from genome assembly GCA_049510875.1 of Steroidobacteraceae bacterium. GTDB lineage: Bacteria > Pseudomonadota > Gammaproteobacteria > Steroidobacterales > Steroidobacteraceae > Bog-1198. The sequence continues at coordinate 1,605 of JBEKYO010000021.1, forward strand.
GCGAGAAGATCAAGGAGCTTGCCGCCATGCGCCTGTCGGTGCATCGGACGCCCCTGCACATCTACGCGCAAATCTTTTCTTCCACGGGCGACGCGGTGCTGGTCGCCGCATCGACCTTGCAGAAGGACGTGCGCGGCGAGTTGAAGACCACCGGCAACATCGAGGCTGCCAAGGCGGTCGGCCGCGCCATCGCGGAGCGCGCCGTCGCGAAGGGTATCAAGAAAGTCGCTTTCGACCGGTCCGGCTTTATGTATCACGGGCGCGTCAAAGCGCTGGCCGAGGCCGCACGCGAAGCGGGTCTCGAGTTCTAACAGAAGAGGTCTCAGGGGCGCTATGGCGAGAGTAGAAAAACCAATGTCCGGCGACGACCTGCTCGAAAAGCTGGTCGCAGTGAACCGTGTGGCCAAGGTGGTCAAGGGCGGCAAACAGTTCGGTTTCACCGCGCTGACCGTGGTCGGCGACGGCGCCGGCCGGGTCGGTTTTGGCTACGGCAAGGCGCGGGAAGTGCCGGTCGCGATCTCGAAGGCGATGATGCAGGCCCGCAAGAGCCTGGTCACCGTATCGTTGAAGAACGACACGCTGTTCTATGCGGTCAAGGGGCGGCATGGGACGACGCGCGTGTACATGCAACCGGCCGCGGACGGCACGGGCGTGATCGCCGGCGGCGGCATGCGCGCGGTGTTCGAGTGCGCCGGGGTGCGCAACGTGCTCGCCAAGAGCTACGGCTCGCGCAATCCGATCAATGTGGTGCGCGCGACCATGGATGCGCTGGGGAAACTGCGCACGCCGGACGACATTGCCGCGAAGCGCGGCAAGAGCGTCGCGGAAATCGTGGGTTAGCGTCATGACGGACAAGACGGTCAAAGTAACGTTGATCAAGAGTGTGTACGGCCAGCTGGCCAGCATCCGCGGGTCGGTGCGCGGCCTGGGGCTGCGCCGCATCGGGCATAGCGTCGTGGTGGCCGATACGCCGTCGAATCGCGGCATGATGAACGCGGCGAGCCATATGCTGAAGGTCGAGCCGGCCTTGGGGAAGAGATCATGAGATTGAACACCATCAAGCCGGGTGCCGGCTCCAAGCGCACGCATCTGCGCGTTGGCCGCGGCGCCTCCGCCGGCCAGGGCAAGACCTGCGGGCGCGGCGTCAAGGGCCAGCGCGCCCGCAAGGGCGGCTACCACAAGACCGGATTCGAGGGCGGCCAGATGCCGTTGCAGCGGCGCCTGCCGAAGACCGGCTTCCGCTCCGCGATGAAGGCGTCGCGGGCCGAGCTGACTCTCAGCGATTTGATGCGCGTGTCCGGCACCGAAGTCACGCTCAAGGGATTGATCGAGGCGAATCTGGTGCCCGAGCAAACCAAACTCGTGAAGATCATCCTGTCGGGCGCCGTCGCGAAGGCGTTCGTCGTCAAAGACAAGGCGATCACCGCGACCAAGGGCGCCAAGAGCGCTGTGGTGTCCGCGGGCGGCAGCTTCGCGGAATAAGGCGAGAGCAAGACAACCCGTGGCCACGTCCAGCACCAACACCGCAGCCCTAGGAGACATCACTCGCTTCGCCGAAATGCGCAAGCGTCTGTGGTTTCTATTGGGCGCGTTGGTGGTGTATCGCATCGGCACGTTCATTCCGGTGCCGGGCATCGATGCGGCACGCTTCGCCACGTTCTTTTCCCAGCAGCAGGGCACGCTGCTCGGGATGTTCAACATGTTCTCCGGCGGCGCCTTGCAGCGGTTCAGCATTTTTGCGCTGAACGTGATGCCGTACATCACCGCGTCCATCATCATCCAGATGGCTTCCATGGTCTACCCGCCCTGGGCGCAGATCCGCAAGGACGGCGAGTCGGGGCGGCGCAAGCTGATGCAGTACACGCGCTACGGCACGGTGTTCCTGGCCGGATTTCAGGGCTTCGGCGCGGCGCTTGCGATCCAGAATTCGGGCAACGGTCTGGTGCCGAATCCGGGTCCGCAGTTCCTGTTCATCGCGACGGTCTCGATCACCACCGGGACCATGTTCGTGATGTGGCTGGGCGAGCAGATCACCGAGCGCGGCATCGGCAACGGCATCACCATGATCATCGTGGCCGGCATCGTCGCGGGACTGCCGCGGGCCATCGGCAACACCTTGGAAATGGTGCGTTCGGGCGAAATGAACCCGATGGTGGTCCTGCTGATCCTGGTGGTCGTCATCCTGGTCACGCTGTTCTGCGTGTTCGTCGAACGGGCACAACGCAAGATCCAGGTGAACTACGCGAAGCGCCAGGTGGGCCGGCGCATGATGCAGGGCCAGAGCACGCATCTGCCGTTCAAGCTGAACATGGCCGGCGTGATTCCGCCGATTTTCGCCTCGAGCCTGCTGGTATTCCCGGCGACGATCGCGCAGTTCTTCGGCGGCAACTCGCCGAACCCGAATGCCGTTCAGAGGACGCTGCAGAAGATCGCAGCCATCCTCAATTACGGACAACCGTTGCACGTCGTGCTGTTCGCCGTGCTCATCATCGGCTTTGCCTTCTTCTACGTGGCATTGGTGTACGACGCGCGCGACACGGCCGAGAACCTCAAGAAAGCGGGCGCGTTCATTCCCGGCATTCGTCCGGGGCAGCAGACCGGCGATTACCTGGACAAGGTCCTCACCCGGCTCACGCTGTGGGGCGGCCTCTACATCATGTCGGTGTGTCTGTTGCCGGAAATCATTCGCATGGTCAACCCGAGCATTCCGTTTCAGTTCGGGGGCACGTCGTTGTTGATTATCGTGGTTGGCGTCATGGATTTCGTCGCGCAAGCGTCTTCACACATGATGTCGCACCAATATGAGGGCCTGATGAAAAAGGCCAGCCTGCGGGGCATCGGGAGTAAGAAATGAAAGTTCGTCCTTCGGTGAAGAAGATTTGCAAGAACTGCAAGATCGTGCGGCGGCGCGGGATCGTTTACATCATCTGTTCGTCGGACGCCCGGCACAAACAGCGCCAGGGCTGATGCAATTGATTTTTGGTCGTTTTTCTAATATACTAATGCGCTTTTTTTCGTGGGCGCGGGTGGAGAAGTAGATGGCGCGTATCGCCGGCATCAACATACCGATGAACAAGCATGTGGTCATCGGACTAACCCACATTTTCGGCATAGGCAACAGCCGCGCGGCACGCATTTGCGACGCCGCCGGTGTGAAATACAGCGTCAAGGTGAAGGATTTGACAGATGCCGAGGTGGCATCGCTGCGCTCCCAGGTTGCCAAGTTCGCGGTCGAGGGCGACCTGCGGCGCGAAGTGTCGATGAACATCAAGCGGCTGATGGACTTGGGCTGCTATCGCGGCATCCGTCATCGCAAGGGCCTCCCGATGCGCGGTCAGCGGACGCGCACCAATGCCCGCACCCGGAAGGGTCCGCGCAAACAGGCCGTGAAGATGAACGCGCCTCCGGGCAAGGTCTAAGCGCGTAGTAGGTATGGATTCTCATTTGCCCGCGAAGCGGGCAACTATCAAACGGGGTCGCACCGACCCCGTAGGTGTTAAATAAATATGGCTGATCAAAAGCAGAACGCCAATCAAAGCAACGCCGCCGCGGCGCAGGGCGGCAAGCCCGCGCGCAAGAAGGTGCGCAAGAACGTGCTCGATGCGATCGCGCACGTGCACGCGTCCTTCAACAACACCATCATCACGATCACCGACCGGCAGGGCAATACGCTGTCCTGGGCGACTTCGGGCGGCTGCGGTTTCCGCGGATCGCGCAAGTCGACGCCGTTCGCGGCCCAGGTGGCCGCCGAGCGGGCGGGTAATGCGGCGCAGGAACACGGCGTCAAGAACGTCGAGGTGCGGGTGATGGGACCGGGCCCGGGACGCGAATCGGCCGTCCGCGCGTTGAACGGTTGTGGTCTGAAGATCACCAACATTGAAGATGTGACTCCGATCCCCCATAACGGTTGTCGTCCTCCGAAGAAGCGGCGCGTTTAGGGCTTCGCCCGTGGTTCCGCCTGTACGTCTCGAAAGATACCTCAAGGGTTTTTGATGGCAAAATATACCGGTCCGAAATGCAAGCTGTCCCGCCGCGAGGGAACCGATCTGTTCCTCAAGAGCGGTGTGAAGCCTCTTGAGTCGAAGTGCAAGCTCGAAGTGCCGCCCGGCGGCGTCAAGAGCGAGCGCAAGCAGCGGTTGTCGGAGTACGGCCTGCAGCTGCGGGAAAAGCAGAAGCTGCGCCGCATGTACGGCGTGCTGGAGCGGCAATTCCGCAACTACTATCAGAAGGCTGCCGGGCGCCCGGGCGCTACCGGTGAAACCCTGCTGCAATTTTTGGAATGCCGTCTCGACAACGTGGTCTACCGGATGGGTTTCGCGTCCACCCGTGCGGAGGCGCGCCAATTGGTGAGCCACAAGGCGGTATCGGTCAATGACAAGTTGGTCAATATTGCGTCCTACCAGTGCAAGGCCGGCGACGTAGTGAGTCTGCGCGAAAAGGCGAAGAAACAGACTCGAATTCAGGCTGCCCTCACGATCGCCGCGCAAGTCGGCTTTCCGGATTGGGTGGAAGTGGACGACAAGAAGTTCTCGGGAATCTTGAAGTCGGTTCCCGATCGGCAGGAAATTCTGCCCGACATCAACGAGAGCTTGGTCGTCGAGTTGTATTCCAAGTAGCGTGCCGCAGCCGGTGCTGCGACGTGTCCGCGGTTAGTTAACGAGGGTCTTCCATGCAGGGATCGATCAATGAATTCTTGAAGCCTCGGGTGGTCAAAGTGCAACCCGTGTCGCCGCGCCATGCGCGTATCGTGATCGAACCGTTCGAACGCGGCTTTGGTCACACGCTGGGCAATGCCCTGCGCCGCGTGTTGCTGTCCTCGCTCCCGGGGGCTGCAATCACGGAAATCGAGATCGAGGGGGTGTTGCACGAGTACACCGCCATCGAAGGCGTTCAAGAGGATGTCGTGGACATTCTCCTGAATCTCAAATCGGTCGCAATTCGCATGCACACGCGCGACGTGGCCGAAGTGCGGTTGCACAAGAAGGGGCCCGGACCCGTCACGGCCGGCGATATTTCCGGCGATCACGATATCGAGATCCTGAATCCCGACCTGGTGATTGCCAACCTGACGAAAGCCGGCGAGTTGTCGATGTCGCTCAAGGTCGAGCGGGGCCGGGGCTATCGTCCCGCGGCGCAGCGCATGGCCTTCGAGGAACAGACCCGCGCCATCGGCCGTCTGCAGCTCGACGCCTCCTTCAGCCCGGTGCGCAAGGTGACGTACAACGTCGAGAGCGCCCGCGTCGAACAGCGCACCGACCTCGACAAGCTGATTTTGGACATCGAGACCAACGGCACCATCGATCCGGAAGAGGCCATCCGCCGCGCCGGCGGGATCCTCAAGGATCAGCTGTCGGTGTTCGTCGACCTGCAGGGTCAGGACGAGTCGACCGCGAAGGCGACGGAGACTCAGTTCGATCCGATCCTGCTGCGTCCGGTCGACGAGCTGGAGCTCACGGTCCGCAGCGCGAACTGCCTGAAGGCGGAGAACATTCACTATATCGGCGACCTCGTGCAGCGCACTGAAGTGGAATTGCTGCGGACGCCGAACCTCGGCAAGAAGTCGCTCACGGAGATCAAGGAAGTGCTGGAGAGCCACGGGTTGACCCTCGGCATGCGTATCGACAATTGGCCGCCGCCGGGCTTGAAGCGCGACGACGAGCGCGACGGGATCTAGACAATGCGTCACAGAAACAGCGGCCGGCAACTATCGCGAAATGCCTCGCACCGCCATGCGCTGATGCGCAACATGGCGACTTCGCTGCTGCGTCACGAGACCATTCGGACCACGGTGCCGAAGGCGAAGGAACTGCGGCGCGTGGTCGAGCCCTTGATCACTCTGGCGAAGATCGATTCGCTGGGAAAGCGCCGGCTGGCGCTGGCACGGCTGCGGGATCTGGCCGTCGTGGAAAAGCTGTTCACCGATTTGGGACCGCGCTTCAAGGCGCGCGCCGGCGGCTACACGCGGATTTTGAAAATGGAACCCCGCCCCGGGGACTCGGCCGACATGGCACTGATGCAGTTGGTCGACCTGGCCAGCGTCTCGACCGGCGAGGCCGAGGACGCCGGCAAGGGCGCCAAGGCGCCGAAAAAGGCCAAGAAAAAGGCAGCCTCGGATGACGCGGCCGCCGAAGCCGCTGCGCCTGCGCCAAAGCGCCGCAAGAAGGCGGTTGGTTAGGCTTGATTAGGCGCTAACGCGCCGGATTTACGGGGTCGGGACGACCCCGCCCTCTAGGCCGGGGTCGCTTCGACCCCGTTGACAGTTGCGCGAAGCGCACGAAAAGCATCGCGGGTCATGTTCTCCGGCGTCGAGGCGGTGGTGACGACGTTGTCCTCGATGCGAATTCCGCCATAGGGGCGCAGCTCCTCGACCACGCTCCACTCAATCAGGGGCGCCCGCTTGGGGTTGCCGCGAGCCGCGGCCAAAAGCGAGTCGATGAAGTAGATTCCCGGTTCGACCGTGACGACCACGCCGGGCTCGAGCATGCGGGTCAAACGCAGGTACGGATGCCCCGCCGGCCGCTCGCGTACGCCACCCTTGAGATCGCCCATGACGCCGCCGACGTCGTGCACCTGCAACCCGAGCAAATGCCCAATTCCATGCGGAAAGAAAACTCCGGTGAGGCCCGCGTCGACGGCCGCATCCCCGCTCACCGTGGTGAGCCCGATCTCCTGCAGCACGTCGCCCAAGATGCGATGCGCCGACAAGTGCACGTCGCGGTAGTCCCGGCCCGCCACGATCTCGTCGCAGAGGCTCAACTGCGCGCGGTTCGTGGCCTCGATGAGGTCGGAAAACCGGCCCGTGGAGGCGGCATAGGTGCGGGTGATATCGGCCGCATAGCCGCGGTATTGCGCCCCGGCGTCGATCAACAGCGAACGCAGCGGCTTCGGCGTCTCGCGCGCAAGGTGCTGGTAGTGCAGCACGGCGGCATTCTCGTTGTAAGCGACGATGCTGTTGTACGGCATCTCCTCTTCACGCTGCACGCATGCCTCCAGGTAGCGCATGTACGCCTCATATTCGGAGGCGCCGCTGCGAAACGCGGCATGCGCGGCCCGGTGCCCGAGAGCACCCAGGGCGTTTGCCCGGCGCATGCACTCGAGCTCGTAGGGTGTCTTCACGGCTCGGTCGTAATGGAGCCGCGTCAGCAAGTCGGGATTGTTCACGGATCCCGGGTCAGCGGCATCGAAGCCCACACCCGGGCCTATGACGGCCACCCGGCCGAGATTGGCCCAATGGCTGGGGGCTGTCGACGGATCGGGCATGGCGATCACGTCGACGGCGCTCGTCCACGGCTCCTCGGGCAGGCGCGCCGGCTTGTGCCAGTAGTCGTCGGGTTGGTTGAACAATAGCTGCGGACGCGAACCCGGCCGGTACACCAAGCAGCAGTGCGGATTGTCGACCACGGGGACCCAGGCCTTGAAGTGCGGATTTACCTTGTACGGATAGTCTTGATCGTCGAGGAACTGGGTAGGCGGCGTGCCCGCCTGTACGACCAATGCATCGAACCCGGTAGCCGCGAGCGACCTATCGGTCCGTTCCATGAGGGTTTGTAAATGATACAAATACAGCCCGTCTATCCCGGCTTCGCTCACGCTGACCCCGCCAATGTCGCTTGAATCCCGCACAAAGTATGCACCAGTGAGCGCGGGAGCTATAGGGGCCCGGCTCAATCGCCGTGACTGCATAGGACGTTACAGGCGCTACATAAACCGCGAAAGTGATATGAAAATGAGGTGAAACACTCTAAAATCTGGCCGGACGTCTGGGTGGAAGCCCAGAAACACGCTCGGCCTTATCGTTTTATCATTAAATATTTCTGGGGTATCGATAGATGAAGACCAAACTTGCTTTAAGCGCTTTTGTCGCTGCACTGGTGCTGAGCGCCTGCGGCAGCAAGACCGAGGCTCCTGCTCCTATGACCGACACGACTCCGCCCGCCGCCGCTGCGCCGGATGCTGCTGCTTCCGCCGCTGCTGATTCAGCCACCGCTGCCAGCGCCGCTGCCGACGCAGCATCTGCAGCTTCCGCTGCGGCAGCCCCGAAGCCGTAATCCGCTTCGCGCTGATACAAGCCCGGCCGGACGAGCGTGCAGGTTCGTCCAGTCGGGCTGTGTTTTTTTGGAGGGCGCAGGGAAGTGTCGTCGTTACTCGTCAGCATCCGAGATTGTAGGCACTCCAAAAGGGATCGCCAATGGATCAAGGATGTCTACGGTGAATATCTCGATGCCCTGGCCGATCTCAACACCGGCCTGTTTTCGGTGTTGGGCGGGGACAATCCGCACGAGCAGGAAATCTTTGCGAATTGGTTCGCGAACGACCACTCCCATCCGCTGGTGATTCTCAAGGGATCGGATCCCGTGGGGTTCGCGCTCGTATCCCGTCCGCGAATTCCGGCCGCGGGCGAGACGGCGGTGGATTACCACATGTCGGAGTTTTTCATCCGCCAACCGCATCGCCGGGCGGGCATCGGGCGCGACGCGGCGACGCTCATGTTCGACCGCTTCGCCGGTGAATGGGAGATCGTCGAGTACCAACGCCACCCCGGCGCGGTGGCCTTCTGGCGGCGGGTGCTCACGAGCTACTGCAAGGGCCGTTTCAGCGAGCGCGCGCGCAACGGCGAGGTGCATCAGCGCTTTTCCAGCCGACCTTCCGCCGGCCGTTGAGGCTCTGCGGGGTGCGGCCCGGCGCCGAACGAATTCGGGGCAGAAGCTCAAGTCTTGCGCGGCGCGGTCGATGTAAGCATGAGGACGTCACACCGGTAGAATGCGCCGGCAGCCGCCCCGAATCTCACGAGTGCGAGTGTGACCAATACGCAGCTTCAATCCGATTCTGACATCGCATTCGATTTCGTCCGGTCGTTGGCCGCGGAATTGTCGGGCGGCAAGGTCGATCTGCCCTCATTTCCCGAGATCGCGGTTCGGGTGCGGCGCGTCTTGTCGGACCCGAAATCTTCCATCGATCAGGTCGTCCGGGTCGTAGGGTCCGAACCCGCGCTCGCCGCCCGGCTGGTGCGCATCGCCAACTCGGCTTCGCTCAATCGAAGCGGCCGCCAGATCGGCGATCTGCGCACCGCGATCAATCGAATCGGATACAACATGGTGCGCAGCGCCTCGATCGCGTTCGCCATGTCGCAGATCCGCGGTGCCAACAAACTGGCGGGACTCGAACACTACCTGAACGACCTCTGGCAGCGGAGCATGCGCGTGGCGGCGTTCGCATTCGTCTTGGCACGCACGGCCTCCGGGGTCAATCCTGACGAGGCGATGTTGGGCGGAATGATGCACGGCATCGGCAAGCTCTATGTGCTGACGCGCGCCATCCGGCATCCGGAGCTATTCGCCGACCGCGAGATGCTGGAGAGAATAATCGACGACTGGAATGCCTCGATCGGCAAGGCCATTCTCGAGAATTGGGAGTTCTCCGCGGAAATGTCGGAGGCGATCGGTGCTCAGGATGAGCACGGCGGAGAGGGGTCGGCCGAAGCGGATTTGCGGGACGTCATCTCCATCGCCAAGGTCATGGCGGCTCATTCTCCGGACGCGCAACCCCTCGACGAATGCCTGCGTGAATACCCGGCGGCGCGCCGCCTCGGGCTCAACGATGAAAAGACGCGCATGGTCATGCACGAGTGCGCCGCCGAAATCGCCGCCCTAAGCGACGCCCTCGGGAATTGACTCTGATTCTCGCGCTGCGCGGGCTACGCCGGCTGTATCTCGGCCGTACGCACCGCAACGATCGCCGCCGCCACGTAAGCGGCGTTGTGCGGCGTGATGCCGGCGAGATTCATGCGGCTATCGCCGAGCATGTAGATGTGGTGATCCTCGCGCAGCCGATCGACAACCGCCCTGGACACTCCGAGGAGCGAGAACATCCCGCGTTGCGCCCCAATGAAGTCGAAGGAGTCGTCGCCGGTGGCCGCGCTCAGCCGTTGTGCCAACAGCACGCGCATGTCCCGGATGCGATTTCGCATGACCGCCAATTCGGTGATCCAGGACTGCCGCAGTTCCGGATCGGCGAAGATGCAAGCCGCTATGGCGGCGCCATGATCGGGCGGCATCGAATAGATGCTGCGGGCGATCTGCAGCACGTGGCTATGCACGGCCTCGGCGCGCGATGCGTTTTCGCTCACGACGGTCAAGGCGCCGACGCGCTCTCGATACAGCCCGAGGTTCTTCGAATACGAAGTCGCGATCAGCACTTCGGGCAGCCGTTCGGCGACCTCGCGCACGCCGGCCACGTCGGAACTCAGGTCCTCGCCGAATCCCTGATACGCGAGGTCCAGGAACGGCACCAAACGGCGGCGCTCCAGCACCTCGATGAGCCGCGGCCAGTGGTCGGGGGCCAGATCGGCGCCCGATGGGTTGTGGCAGCAGGCGTGGACCAGCACCACGTCGCCGGCGGCGGCGCGATCCAGCCGTTCCAGCATGGCGTCGAACTTGAGCTGGTGCGCGACGGCATCGTAGTAGGGATACCGCTCCAGGCGCAGACCCGAACTGCCGAGCAATGGGCCGTGATTGCCCCAGGTGGGGTCGCTGACATGGACCGCAGCGGCCGGCGCGGCCGCGCGAATGAGTTCCGCGCCCACGCGCAGGGCGCCGCAGCCACCCGGCGCCTGCACGGTGCGCGCGCGCCGGTCGCGCCGAGCGCTGTGCGCGGCGCCGAGCACGAGTTCTTCGACGGCGGTGTTGAACTCTTCGCGCCCGGCGGCGCTCACGTAGGATTTGGTGGATTGCGAGGCCAGCACCGTTTGTTCGGCGCGGCGCACGCACGCGAGAATCGGCGTGTTGCCGGACAGATCGCGAAATACGCCTACACCGAGATCGACCTTGCGGGCCGACGCATCGGCGCGGAACTTCGCCATCAGGCCCAGAATGGGGTCGGGATCTAGACGGCTGATGTGCTGGAACACGAGTGGGGACCCCGTTGTGGTTGGACGGGCATTATAGTGCATCGCATGAAGCGCATCGCCACTTGCATGATGCTGGCCGCGGTCCTGGCCGCGGCCGCCAGAGCGGCAGCGCCGGAGCCGCGAATCGTCAGTTTGAGCCCGCACATCACCGAGCTCTTGTTTGCGGCCGGTGCCGGAGCACGAGTCGTCGGGGTCGATGACTCGAGCGATTATCCGCCCGCCGCCCTGCAGCTGCCCAGGCTCGGCGAAGCGGCGACGCTGGATATCGAGCGGCTGCTGAGCTTGAAACCGACGCTGGTCATGCTCTGGGAGACAGGAACCCCGCCGCGGCGCCGAATCGAGCTGGAGCGGTTGAAGGTACGGGTGATCTCGACGGAGCAGCGGCGCCTGGCGGACATTGGCGACGCGTTGCTGGAATTCGGCCGGCTCGCGGGCACGGAATCGACCGCCACGCAGGCGGCGCAACGCTATCGATCCGAGCTCGCCGCATTGCGCGTCCGCTATGCGGGCCGGCCGCGGCTCTCGGTGTTCTATCAAGTCTGGGACCGGCCGCTCTATACGCTGTCCGGGGACCACGTCGTGAGCGAGGTCATGTCGCTGTGCGGCGGCGACAACGTGTTTGCGCAGCTTTCCACGCTCGCCCCCGCCGTAGACCGCGAGGCGGTGCTGACGCGCGACCCGGACGTCATCTTGATCGGCGCAACCGGAGCGGACGGCGCGCGCCAGACGGCGGATTGGGGTCGCTTTGCGCAGCTTAAGGCCGTCCAAAAACACCACATTTTCATGGTGAATCCCTCGCTCATCGGCCGGATGGCGCCGCGCATCCTCGACGGGGTGCAAGAGGTTTGCACCGCCCTCGACCAGGCCCGCGACGACCCAACCGTCTCCATTAAAAGACAGTCGCCCGATGACATTTCGAGGCGTTAGCGTGTAGGCTTCAAACCCTTACCAGCGGGAGGCACATGTCATGGCACTTTGGAAAGAAACCCCCACGCCCGCCACAGCGGGCCCTGCGCCCACCCCTCAGCCGCCGCCGGACCGCCCTGCGACCGAGCGCGCCGAGCCACGGGCTACGAATGACCCTGCGTTGGCCGTGGCGCCGCGCCGGCCCGCCCCGCCGCCGGCCCCGCGGGTCGAGGGCGGCGAGTCGGTGATCGCCGCCAATCTGTCGATCGAGGGCAAGATCGAGGGGACGGGCAACGTCAAAATTGCCGGACGCTTCAAGGGCGACGTGCGCATCGACGGCAATTTCAGCATCGAGCCCGGAGCTCATCTGACCGGCCAGGTATTGGCGGCCATCGTGGTCGTCGGCGGCGAGCTGCAGGGCAATATCGAAGCTGCCAGGCGCGTGGATGTGTTGGAGGGGGGCATCATCGTGGGCGACGTCAAGGCCGGTTCGATCACCGTTGCGGCCGGGTCGCGCATGCGCGGACACGTCGAATTCGGCTGGGCCGAGGACAAGGTCGCGAAATCCACCACGGGCGTCACTACCGCCACGGGAACGGCCACCGGAGTGCCCACCGCGGCGAGCATGGCGGCCGGCAAGATCTAGCAATGAGTGCCGTTCGTCCGGGTACGCTGGGCGCGACGCGAATATGTCCGCATTGCAAGGCCACGGTTCTGCAGAGCGCCAGTATTTGCCCCGGCTGCCAGCACCATCTGCGCTTCAGTTCGGGCGCCGCGGAGACCGACAGCAAGGGCATCGCCGCCATGCGGATCGAGGGTACGATCCATCATGCCGTGCGCGACGAGCCGTGCGAGTACTGCGTGGTCGTGTCGATCACCAATGAGCGTGGCGAGAAGGTGGCGCGGCAGGTCGTGGGAGTCGGCGCGTTGCAGCCCGGCGAACGCCACAAATACAGCTTTTCGGTCGATTTGGTGCCGCTGCGCAGTCCCGCGGTGGAGCGCAAGCGCAACTGAGGTCAACGGCGCTGCATGCCTTCGATGTCGATGAAGCGCAGAAATTCAGCCCGGGTACTGGGATCCTTGCGAAAGGTGCCGAGCATTTTGCTGGTCACCATCGATACGCCCAATTTGTGCACACCGCGGGTGGTCATGCACTGATGCACGGCGTCGATGACCACGCCCACGCCGCGCGGCTTCAAGGTCTCGTCGATGCAGGCGGCGATCTGCGCGGTCAGCTTCTCTTGTACCTGGAAGCGGCGCGCGAAGCCATCGACCACCCGCGCCAGCTTGCTGATGCCGACGATCCGGTCCGTCGGCAAGTAGCCGACATGGGCCCGGCCGATGATGGGCGCCATGTGATGTTCGCAGAACGATTCGAACGCGATATCGCGCAGGATCACCATTTCGTCGTAGCCTTCGACCTCCTCGAACGTGCGCCGCATGTACTCGCCGGGATCGCTGGAATAACCGGAGAACCAGTCGCCATAAGCGTTCACCACGCGTTTCGGCGTGTCGCGCAGTCCCTCGCGATCCGGGTCGTCGCCCGCCCACTCCAGCAGGATTCTCACCGCCGCTTCCGCGGCCTGCCGCGTCACCGCGCCCTTCTTCTCTTCGGCCATAGCTCCATTCCCCTGAAAACCGCGCGATTATGCCACGAAGCGTCATGGACGACGCGACCCCGGCTGGATTGACTCGGGCGCGCATTGGCGACATCCTGATTTTTTTGTTCGGGGGAGATTTTTTGAAAAACCGTGCTTTTTGGAATTCGATCGTTGCCGTCATCGGAGCGGCCTGTTCACAGCCCTCATGGTCCGCCGCGTCCAGCGATCAAGCCACCCGGACCCTGGCGCACGACATCTTCAAGCAACTGATCGAAATCAACACCACCGATTCTATCGGAAGCACCACGGTGGCTGCACAGGCGATGGCGAAAAGGCTGCTGGACGCCGGGTTTCCCGCCGCCGACGTCGTGGTGCTGGGACCGAATGACCGCATGGGCAACATGGTGGCGCGGTACCGGGCTACGCCCGGCTCGACGCTGCGGCCGGTCCTCATCATCGGGCACCTCGACGTCGTGGAAGCGCGGCGCGAGGACTGGACCACCGATCCCTTCCAATTCGTCGAACAGGATGGGTACTACTATGGGCGCGGCACCCAGGACATGAAGGTCAGCGATGCCATCGCGGTGACCGATTTCATCCGCATGAAGCAGGAAGGGTACGTCCCGGACCGCGACATCATTCTTGCGCTCACCGCCGATGAGGAGGGCGGCAAGTCGAACGGCGTCGACTGGCTGCTGCGAACTCACCGCGAACTGATCGACGCGGAGTTCGCGCTGAATCCGGACTCGGGCGGCGTGGTCACCGACCACGGCAAGCCGGTGACCGTGGAATTCGAGGCCACCGAGAAACTGTATGCCGATTTCTCCGTCCTCGCGACCAATCCGGGCGGCCATAGTTCGCTGCCGAAGCCCGACAATGCCATTTACCACGTGGCCGACGCGCTCGCGGTATTGCAACGGTCACCGTTCCCATTCGAGTTGAACGCCGTCACGCGGGAGTACTTCACGCAGATGGCGGCAATCGACAAGGGGCCGGCCGCCGCCGATTTTCGCGCCATTCTCGCAACGCCGCCCGACCCCGCGGCCGTCGACCGGCTGTCGCAGGACGCGCGCTACAACTCCACCCTGCGCACGACCTGCGTGGCGACCATGATGAGCGCCGGCCATGCGCCGAATGCGCTGCCCCAGCGGGCCGAGGCCAACGTGAACTGCCGGATTTTTCCGGGTCACTCGCAGGAGGAGATTCGCTTGGATCTGGTCAAGCTGTTCAACGATCCGCAACTGACCGTTCGCTATCGAAGCGACGCGGGCGATATCTCGGAGCATGGCTCGGACCGCAAGGCCATGGCGCCGCCGCCGCTGCAGGCCGACGTCATGAGGTCCCTGCACGGCGCTGCGGCCAAGCTGTGGCCCGGAACGCCGGTCATTCCGATCATGGAAACAGGCGCCTCGGACAGCGTCTACACGATGGCGGCGGGCATTCCGACCTATGGCATCTGCGGCGTTGCCATCGATCATGACGACGTGCGCATGCATGGCAAGGACGAACGGGTGCCGGTGGGGTCGTTCTACACCGGTGTCGATTTCTATTATGACTTTTTGAAGAAACTGACGACACGCGCCAGATGACCATCCATCAAGTGATCGAGGGACGTGAGCGCGACCTGGGCGGTTTCGCCGTGAGCCGGGTGCTGCCCGCCAGCGGGCGGCAAATGGTGGGTCCGTTCATTTTTTTCGATCACTTGGGTCCGGCGCAATTCGCGCCGGGCGGCGGGATCGACGTTCGGCCGCACCCGCATACCGCGCTCGCCACGGTGACCTACTTGTTTTCGGGCGCGCTCGAGCACCGCGACAGCCTGGGCAATGTGCGCGAGATTCGGCCGGGCGACGTCAATTGGATGACCGCCGGGCACGGCATCGTGCACTCCGAGCGGACCCCGCGGGCCGCGCGCGCGGCGGGACCGCAGATCCATGCAATCCAGAGCTGGGTGGCGCTGCCGGATGGACAAGAAGATGTAATCCCCGATTTCGCGCACCATCCCGCGGCGACCTTGCCGCGTCTCGATATCGGCAACATCGCGCTGACCATCATCGCGGGCCGCGCCTTCGGGCTCACGTCTCCCGTGGCAACGCTATGGCCCACCTATTACGTGGACGCGCAATTGCCGGGCGGCGCGGCGCTGGATGTTCCGGCGGAGCACGCAGAGCAGGCGGCGTATGTGGTGCAAGGCGCTGTGGTCATCGCCGGGACGACGGTCGCGGCGGGACGCATGGCGTTGCTCGATTCAGCCGATGCGACGCTCACCGCGATCGGCGACTCCCGCGTCATGCTGCTCGGCGGCCGGCGATTTCCCACACCGCGCTACCTGTATTGGAACTTCGTCGCCTCCACGCGCGAGCGCATCGAGCGTGCCAAGGAGCGCTGGGCGAAACAACAGTTTCCTTGCGTGCCGGGTGAAACGGAATTCATTCCATTGCCGACATGACCTCCAGATCGTGCTCAACGACGGCGCTGCTCGCGCTGGCGGTTTGGCTCGCCGCAGTTCCCTCGCCGGTCAGGTGCCGTACGGAGGATGCGCCGCCCGCCGTTTTGGACGAGGTCGTCGTCACGGGTGAACGCACGGGACCCGGCATGTGGCACGTGCATCGCGGCGACTCCAACCTGTGGATATTGGGCAGCATGTCGCCGCTGCCGAAGGGAATCACCTGGCGCTCGAAACAGTTCGAGCAGTTGCTCGCCACCACGAGCGAGGTGGTGGTACCGAAGCCGTTTGACATCGGTATCGCGCGGATCCTGTGGTTGCTCATCACGCAGCGGGACGTTCTGATGGTGCGCGGCGGCAAGCGCCTCAAGGACGTGATGCCCTCCGATCTCTACGCCCGCTTTGCGGCGCAGCGTGCCAAATACACGGCGGATTCCGACAAGTGGGAGCGGTATCGTCCGATCATCGCCACCGCTTTTTTGCAGCAAGCTGCGTTCCATCAGGCCGGCCTATCCACGCGCTTGGACCTGGGCGCCGCGGTCCGCGTGCTCGCCGGCAAGCATGGTGTGCGCGTGCAGGAGCTCAAGATCGCCGGCGTGCACGACTTTCTGGACGCATTGAAGACCATGCCGCGGGACACCGAGAACGCCTGCGTCGCGGCTTCCCTGGCCACCGTCGAGAAGGACTTGCCGCGCCTGGTCGACCGCGCGCAGGCGTGGGCCAGCGGCAACGTGGAACGGATCGCGAACCTGCACGAGCCGCCCGAAGTGGATGCCTGCCGCGCGGCGTTGGATCGGGGCGCCGGCGCGAGCGAGCTCATCAACTTGCTGCGGCGCACGTGGCTCGAGAGCATGGAGACTCACCTGCAAGGGGCCGGCGCCACGATTGCCGTGGTGAATCTCGACCTGCTGCTGGAAAAGGGCGGGCTGCTGGATGAGCTGCGTGCGAAGGGCTATGACATCGATGCGCCATGAGGAATGGGGCCTATACAATCCACTCGAAGGAGTTTTCCATGACTGACAAGACAGCGACGGTTCACTGGGAAGGCCAGGGCAAGCAAGGGGTCGGCAAGATCAGCACGCAGACCGATGCCTTGAAGGCCTATCCCTACGGATTCGGCAGCCGTTTCGAGGATGATCGCCGCGGCACCAATCCGGAAGAGCTGTTGGCGGCCGCTCACGCCGCGTGCTTCACCATGGCCTTCTCGTTTGCGTGCGACTCGGCCGGGTTCGCCACGGCGGCGGTGGACACCCAGGCCAGCGTGCGGCTGGTCGCGAAGGGCGGCGGCTTTCTGATCGATCGTATCGCGCTTACGCTGGAGGCGAGCGTGCCCGGCATCGATGAGGCCGCCTTTCAAAAGCTGGCCGCCGGCGCCAAGCAGCAGTGCCCGTTGTCCAAGGCGCTCGCGAGCGTACCGGAGATCACGCTCACCGCCGTGCTGAAGAAATGACACGGCGGCGGCGCGCCGCGAACCCAGGTCATGGCGGGCGCTGAAACGGAGCTGGCGGGCTTCGAGTACCGGCGGATAGCGACCCGCGGCGCCACCATCAACCTCGCCACGCGCGGCCAAGGCGCGCCGCTGCTGCTGCTGCACGGCTACCCCGAGACGCACCGCATGTGGCGCCGGGTCGCACCGGCGCTGGCCGAGGAATTTTCGGTGGTGTGCGCGGACCTGCGCGGCTACGGCGACAGCAGCAAGCCCGAGGGCTGCGCCGATCACCGCAACTATTCGAAGCGCGCCATGGCCGGCGACATGATCGAGGTCATGGCCGCGCTCGGCCACCGCCAATTCATGGCCGCCGGGCACGACCGCGGCGGGCGCGTCGCGTACCGGCTCGCGCTCGATCACCCCGGCGCGGTGGCGCGGCTCGCGCTCCTCGACATCGTGTCGACACGGGCGGTCTACGAGCAGGTGAACATGGCGCTCGCGAGCGCCTACTATCACTGGTACTTCCTGATCCAGCCGCGGCCGCTCCCGGAGCGATTGATCGGCAGCGATCCGCAATTCTGGCTGAGCGCGGTAACCGCCCGGCTGGCGGCGAACCCGTCCACCTTCAGCGCCGCGATCCTGGCCGAATACCTGCGCACCTTCGGGACGCCCGAAGGCATTCACGCGGCGTGCGAAGACTATCGCGCCGGCGCGACCTGCGACCTCGCGGACGACCACGCGGACGTCTGCGCGGGCCGCAAAGTCGAATGCCCGACGCTGATCCTCTGGGGCGCACGCAGCGTGGTCGGAAAGCTGTTCCAGCCGCTCGAGACCTGGCGCGATCTCGTGGCCGTGCCTACGGGCGAGGCGATCGATTGCGGGCATTTCATCCCGGAGGAAAATCCCGCCGAGACACTGCGCGCGCTGCGCGCGTTCTTTCGCATGGGCTGAACGCCCCGACCCGCGCTCAGGCGCCGGAACGCCACAAGATCGGAAACAGGGCGTGATCCATGGGCGCGCCCACCGGCAACTCATCGGCCAAGCCCGCGAAATCGGGAGACGTTTTCCAGCGTCGCGGCGCATGCCTGATATCGTCGCCCAGGAAGCGCACGGAAAACACCCGCCGGCGATGCGGGCCGTCGACTCCCCGGGTCGCGTGCAGGGTGAGCATGTGAAAACACACCGCATCGCCCGGTTCGAGTTGCCAGCCGAGAATCGGATAGTCGCCGCGGTGCGCTTCGATGTCGGGCAGGTCCGCGAGACTGCCCTCGGGAAACCACCGGGCCTGCGAATCCATGAAGGATCGTGGCATGAGCCAGGGTCCCCGGTGCGAGCCCGCGACGAACTCCAGTGTGGATGCGCGGCTGACCGGATCGACGGGAATCCAAAAACTGATGTTTTGCCCGCCGTCGATGTTGTAATACGGCTGGTCCTGATGCCAGGGCGTCGGCTGGCGCGTCCCGGGCTCCTTGGTGAGCATGTGGTCGTGATAGAGACGCGCGGTCGAGCTTTGCATCAAACGCCCCGCCGTCTCGGCGAGGGCGGATTCGAGGATGAAGCGGCGGTAGTGTGGATTGTCCTGCCAGTTGCAAAAATCCTCGACGAAACGCCCGGGATCCCCGGCGCCGCTCGCGACCTTGGCGCGGGGGCTGAGCGCGGCGAGATTCAGGTCGATACCGGCGCGCAGCTCCTCGAGTTCCGGCGCGCTGAACAACTGCCGGACGCACAGGGCGCCGTCGCGTTGAAATTGCAACACATCGTCATGGCAGATCATGCGTCACGCGGGGGGCGATGATCGGCCAGGGCATCGAGTATTTCCTCCACCAGCCGGTACCCTCGGTAGGCAAAACCGGTGTAAATCTGAATGAGATTCGCCCCGGCACGCAAGGTGGCCAGCGCATGATCCGCGCTCACGATACCGCCGACGCCGATGATCGGAAAGTCCGGCCCCAACTCGGCGCGCAGCCGGTGGATGATGCTCACCGACATGGCATGCAGCGGAGCGCCGCTCAATCCCCCGCGATGCGCCTCGGGCCACGGGCCGAGGCTGGTCAAATCGTTCGAGGTGTTGGTGGCGATGACCCCGTCCACGCCGAGCGGACGCAAGGCGCCGGCGAGCGCGGCGACTTGTTCGGGCGCGAGGTTCGGCGCGATCTTGACCAGCAGCGGAACTTGCTTGGCGTGACGGGTCGCGAGCAGCACGCGCTCTCGTTGCAGGGCACCGACGATGCGCTCCAGACCGTCCCGTCCCTGCAGTTCTCGGAGTCTGGCGGTATTGGGCGAGGAGACATTGACGGCAACGTAATCGGCCCGGGCATACACCTTGCGCAGGCAGGCGACATAGTCGGCCTCCGCGCTCTCGATCGGCGTGTCGACATTTTTGCCGATGCTGATGCCGCGAATTCCCGCATAGCGGCTGCGCGAGAGTTGCGCGAGCAGATGATCGACGCCCTTGTTGTTGAACCCCATGCGGTTGACCAGGGCGCCGGTCGCCGGCAGTCGGAACATGCGCGGCTTGGGGTTGCCCGGCTGCGGCCGCGGGGTCACCGTGCCCAATTCGATGTGACTGAAGCCCAGCGCGCCGAGTGCGTCCAGGTAATCGCCGTCCTTGTCGAATCCGGCGGCGAGTCCGAGCGGATGGGCAAAGTTCAACCCCAGGCAGCGCACGGCCAGGTGCGCCGGTACTCGAATGGCGGGCCACAGGGGCTGGAGCAGCCGCAAACCGGCAAGGCCCAGGTCATGCGCGCGCTCCGGGTCGAGCCGCGTAAGAATCGGCAGGGAGCTGCGCGCCACGACCGACGCCAACAGCCTTCTCATCACAGGACGCGCAGGGTCGCGACGAAGTCGGCGAGGCGGGTCAGCGGAATGAGCCCCCCCGAGAGAGAATCCGAATAGCGGAGGATGTGCTGCATCGATTCACCCACGGGAATAACTATAGCGCATCGGGGCGCGCGGGATGCGCTCGCGGTCCTACACGTACCTCCACGCCGCAAGGGCGCCCAAGTAGAAACTTATCTCGGTCAGTTGCTGGCCAAGATCGAGCCGCTCGGCGATCGGCAACGCCGCCTCGCGCAACAGGTTCGCGCTCTGCGCCAGGCGCATGGCGATCGCCGCGGCGAGACCCATGAGTCCCGGTATGCCGAGCAAGGCGGCGGGCGCCAGGCCGAGGATCAGGGCGACCGTCAGATCGGGGGTGGTTGTGCGCAGCGCGGCGGGCAGCTTGGAGGCCATGGCCGACACCGCCAGCGCGCGGCTTGCGGCTTGGCCTGCGACCATGATGAGCCCCAAGGTCACATGTTCCGGCAGCGCGATGGGCGCCCTGGCCGAGGACAGGGCCATCAACGCGTTGTATTTGATGAGCACGAAGAAGACGCGCAACAGGCCGCCGGTGGGTGCAGGGGCATCCGGCATGGCCAGCGCGACGGTGGCGAGCATGGCGAGCACGACGGCGATGCTGGTCGGCCACAGCTGCGCTCCCAGCCAGTAGACACCGGCGCCGACCGAGCCGAGGAGGATGCCGGCGAGCGGCACGAGGCTCGTTGCCGCCCCCGGTGGGACCGATCCGCGAGTGAAGAAGTGCAGCGCCGCCGCGAACAGGCGCCACGGGGCATTCATGCGCGCCTGCGCCGCGCGGGCTGCATGCGCGGCTGCCCGAGCGAGGCCTGCAGGTAGTGACCCGTGTAGGAGGCTTTGTTGTCCGCGATTTGCTCGGGCGTGCCCACCGCAACGATCCTGCCGCCGCCGTCGCCGCCTTCCGGACCCAGATCCACCACCCAATCGGCGGTCTTGATGACATCGAGATTGTGCTCGATGACGATGATGGTGTTGCCCTCGTCGCGCAGACGGTGCAGCACCGCCAATAGCTGAGCGATATCGGCGAAATGCAGCCCGGTCGTGGGCTCGTCGAGGATGTACAGCGTGCGGCCGGTGGCGCGCTTGGAGAGTTCCTTGGACAGCTTGACGCGCTGTGCTTCGCCGCCCGACAGCGTGGTGGCGCTCTGGCCCAGGCGAACGTACGACAGGCCGACATCGAGCAGCGTTTGCAATTTCGGCTGCACCGTCGGAATCGCCGCGAAGAACGGCAGGGCATCCTCGACCGTCATGTCGAGTACCTCCTGGATGTTCCTGCCCTTGAAGCGGATCTCCAGGGTCTCGCGGTTGTAGCGCTTGCCCTTGCAGACATCGCAGGGAACATAGACATCGGCGAGAAAATGCATCTCCACCTTGATCACGCCGTCGCCCTGGCAGGCCTCGCAGCGTCCGCCCTTGACGTTGAAACTGAAGCGTCCGGCTTCATAGCCGCGGGCACGCGATTCCGGGACGGCGGCGAAGATTTCGCGAATGGGGGCGAACAAGCCGGTGTACGTCGCAGGATTGGATCGGGGCGTGCGGCCGATCGGGGTCTGATCGATCTCGATCACGCGATCGATGTAATCGAGTCCTTCGATGCGCTCGAAATGCGCCGTGCCGGCCGACGCGTGGTTGAGCGAGGTCGCGACCCCGCGGTACAGCGTGTCGTTGATCAGGGTCGACTTGCCGGACCCCGATACGCCGGTCACGCAGGTCATCAGTCCCAGCGGGAACTCGGCGGTGACGTTCTTGAGATTGTTGCCCGTCGCGCCGGTGACGCGCAGCATGCGCTTCGGATCCGCAACGCGTCGATTGGGCGGAATCGCGATGCGCCGGCGGCCGCTCAAGTATTGCCCGGTAATGGAATCCGGGTGCGCGATGACTTCGGCGGGGGTGCCCTGGGCCACGATCTTTCCGCCATGCACCCCGGCGCCCGGCCCGAGATCCACCACATAGTCCGCCTGCCGAATGGCATCTTCGTCGTGCTCCACCACGATGACGGTGTTGCCGAGATCGCGCAGGCTGATGAGCGTGTCGAGCAACCGCTGGTTGTCGCGCTGGTGCAGGCCGATGGAGGGCTCATCGAGAATGTACATGACGCCGACCAGTCCCGAGCCGATCTGGCTCGCCAGCCGGATGCGCTGGGCCTCGCCGCCGGACAAGGTGTCGGCGCTGCGATTCAGCGTCAGATAGCCCAAGCCCACGTTGCCGAGAAAGCCGAGGCGATCGCCGATCTCCTTGACGATCTTGACCGCGATTTCGCCGCGCCAGCCGGGGAGCGTGAGCGCCTTGAAAAAATCGATCGCCCGGTCGACCGAGAGCGCCGAAACCTCCGGAGCGCTCCTGCCGCCGACGAAGACGTTGCGCGCCGCGCGGTTCAGCCGCGTGCCGCCGCACTCGGGGCAGGCGCGCGCGGAGCGGTACTTCGCCAATTCCTCGCGCACCGTGGCCGACTCCGTTTCCTTGTAGCGGCGTTCCAGGTTGCGCACGATGCCTTCGAAGGTGTGCTTGCGCTTGAGCGTCCCACCCTTGCCGTCGAGGTACTTGAATTCGATCTGTTCGTCCGCGCTGCCGAACAGCACCAGGTCCCTGATCCTGTCCGGCAGCTGCTCGAACGGCGCCTCGATGTCGAATTTGGTATGCCGCGCGAGGGATTGAATCAGCTGGAAATAGTAGGCATTGCGCCGATCCCAGCCGCGCACCGCGCCGCCGGCGAGCGACAGGTGCGGATTGGCGACGATTTTTTCGGGGTCGAAGAACTCTTGGGTGCCGAGCCCGTCGCAGCTCGGACAGGCGCCGATCGGGCTGTTGAAGGAAAACAGGCGCGGTTCCAATTCGCTCAGGGAATAATTACAGATGGGACAGGCGAATTTGTTGGAAAACACCAGTTCGGGACGCTGTGAATCGTCCATGTACGCGACCTTTGCAACTCCAGAGCCCAGGCGCAGCGCCGTCTCGAAGGACTCGGCCAGGCGCTGTGCCAAATCGGGCCGCACCTTGAAGCGGTCGACGATGGCTTCCACGGTGTGCTTGCGGCGCACGTCGAGTTTGGGAGCCTGATCGAGCTCCACCACCGTGCCGTCGATGCGGGCACGCACGAACCCGCCGGCTTGCAGTTCGTCGATCAACTCGGCGTGCTCACCCTTGCGCTCCGCGATCGCAGGCGCGAGCAACATCATCGCCGTGCCTTCCGGGTGCTGCAGCACTGCGTCGACCATTTGGCTCACGGTCTGTGCGGCCAGGTCGATATGGTGATCCGGGCAACGCGGCGTGCCCGCCCGCGCGTACAGGAGCCGAAGGTAGTCGTAGATCTCGGTGACCGTGCCCACGGTGGACCGTGGATTGTGCGACGTCGACTTTTGCTCGATCGAAATGGCCGGCGACAGCCCCTCGATGGTGTCGATATCCGGCTTCTCCATCATCGACAGAAACTGCCGCGCATAGGTCGACAGGGACTCGACGTAGCGCCGCTGGCCCTCCGCGTAAATGGTATCGAACGCGAGCGAGGATTTGCCCGAACCCGACAGTCCGGTGAAGACGATCAGCTGATCGCGCGGCAGATCGAGGTCGATGTTCTTCAGATTGTGGGTCCGGGCGCCCCGGATGCGAATATTTTGCATGTAACCAGATACTATACGCCCGGCGTCAAGCCCTGCGATTGCGGCCAGCAAAATCAAGACTTTGCCGATTGCCTGGCGGTAGCCGTCCGTGCCGCGGAGCGCTTGGAAGACAGACCATGAGCGCACGCAAATCCGATGCGCTAGTATCGGTTACCGACAGACGCTGGTGACAACGCGCACATGGAATGGTTGCGCAGGTACCGAACAGCTCCGTCATCGCTCGACCGGGCATTAACCATAATGGGCTAGTTCGATGAAGGTGTTTTCGCGCCTCTTTTCCAAGGCACAGCGGGTCGCGCCGACCCTGGACGAGCGCATCGCGGCGCTCGCCGCGGCAACTCCGGATGTCATGCTGAGTACCGCGCTGGGCAGCGGTGACAAGGATCTGCGTCTGGCGGCCATCCGCATGCTGCCGGACGGAGACGGGCTGCGGAAGCTTGCCGGAGTGTCCGCTTCGGCCGAGGGCGCCGACCCGGCGGTTCCCACGTCCCTGAAACGCGCCGCGCGCACGCGCTTGGCTCAGCTCATCGATGAGGGCTCGGTTGATTTCGCCGAGTTCTGCGCTGAGGCGGGAAGTCGAAACGGGATGTTTTCGGTCGCGGTGCTGTGTCAGGACACCGGACTCCTGCCGCAGGCCCTGGCCGCGATCACCGATCCCGCTCGACTGGCGCAACTGGCGGTGGAGGGTCCCTCGGGACGTTTGCGGCAGTTGGCGGCGCAGGCCGTCGATGATCCCGCGCAGCTCCGACAGCTTCTCAAGCAGGTGCGCAACCGGGATCGGGCGGTCTATCAGATCCTGAAGGACAAGTGCGATGCGTTGCAGACCGAGGAGCGTAAACCGGCCGAAATCACCAGCGAGGCCAACGATGTCGGTGAGATCAGCGCGCTCTGTGCGGCGCTCGAACTGCACAGCCACCGCAGCTACAACGCCTTGTACACCTCGACCTTCGATCAACTCAGCGCGCGCTGGCGCGCGCTCAAGACCCAGCCTGACGCCGGTTCCCAGCAGCGGGCGCGGCAGGCGATCGATCGTTGCCAGGAAATCGTCGCCGGTCACCTGAGGCACACCAAGCAGCAGGCGGATGACCATGCCGCCGAGGAGGCGCGCGGGCGAGCGCAGCGGGTGGTGCAGCAGGCGGATCATGTTGCCGAGGAGGCGCGCGGGCGGGCGCAGCGGGTGGTGCAGCAGGCGGATCATGTTGCCGAGGAGGCGCGCGGGCGAGCGCAGCGGGTGGTGCAGCAGGCGGATGACCACGTTGCCGAGGAGGTGCGCGGGCGAACCCAACAGGTGGTGCAGGCGGCGGCTCGATCAGCGGCGTTGGAACCGACCGAGGCCCAGGCTCAGTTGCGCCGCGCGGCCGTCGCAGTTCGCCAGGTGGCGGAGATCGTGCGTGAGGAGCAGCTGTTGCTGAACCAGTTGGCCGTACTCATCGGCAAGGCCGATGACGCGCTGAGCGATGGCAACACCCGGAAGGCGGCTATTTTGTCCCGCGCGATCGAAGAGAAGTGGCCGCTCCCGCCTGCGGAGCCGGCCGATCCCTCGCGGCTGTTGCAGCAGCTCGACGAGGAGTTGAATGCGCTCGATGCGCGGGAAGACCCGGCCGACATACCCACACTCATCGAGCCGGCGGTGGTGATGCAGGCGCTCTCCGCTTCGGCCGAAGAACCCGGCGTGCCGTCCAAACGGCGGCGGGAGAATCAGGAGAACCGCAAGACGCTGCTCGAGCGGCTGCTCGCGTTCGAGGCCCGGCAGAATTGGGATCAATTGGACTGGCGACAGCTGGCGCGCGTGGTTCGCGAGGCGCCGCAGGAGTGGCGTCAATATTCCCCGGCGGATGGGGACGCCGTTCAGGATGTGCAGGAGAAGTTCGAGTCCGTGATGGGACGGCTGCAGTCGAGGTTCGATGCGTGGTATGAGCGGAGCGCACCATGACCTCGTTGCTCCGATGCAGCACGCTCCTTTCTTGCGGCGCGCGGTGCGCGAATGTGCAGAAATAGCCCCCATTCGCAAGCGCGCGTTTCTCCTCGCCGCCGCGGACCCAATGCTACAATCAGCCGGCCGTTGCGATGAGGCCAGGGTGATGTTTGTTAACTCCCTGATTCATATGGGTCCACGGCGGCGGGTAATTTTTCCAGTGGCAACGTATTGCCGATAGGCATCAGGGGTAGGTCATGGCGCGCGGTGTCAACAAAGTCATTCTGGTCGGAAATCTCGGCGCAGATCCGGAGACGCGGTCGATGCCGAGCGGGACGACGGTAACCAATATCCGGATCGCGACCAGCGAATCGTGGAAGGACAAGGCATCCGGTGCGCAGCAGGAGCGCACCGAGTGGCACAACATCGCCTTGTTCGGCCGGCTGGGAGAGATTGCCGCCGAGTACCTGCGCAAGGGCTCGCAGGTATTCGTCGAGGGCAAACTGCGCACGCGCAAGTGGCAGGACAAACAGGGCAACGACCGGTATACCACGGAAATCATTGCCGACAATATGCAGATGTTGGGCGGCCGCAGTGGCGGCGGCAGCGCCAGCGGCAGCGGCATGGGTGGTGCGGAGCGCGGCGGCGGCGCGAGTGCACCGCCCCGGGACGAGTACGATCAAACCCCCGCGCCGGCCGGCGGTAAAGAGGATTTCGACGACGACATTCCGTTCTAGGCGGCCGGCGCTGGAAGCCTGGCTGAGTGATCTTCGCGGCTCACTCGGAGTGCTGAGACAGGCCAGGGCCGTTCGTGCACAGCCGCGCGGTGCCGCGGTTATTTCGCGACCACCTTCACCGACTCGTCGACGTCCGAGGGCTTGATATAGCCGATCGCCGCCTTGTTGCCGCTCACGAACTTCTTCACATCGTCATCCGAGGACAGCACTTTCGGCGGCGCCGCCGTGCCCGAGAAGATGAGCTGCGACCAGAGTGCCTTGATGTTGGCCACGGTCTTTCCCAGGACACCGGTACTGAAGGCCGCGCGCACCGCGTCGTCCTCCGGCAGATCCACCGCAGAGATGGACGACCCGTCGTCCCAGCGCTTCTTTTCGCCGGTATAGATTTTTAGGATGGTGTCCTTGTCGATCGCGGCGGCATTCGCTTTGTTGACGATCACCGCGAAATCACCCGCATGTGCGGAACTGACGTGCCACGTGGCAACAAGGAGGGCAAGGCAGTAAATCAATCGCTTCATGATGAGCACTCTCGATGATGGTAAAGACTCGTTGATCCGACGTCGTCTAAAAAATGAAATGCACACCCGCGATGATGAGACTCCAGTCGTTCCTACCAGTCCCCGGCGCGACTTCACCGGTTCCCACCGGCTGTGCATAGCCGTGGTTCAGCTGGTCTTCGATGCGCAGGCTGACGTTGCTGCGCACCTTGAAGTTCAATCCGACCGCAAGCGTCTTCTCCGATTCCGAGTCGCTCGAGGAGAGCGCCTGGTCCAACGTGGAGTATTCGTATCGCCCGAACACCGTCCAGCGCGTGGCGAATACCCGGCCCGCCTGAACATAGTAGGATTTGGACGTGATGCCGAGGTAGGTCTGGTGGCCGTATTCCGACTTGAGGTCCCAGGGGTCGTGCAAGTAATCGACGGACGCGATCCACAGATTCTGATTGGCGAGGCTGCCGATGGCGAGATCGGTGATGTAGCTCGTCGGCGGATTGTTCACGTTGCCGGTGGACTCGATCTGCACCTGGGATTGATTCGCGGAGAACAGCAGCCTCAAGCCCTCGATCGGCGTGGTGTAAGTGACGCGGCCGCCGAAGACCCGCCGGTCGCGCCCATCGGCGGGTGTATTGGTATCGTCGTTGTCGCCGGCGTAGGCCTGCCACACGATTTTTCCCGCCGTGCCCAGGTGTTGGGTGTAGTCATAGCCCACGCCGTTGTAGGCATCGTGGACCCAGTTGAGCGAACTGTTGTATATCGCCGGCAGCAATGACGACTGCTGCAAAAAGATCGTGTCGGTGATTTCATTGTAGATGCCCAGCGGCATCTTGACGCGGCCGGCATGGAGCTGCGAATTATCCGTAAGGTCGTACGTGAGGAAGAACCAGGTGAAGTGCGTGTCGTCGGTGGACGAAGTTTCGAGCTGCGACCACACCGTCGTGCGGTCATTGATCGTGAACGAGGCGACCAACCCCAGGAAATTATTGTCCCAGGTGCCCCGGTGGTCGGCGTCCATGAACGTGTTCGCGCTGGTCTGGTAATAGGTTTGTGAGCCTTCGCCGTGCAGGGTGAAATCGCCGGCGTCCAACGCGACACTGATCTGCGCCGCGCACGCGAGGGTTGCCGCGACCGTGAGGCGCCGTGCAAGGGAGATGGGGGTTGTATTCATAGAAAAAGCTCTCGATGTAAAGAAAGGGTTGCTGTTGGGCCCGGCGGCGGACGATTGCTGGGGCGTGTTCAGGCGGCCGCCGCACGAACCGCTGGGCGGGACGCCGGGCGGCGAGCGCCGGCGGCGGCCGCCGAACCACTGCCCGCCAGGTGAAAGATCGACACGGCCTCGGCCAACTGCACGGCCTGTTGCTCGAGGCTGCCGGCGGCCGCGGCGGCCTGCTCGACCAGCGCGGCGTTCTGCTGCGTCACGCCGTCGAGATCGGAGACACCGCGATTGACCTGCTCGATCTCGTGCGCCTGTTCGGTGCTCGCCGCACTGATCTCGGCGATGATGGCGGTGACCTTCTTGACGCTGCCGACGATCTCCTCGAGAGTCGCGCCGGATTTGTGCACCAGCCGTATCCCGCCCTCGACCTTGGTCGCGCTGTCGTTGATCAATTCCTTGATTTCGCGCGCCGCTTTCGCGCTTCTCCCGGCGAGGCTGCGCACCTCGGAGGCCACGACCGCAAAGCCGCGCCCGTGATCGCCCGCGCGCGCCGCCTCCACCGCCGCGTTGAGCGCGAGCAGATTGGTTTGAAAGGCGATTTCGTCGATGACCGTGATGATGTCGACCACGCGCTTGCTGGAAACGCCGATTTCGTTCATCGCATTGACGGCTTCGTGCACCACCGCGCCGCCCTTTTCGGCGAGCGTTCGAGCCGTGCTCGCCAGCGTGCTCGCCTGCAACGCGCTGTCCGCGTTGCCCTTGACGGTGGTCGTCAGCGATCGCAGCAGGCTCGATGTTTCTTCCAGGGATGAGGCCTGCCGTTCCGTGCGGGTCGACAGGTCGAGATTGCCGGATGCGATCTGCTGCGACGCGGTGGTGATGGCGTTGCTCGCATCCTTGATGCTGGTGACGATTTCGGTGAGTTTGGCGACCGTGCTGTTGGCATCGGACTTCACGGTGGCGAACGTGCCCTGGTACGCCGCCGTGATGCCCAGCGTCAGATCGCCGCGCGCGAGGCCCGACAGCACGCGCGCGATGTCGTTGAGGCCCGCGTCGCTCACCTCCATCAAGCGGTTGAGGTCGACGATCATGGCGCGGAAATCGTGCCGAAAGCGCTCGACGTCGCCGCGGGTCTTGAATTCTCCGCGCGCTGCCGCTTCCGCGAGCTTGCGGATTTCGAGGCTCACGGACTGCAGGCTGTCCTTGACGCCGTCCATGGCCTGCGTGATGTTGGCTTGCTGGCCGGGCAGGCGCGCCATGCTCACCGACAGATCCCCCGATGCGTAGTGCTGGATGACGTCGAGCGCTTGATGAGTGACGGCAATGTGGGTGGCGGCGAGTTCATTGGTCGAGCGCGCCATATCGCCGTAGATGCCTGGGAATTCGCCCGCCGGCATGACGTGCGCGGTTTCTCCGGCCATGTGTGCGCCCACCATCTCCTGTTGGGCGGCGGCGAAGCCACGGAAGGCCACGACCATGTGCTGCATGGCCTGCAGGAGCTGGCCCAGTTCATCGCTGCCGGAGGCCGGGATGTCGATGTTGACGTCGCCGCGCGCCATGGCCTTGGCGACGCCGACGGCCTTGCGGATGGGGCCGATGATCGCTGGAATGAGGAAATACGACACAAGCACGAGAGCCGCGACGACCAGGCCCGCGCATGCGCCGGCAATCGCAAGCTGGCGCGTCATGCCGTGCCGGGCGCCCGTCAAACTTCCGTCGAAAGAGGCGACGTCGGCATCCCGGGAATCCGTCAGGGTCTTGCGTAGATCGGTCCGCGCCGCCTGCATCGCCGCAATGACGGTGGGCAGGTCCCCCTGCTTGATGCCGAGCATCAACGAGGCTGCCTCGGTGGAGGAGCGGAAGTAGCCATCGAATTCCGTGAGGAGTTGGTCGGCTAATTTCCGTTGGCCGGTCAGCTTGCCCAATTCGGCCGCAGCGGTGCGGAAGGCGACGGCCTTTCCGTCGACGGCGGCGATCGCATTCTTATCGCTGACCGAAACGGCATACTTCAGCGAGTCTTCCAGCGCCGCGGTCGAGGCGATCATGGAGTTCAGATCGTTGATCGCGGGATACTGCACGGTGTCCGCTTCGGCGAGCAGACGACCGGCGGCTGCCGAAAACCAATAATTTGCGGACAGCGATAGTATGCTCGCGACAATGGCGATAATCGGCAGAAGCCAGATCCGTTGCTTGATCGACATAATCATCCTGAGTACTTCGGCTCGCGCCGCATCGTTCGTTGATAACGCGTGCCCGGCAAATGCCTGCCGTGGCTAGGTGTCAGTAACGGCTCGACTTACCGATGCTTGATTGCGGGACTCCGCAGCCCTCTACGTAGTTGCCGCAGGTGGCGCTGCGCGAAGCGATGGAACGCGCCGCGGCGGCGGCGGCGGGCCGCGGGCGAAGCGAGGGGATGCCCCGCGGTGGCGGCGCGGGCAGGGGCGGCCGGCGCTGCGCGAAAGCACATGCGCGGGCGTTGGTCGAACGGGCACCGCGCGTCAGTGCGGGATCATG
Source organism: Steroidobacteraceae bacterium (assembly GCA_049510875.1). Classification (GTDB taxonomy): domain Bacteria; phylum Pseudomonadota; class Gammaproteobacteria; order Steroidobacterales; family Steroidobacteraceae; genus Bog-1198. The sequence goes on from JBEKYO010000021.1 coordinate 32,179, forward strand.
TCGCCCAGGGCATCCTTCAGGGTGTCCAACCCGGGCCCAAACGCGTTCGCGCGCCCCACGCTGCCGCGATAGAGGGGGCGGCGGACCTGATGAAGGCTCGCGGTGCGCACGGTGCGCGGGGTCTCGTGAAACCGCAAACAGGACGCCTCCCACGGCAAGCCGCAGAAGTCGACCAGGCGCCGCGCCTGCGCTTCGAGGTCGCTCACGATGCGTTCGTACGAGACCTCGATCAACCGATCGGACGGGATGACCCGGCGCCAGTGCGCCATCAGGCGCGCATAGCCGCGGTAGTAGCGGCCCACCTCGCCCAGGTCATAGGAGAATTCATGGCCGCGCGTGAACAGCCGGGAGTAGCACGCGATGCAGGTATCGAGCGGGTCGCGCACGCAATGAATGATGCGTGCATTCGGCAGCATGGCGTGAATCAAGCCGAGGTGCCGGAAGTTGTACGGCATCTTGTCCGTGACGCGGCTCGCGCCGCGCGGCGCCGGCGCCATCGCCACGTACCGGCGCCCCAGCTCGGCGATGCGCTCGGCGGCGAGCGGCCTCCCCCCGTCCAGATAGTCGGTGCCGAGCTCCCGAACCAGCCGCTCGAGGTGGTCGCATTCGCCGCCGCCGTGAATATGCGGATGCGAGGCCAGTATCTGCTCGACCAGCGTGGTGCCGGAGCGGGGCATGCCGACGATGAAGATGGGCGCAGCCGAGGGATCGCCGCCGCCGCGCAGCTGCTCCAGGCGTTTCCGCGGAAACGCGGCGGCGATGGCCGCCATGGAGCGTTCGTCCACGCGCGGGTCGTAGTTGAGGCCGGCGCGTTTCAGCCGGCTGCCCGAATCCAGATGTGCCCGCGCGCGCCACACCTCGCCAAGATCGGCGTAGGCCTTCGCGAGCGCGTAGCTCAATAGAACCGTGTCGCGGGCCGCCCCCGGCGCGGTCTGCCCGGAGCTCTCCTGCAGGAGAGCTTCCATCTCGGGTAGGTCGGGGTCATTCGCCGCAAAGGTCTTGATCTCGGCGCGGGTATACCAGGCCGCCGCAAAGGTGCGATCGGCGGCGAGCGCGCGTTCGATCATCTGTTCCCCCGCATGGCGGCGCCCGAGTTCCAACAGCAGGATGGCGCAGTCGGTCAATGCCTGCGCCGGACGCGGCAGCAGCTCCACGGCGCGGGTGTAATCCTGCACCGCCTCCTCGTCCAGGCCGAGCGCCTGGTGGAGCTGCGCCAGGCACCAATGCGCGGACCCATTGCGCGGCTCGAGCGCAACCCAGTGGCGCCCGTCGGCGAGCCCCTCGCCGGTGCGATTCAGCTCGCGCAGCAGATTGGCGCGCGCCCCCAGCGCCAGACCGTTCGCGGGCTCCAGGAGCAGCGCCTGGTCGAGCCACGCAAGGGCAGCGCCGTTATCGGACAGGTGCGCGGCGGCAAACGCGGCGCAGAGATACGGCAGGGCGCCGCCCTGCCGGGCGCGGATGGCGCGCTCGGCATGCGCGAGCGCGGCCCCGAATTGGCCGCGCTCGTTCTCAAGGATGGCCATGCGGACGTGCGACATGGGTGTATTTCCTGCAAGTCCGGTGCCAACCCCGTTCGTTCGGGACGCCCCGCGGCGGCGCTGCCGCCGGGCGCGTCAGCGTTCACGCCGAATTCACAATTGGTCCCTACCCTAGCATCCCTGCGGAGGGAAACTTAAGGGGACACAGCCGTTGGGACCGCGCGACCTGGGGCTCGGTATGCTGATGGCGAGTGCTGCGGTGGCCGCGGCCGGCGGATTGGCCGTGGCCCACGCCGGCGCCGCCGGCAGCACCACGGGCGCCCCCGCCGTAGGGGCCGCCGCCCCGCGCGCTACCGCCGTGGCCGCCGCCGAGCCGGATCGTCCGTCTGGGCCCGCCTCCTTGCTCTCACAGATCGGCCGATTGATGTTCTTCGATCCGTCGCTGTCCGCGTCCGGAAAGCTGGCCTGTGGGACCTGCCACGATCCGCGCTATGCGTATGGGCCGCCACCCGGCAAGGCGCTCGCGATCGGCGGGAGGGACATGACGCGGCCGGCGACGCGGGCGGTCCCATCGCTGCGCTACCTGCACGCGGTGCCCAAATTTGCCGAGCGATATCATTTTGTCGATGGCGACGTGGGTCCCATCGGGGGGCTCACCTGGGATGGACGCGCGCCCAGCTTGCACGAGCAGGCCATGCTGCCGCTGCTCGCCCCCAATGAGATGGCCAATGGCGGTCCGGCCGAGGTCGCGAGAAAGCTCGCCAACTCGGCCTATGCCGCGCAGTTTCGCGCCGCGTTTGGCGAGCGCATATTCAAGGATCCACAACGCGCGTTCCAGGCCGGGCTGTTGGCGCTCGAGTCGTTCCAACAGGAGCCTGCCGAGTTTTATCCCTATAGCAGCCGTTACGATGCGTTCTTGCGCGGCGAGATCGACCTCACCGACCAGGAAGAGCGGGGCGCGGCGCTGTTCAAGGATCCGGCCAAGGGCAATTGTGCCAGTTGCCATCTGGGCGTCAGCCGAGCCGGCGCACCGCCGCCGTTTACCGATTTTGATTACGCCAACGTCGGTGTACCCCGCAACGCCCGCATCGCGGCGAACGCGGACCCGCATTACTTCGACCTCGGGCTGTGCGGGCCGGTCCGCCAGGACTTTCTCGACCGGCGCGAGTACTGCGGTTTCTTCCGCTCGCCCACGGTGCGCAACACGGCGATCCGGGACGCGTTCTTCCACAACGGCGTGTTCACTTCGCTGCGCGACGTCATGCACTTTTACGTGGAGCGCGATCTACAACCGCAGAAGTATTACCCCTTGAACGCGGACGGCAGCTTGCACAAGTTCGACGATCTACCGCCGGATTATCCCGTCAACGTGGATCACGATGCGCCGCTCGACCGCAACCCGGGCGAAGTACCCGCGTTGACCGAGTCGGAGATCGACGATGTCATCGCGTTCTTGCGTACGCTCACCGACGGCGATGCCGGGGCCGCGACTGCGCCGACGACGGTGACGGCGACGGTGGCAACGACGGTGACCGCGACGGTGACCGCGAGCGCCGGCGCCGCCGCGCGCACGCCATGAGAGCGCTCGCAGTGTCGCTGGCGCTGTTCGCTGCCGCGGCTGCGGGCGCGTGTGACTGGAGCAAGCCCTGGGCCGAACCCGAGGATGCGGCGGCCGCTCGATATCAGAGCGATGAATACGCGTGGCGTCTGTTCATCGCGCTCAACTGGCCGGCGGATCCGTCGGCGCGCACGGCGGATCGCGCGAGCCGGTTGGGGGCGGAGCGGCCGGTCGTATGGGAGTCATGGCGGAGCGCGGGCGAAGTCTACCGGGAGGACGGAGCCGACCCGGGATCGTGGCGGTCCGGCCGGCGCGGTGCGGCGCTGCCGGCCGCGCGGCGCTTCGAAACGCTGTCGCTGAAGGACCTTCCGAACGCGAGGCACGTCGTGCACGGGGTGATGGTGCCGCTGGTCGACCCCGTGGCCGCGGCCGCCCGGCTCACGGAAATTCGGTTGAACCGGGCGGCATTCGAATTCATCCGCGCGCGCGAGTTCTACAACCTCGACGGCCAGCTGCGCGCGGCCGTGGCCGGCCGGCGCGTAGCGTTTCCCTATGGCGCGAAGGAGGTCAAAGCGAAATGGCGGCCCATCAGCGCGGCCGAGCGCTCCCGCTACCACTCGCTCGTGGTCACACTGGCCGACGGGTCGACGCGGCTCTACGGACTCACCGCGCTGCACCTCGCCTCGAAGGACCTGCCGACATGGTTCTGGGCCACCTTCGAACATGTCGACAATGCCTCGCTGCCCGGCGGCGAGGGCTGGCAACTACCGTCCCGCGATGCCTTTGCATGCCGCGGAGAAGCGTCGGACTGCAATCGTGCGCCACGCGGCGTGGGTCTCGAAGGCACGGTCTGGCAGTACTACCGATTGCGCGGCACTCTGACCCGGTTCGTCGACGCCGCCGGCGCACCGCAACGCCTCGCGAATTCGGAACTGGAAACGGGCTTCCAAACGACTGCGTCGTGCATGACCTGTCACTCGCGCGCCTCCATCGGCGTGCGCGCGGGGACGCCCTTGCGGCTGCCCATATTCGACCTCCCTCCCGGGGCGGCGGACGATGATGTTCGCGCGCGCCGCGGATTCACGGGAGCCCCGCAGGCCGAATGGTTCGCCGCCGGCGCGGGGCAGGCGACCCCCCGGTTCCAGCCGCTCGATTTCGTTTGGTCGCTGTCGAAAGCGCAGCCGAAGCAGGTATCCAATTCCGATCATGGTGGGAGTTTGCAATGAAAAACCGATTGTCCGTGCGCGCGTTCATCCTGGGGGCGCTGGCCAGTTTAGGGGCTGCCGCCGGCCTGGCCGACGATGCGGCAACCGCGCCCCCGCGCTCGCCGCCGGGGATGGCGCCGGCGCCGGCCGCGCCGCCGACGGCCGCGTTCGCGCCCGTGCCCTCGTCCTCCACGGGCACAGATGGCGCCGCTCAAGCTTCAGCGGGCCGCCCGCGCGGCGCGGCGCCGGGGCTCGCGACCTCGCCGCTCGGCGTGGCGCAATCCGCGCCGGCGGCGAACGGCGCCACGGTCCCGGATCCCGCGACGTTTGTGACCGAGGAAAAGTGGGGCATGGCGGGCTACAACAACAACGAACCCATCTACACCATTCTCGTGACCAGTCATGATGCGCGAATCATTCGCTGTACGGCCGATCTCAAGGGCACGTACATCGAAAACGGCGAGAAGCGGAGCATCGCGGACCGGCAGACCACGACGGTGTTCCCGAACCAGCAGGTGCAAATCGGCAATTGGTCCGGAATGGACCAGCAGTCCGGAGCGACGTACTCGGTGAAGTGCCGGCCGATCTGAGGCGGCCCGCGGCCCGCGGTGCGCGGCGCCGCGAATATTTCCTGTGTCGTGGAATCGACGTGAAAGTGTCATGCCGGTGAGACATGGCGCCTTTATCGTCTGGTGTATTCGCGCGGCGCGTCGGCATGCGATGACAACGAAGAATCAGTTCCAACAGAGAGAATGAATCATGCGGACCAAGAATGAGAACCGCCGGCGCAGCGGCCGTGCGAGCATTGCCTGCGCCGTTGCCGCGCTCGGTGCACTGGGGTTCACCGGCAGTGCCGGCGCCCAAGCCGTCGACCCGGTGGTCTTCAGTTTCGCCACGGTGGGCGACAGCCGCACCGACCCTGGCAAGCCGGACGCGACGACGCTGCTGGCCAATCCGAGTCCGACCACCGAAGGCGGTGCGCCGAGCTTGACCGGCACGATCCTGCCGCAGGACAACCTGTGGGTGCAGAATACCTTGGCCTTCGGCACCATTTTGAGCGGCATCCAGTCGCAGAATCCGAACTTGCTGTTCTTCAACGGCGACATGATCTTCGGCTACGGCCGGCCGACGCTGCCGGCGGCGTGGGCGAACGGCAAGCCGAATTCCTGGAACACCGCCCAGAGCGTCAGTCCGGATACCATCTTCGAGTACGTGCAATACGCGTATTGGCGCGGCATGGTGGCAAACCTGTTTCTCACCGGCACCTACGTGATTCCGGTGCCCGGGAATCACGAAACCCAGTGCAGCTACAGCGCCGAACCCTACAGTTCCGGCAGCCCCAACCCGAATTGCAACACGGCCGCCGAGGGCAACCTCACGGGCAAAACCGCCTATGCGGACAACGAGAATGCGTTCCGCTTCAACATGGGCGATCTCGTCACCGATCTGGTGACGAACCTGCGGTTTTCGAACGTCAGCGGCTTCTACGCGCAGAACGTGACGGGCCTGACCCAGGCGACGGCGCCCGCCGCCAGCACCAACAATGGACCCATCACCGGCAATCAGGCCGAACTCACCTACTCGTTCGACATCCAAGCTCAGCCCGGAACGCTGCTGCATTTTGCCGTCATCAACACCGATCCCTCCGGCGCCGATTCGACCGCACCCGCCGATTGGTTGGCGGCCGACTTCGCCGCGGCCAAGGCGCGCGGCGCCACGAATATTTTCGTGTTCGGGCACAAGCCGGCGTTCACCTACAACTATGCGGCGGTCACGGGCGGAAGTGTCGCGCCCCCCACCACGAACTCGCCGGGCCCGGGCGGGCTCGATGCCAACTACGTGACCGTAGGCACGTGCCCGGCCTGCACCTACACCGAGCCCTACCGGAATGCATTTTGGGAAGTGATCGCCGAATACGGCGCGACGTATTTCTCCGGCCATGAACACACGGTGAACGTGTCGCAGAACGCGGACCCGACCGGGACGTACTCCGGCACGCCCTATCAGGTCATCGTGGGCTCGGGCGGCTCGCCGTTCGATGACAAGCTGGTCGGGACTTGCCCGAGCTGCACCGAGCCCACGCTTACCAATCCCTTCGATCGCTACTACGCCTGGGCACTGGTGCAGGTCCATCAGAGCGGGAATGTGTCGATGACGATTCACGGATTCAGCGACGCTTTCGGGCCGGTCGCGGATCTGGCTCTGTATGACGTGCCCACTTTGCAACCGCCGCTGGCGGCGGAATCCGTCAAGAAAAAGAAGAAATAATCATGATCCTGAAATCGACATCGAGATGGGTGACATCGACATGGGTGGCCGCAGCGCTTGCAGCGATTGGCCTCGTCCCCGGAATCGCAAACGCCGGCTTCGTGCTCGACACCGGCGTGCCCGACGGGAGCACCGGCCCCTTCGTGCTCAGCACCGCACAGTTTCTCGCCGGCGAGTTCGCGGTCACTGCCGGCGAGGACATCACCGACCTCTCGGCCTATCTCTCGCAGGGGGCCGGTGAAATCGGCGATACGTTCACGTTCGACATTTATTCGAGCACTGGCTTTACCAATCGCCCGAGTACGCGTCCGGCGCCGGTGTTCAGCGCCACGGGGACCTTTACCAGCAACGGCACGGGCAGCGGTGCTTGGCAAACCACCGCGGTGAACTGGACGCCGACGGCCGGCGGCGATTACTGGTTGGCGCTGCAAGTCGCCTCGACCACCGATACCAAAGGGTTGGATGCACCCGGGGAGGCGACGGCCACCACCGGTACGGTGCCCGCGCTCGGGTTTGCATATGCGCCCGCCAGCGGTCAGTACACCACGTCGGGGGCGCCGGCCATTGGCCTCGAAGTGACGGCGGCGTCCCCGGTGCCGCTGCCGGCGCCGCTGTGGCTGTTCGGCAGCGGGTTGCTGGCCGCAGTCGGATGCGCGGCAAGACGGCGCCGGGGCGGCATCACCCGCTAGAAAATCCGCGTCACGGCGCTTGCTCGGCAAAAAAAGGGTTGAATCCTGGGTTCATCGGCGCCAGATGGGCGGGTAACCTTAAGATTCACCGCGAGCTCGAGGAGCCCCCCATGACCGGATTCGACCTGACTCCGCCCACCGAGGCGCAACGACGGCAGATCACGGCCGGCCTCAAGGGCGATGAGCGCCGCGTATTGCTGGAACATGGCACCGAGGCGGCGTTCTGCGGCGTGTTCCTCGATAACAAGCAGGACGGCATCTATGCCTGCCGCTTCTGCGGACTGCCGCTGTTCCGTTCCAATGCCAAGTTCGATTCGGGCACCGGCTGGCCGAGTTTTTTCCGGCCGTACGCGGAGTCGCACATCAAGCGCATCCGCGATGTCAGTTTCGGGATGGTCCGGGTCGAGGAGGTATGCGCCCGATGCGGCAGTCACCTAGGTCACGTGTTCCCGGACGGTCCGCCGCCCACCGGCGAGCGCCACTGCCTCAACTCCGTGTCGCTGTCGTTCATCGCGAGCGGTCAGGGGCTGCCCGATGTCCTCGACCGGGGAGCGCCGGAGGGGGCTCCCGATTTACCCGCGTAGGCTTGCGGCTGCATCAGTCATCCTTGACGTCCAAGCCGGGAAATAAGGCGTCGTTGAACCCAAATTGCGTCAAATCGCGGATGCGGCGCGGGTACAGGATGCCGTCCAAGTGATCCACTTCATGTTGAACGACCCGGGCATGAAAACCATTCACGATCCGGTCGATGGCGCGCCCCTCGGCGTCCACCCCTTCGTAACGGATTTCACGGTATCGGGGCACCACTCCGCGCATCCCCGGGACCGACAGACAGCCCTCCCAGCCGTCTTCCATATCGGGCGACAGGGGTGTGAGCACGGGGTTGATGAGCACTGTGTAGGGCACCGGGTCGGCGTCCGGATAGCGAGGATTGGTATCCATCCCAAAAATGACTACCCGCAGACTCTCGCCAATTTGCGGCGCAGCAAGGCCCGCCCCATTGAGATCCTGCATGGTGTCCCGCATGTCGGTGAGCAGGCTCGCGAGCTCAAGCGTGCCGAATTCGAGCACCGCTTCGGCCACCGCCAACAGGCGCGGATCGCCCATCTTCAGAACTTCGCGTATTGCCATGATTGCTAGTATCTTAGCGGCCTTTTCCATGTGAGCCTATGCCCGGTCTCCTCTACATCAAAACCTTCGGTTGCCAGATGAACGAGTACGACTCCGCCAAGATGCAGGACGTGCTCGAAGCTGCGAATGGCATGACGCGCACCGATAACCCCGCCGAAGCCGATGTGCTGCTGGTCAATACCTGTTCGGTCCGCGAGAAGGCTCAGGAGAAAGTGTTTTCGCTGCTGGGCGAGTGGCGCCTCTTCAAGCAGCAGCGGCCGCACGTCGTGATCGGCGTCGGCGGCTGCGTGGCCAGTCAAGAAGGCGAGGGCATCACGGCGCGGGCGCCGTTCGTCGATTTGGTGTTCGGGCCCCAGACGCTGCATCGTCTTCCCGACATGCTGAGCGATCTGCGGCGCTCGGGCCGCGCGCAGATCGACATCAGCTTTCCGGAGATCGAAAAATTCGACCGCCTGCCGCCGCCCCGGGCGGACGGGGCCACGGCGTTCGTGTCCATCATGGAGGGCTGCAGCAAGTACTGCACTTTCTGCGTCGTGCCGTACACCCGGGGCGAGGAAATCAGCCGCCCCTTCGGGCAGGTGCTGCACGAGATCCGCGCCTTGGCGCGGCAAGGCGTGCGCGAAGTGACGCTGCTCGGCCAGAACGTGAATGCGTATGCCGGGACGGCGGAGGACGGCAGCATTGCCGATCTCGCGACGTTGATTCACTTCGTCGCCGCGATCGACGGCGTGGAGCGCATAAGATTCACGACATCGCATCCGCTGGACTTCAACGATAGTTTGATCGAGGCTTACGCCAATGTTCCGAAACTCAACAACTATTTGCATCTGCCCGTGCAAAGCGGTTCGGACCGCATCCTCGCCGCCATGAAGCGCGGCCACACCGTGCTCGAGTACAAGCAGAAACTGCGCAAACTGCGCGCGGTGCGGCCGGACATCTGTATTTCAACGGACATCATCGTGGGGTTTCCGGGCGAAACGGACCAGGATTTCACCGCCACCATGAACCTGATCGCCGACGTGGGGTTCGACCAGTCCTTCAGCTTCATTTACAGCCGCCGTCCCGGAACGCCGGCCGCCGCGCTGGCCGACGACGTGCCGCACGAGGTCAAGCAGAGCCGGCTCGAACTGCTGCAGCGGCGCCTGAACGGCCAGGCGCGCGCCATTTCGCAGCGCATGGTGGGCAGCCGCCAGCGGGTGCTGGTGGAACGGCCGGCCAAGCGCAATCCGCAGCAGCTCGCGGGCCGCACGGACAACAATCGGTGGGTCAATTTCGACGGGCCGGCGCCGGACCCGATGAGGCTCATCAACCGCTTTGTCGATGTCGTGGTTACCGAGGCGATGCCCAATTCGCTGCGCGGCCGTCTCTTGGAAGACGCGTCCCCGTGAGTTCCTTGTCCGTGACGCGCGACCTCGTGCTCGCGCCGGCGGATAACCTCCGATTGGTCGAGCTGTGCGGACCGCTGGATCAGCACCTGCATCAGATCGAGGTGCGTCTCGGCGTCGAAGTGAAGCGGCGCGGCAATCGATTTCAGATCATCGGCATGCCGGCGGCAATCAAGCGCGCGGAAACGGTGCTGCAGGATCTGTACACGCGTGCGCAGCGCGAGCCGGTCGATTCCGAGCGCGTGCATATTGCGCTGCAGGAGCTCGGCATGGAAGCGAGCGGCGAGCCGGGCCGCGCCGGGCAGGACGGCGGCCCGGACGCGGCGGCGGCCGCGGCGAGCGAGGAGCTCAAGGTGCGCACCGCGCGCGGCGCGATCCGGGCGCGCGGGCCGAACCAGACCGAGTATCTGAACAACGTGCGCACCCACGATCTTACCTTCGGCATCGGGCCGGCCGGCACGGGCAAGACCTATCTGGCCGTCGCCTGCGCCGTCGAGGCGCTGCAGTCGGAAAGCGTGCGCAGGATCGTTTTGGTGCGGCCCGCCGTGGAGGCCGGCGAGCGGCTCGGATTCCTGCCCGGCGACCTGTCGCAGAAAGTCGATCCCTATCTGCGGCCGATGTACGACGCGCTGTACGAAATGCTGGGATTCGAGCGTGTCGCCAAGCTGATCGAGCGCAACGTGATCGAAGTCGCGCCGCTCGCATTCATGCGCGGCCGGTCGCTCAATGATTCCTTCGTCATTCTCGACGAAGCCCAGAACACCACCAACGAACAGATGAAGATGTTCCTCACGCGCATCGGCTTCGGCTCGAAGGCCGTGGTGACCGGCGACATCACCCAGGTCGATTTGCCGAGCGCCAAGCAGTCGGGCCTGCGCACCGTCATCGATATATTGCGCGGCGTGCGCGGCATCGCCTTCACCATGTTCACGTCGCGGGACGTGGTGCGCCATCCGCTGGTGCAGCGAATCGTTCAGGCCTACGAAGCGAAGACATCCGACGACGGCGCCTGAGCCATGGCGGACATCCTCGCAGTCGATGTGACCTACGCCGCGCGCCGTCCCTGGGTTCCGCGCCGGGCACAATTCGAGTCCTGGGTCCGCGCGGCGCTGAGCGGCGCCAGGCGCTGCACCGTGCTGTCCGTGCGGGTGGTTGGCGCGGCGCGCAGCCGCAGCTTGAACGCGCGCTATCGGCACAAGGACCGGCCCACCAACGTGCTGTCGTTCAGCGGAGCGGGATTGGCCCCCGACGGATCGAACTACCTGGGCGAACTGGTGATCTGCGCGCCCGTGGTGGCGCGCGAGGCGCTCGCGCAGGGTAAATCCACCGAATCCCATTGGGCGCACATGACCGTGCACGGGGTATTGCACCTGCTCGGTTTCGATCACGAGCGGCACGCCGAGGCCGAGAAAATGGCCGCCAGGGAGATCCAAATCCTTGATCGGCTTGGATTTTCGAACCCGTATGTCTGATCGAGTATCCTGACAGCCCATGTCTGATCAGTCTCCAGGTAGCACCGGCCGCTGGCTGAAGCGCATCACGCAGTCGATGTCCGGGGAACCGCGCGACCTTGCCGAGCTCATCGAGGACCTGCGCGAGGCGAGCGCGCGCGGCCTGTTCGATGGCGATGCGCTGGTGATGCTGGAGGGCGTGTTGGCCGTCGCCGACATGCAGGTCCGCGACATCATGGTGCCGCGCTCGCAAATGGTATTCGTCGAGCGCGATGAGCCGCCGAACAAGCTCGTGGAAATCGTGGTGGAGTCGGGCCATTCGCGCTTCCCGGTGATCGGCGAGGACCGCGATCAAATCCTGGGGATTCTCCTCGCGAAGGATCTGCTGCGTCTGCAAGCCGCCGGGGACGAACCGTTCGAGATCCGCGAATACATGCGCCCGGTGATCTTCGTGCCGGAGAGCAAACGCCTCAACGTCCTGCTCAAGGAATTTCGATTGAGCCACAATCACATTGCCATGGTCGTGGACGAGTACGGCGGTGTCTGCGGCCTGGTGACCATCGAAGACGTCATCGAACAAATCGTCGGCGAAATCGACGACGAACACGATGTCGAGGACGACCAAACCATCCGGCGCGAAAGCGGGCGCGAATTCACGGTGCGCGCACTCACGCCCATCGCGGATTTCAACGAGTATTTCGGCACCGCGTTTTCCGACGAGGAGTACGACACCATCGGCGGGTTGCTCATGCAGGAGTTCGGACGCCTGCCGCGCCGGGGCGAAACCATTCAAGTCGGAGAACTGGAGTTTCGCGTCCTGCGCGCCGACCGGCGCCGCATCGATCTGCTGCGCGTGATCACGCCTTCCGATATCGAACCGCCAGCTGCCGGCGAGTCGATTCCTTGAGCGGTACAACACGCGGCCCCGGCGCCGCGTTTCGACGGCAAGCCGGTCTGCGGCTCGCCGCGGCATTCGCGGCCGGCGCGGGGCTCAATGTGGCGTTTGCCCCATTTGCCTGGTGGCCGGTGGGCGTGCTGGCGCCGGCCGCGCTGTTCGCGCTGATCCGCGGGCTGCCGCCGCGCCGGGCGGCGTGGGTGGGGGCTGCCTTCGGCGTCGGCCTGTTCGCCTTCGGCACGTACTGGTTGTACACCTGCCTGCACGTGTTCGGCCTGGTGCCCCTGTGGCTCACCGCCGTCCTGCAGTGCGTGCTGGTCGCGGTGCTGTCGGCCTACGCCGCGGCGCTGTGCTACGTGGCGAATCGCTTTTGGCGCACACCCGGGGCCGCGCGTGATTGGCTGGTGCTGCCGTGTCTGTGGGTGTTGCTCGAATGGCTGCGCGGATGGGCGTTGAGCGGCTTTCCCTGGCTGTCATTGGGTTATGCGTTCATCGACACGCCGCTCGCGGAGTGGGCGCCGCTGCTCGGCGTCTACGCGGTGACCTGGGCCGCCGCCCTGGCCGCCGCCGGCGTCAACGTCTTGTTCACGCCCGGGACCCGCGCGGCACGGCGCGCGCTGGCGCTGGCCGCGATCGGCGCACTGTTCCTGGTGCCGGCGCTCGGCGCACACCATGCGTGGACGCGGCCCGTGGGCGGCCCGATCCGGGTCGCGGCCGTGCAAGGCGCGGTGTCTCAGGATCAGAAGTGGCAGTACGACAATCGCGATGCCACCATGGACC
>JBEKYO010000022.1:0-43137 GCA_049510875.1 Steroidobacteraceae bacterium
GCCGCGCATCGACACCGGAACATCGACGAGGGGACGGCGCATGAAGTAAAGGTTGAACGGTATGGTGGAGAGGAGGACCCCTACGCCGAACACCGCGAGGCTCGTGAGCGGGGTGAGCGAGCCGGGCCCCATTTGCATCGAGGCCGCGGCCAGCGGAGACCAGCTCCCCATTGCCAAGCCGCTGATGAGGCAAATGACCACGCCTTTGCGGGTGATGGTGCCGCCCGTGGCTTTTGCGCGGTAGGCAGCGGCGCAGCAGACGATCGCAACCACCGCAAAGGCCACGCCGGCCGCGATGATCAGCGGAGATCCCTTGCGATCGACGAAGAACGTGAGGGCGGTGCCGACGATCAGCGCGGTGCCGATCGCCACCGGAAAGGCCACCGCGAGCCCCGCCATCGAGATCGCCGCGACCAGCAGCAAATTCGCGAAATTGAAAACGACTCCGGCCGCGGCGGCCTGTCCCAGCGCCGCCGTGCTCGCCGTGAGCAGGCTTCCCGGAAACGCCGCTCCGCCCGCCGGGTGGTCCGCAATCGCGGCCAACGCCGCCGCGCTCACCGCCACGCCGATCGCATAATCCCAGTAGAACAATTCGAAGCGCACACCGCGCGTGAGCTTGAACGTATTCGCCCACGAGCCCCAGCAAGTCATGCTCAGGAGCATCAACGCCCACGCAAGGATCGGCGACAGCACCACGTCCGAACTCCCGACAATGCATCAGCGGTTACACACGGCGTTCGCGCGGGCTTGGTTTTCTTTACAGCGCCGGACGAGGTGTGTAGTGTAACCATTCACGATGAATACCACCAACGGCCTTGCGCGATCCTGCGCACCGTGTTGAATCGCTTCTTCGGTCTCGATGCTCATGGCACGACGGTTCCGACCGAAGTGTTCGCCGGCCTGACGACGTTCCTGACGATGGCCTACATCGTGGTGGTCAATCCCGTGATCTTGGGTGCCGCCGGCATGCCCGTGGCCGGAGTAGCCGTCGCGACCTGCCTCGCCGCCGGCATCGGCAGCATTCTGATGGGGCTGGTTTCCAATTATCCGCTGGCGCTGGCGCCGGGAATGGGCCTCAACGCGTATTTCACCTACACGGTGGTGCAGGGCATGGGCCTGCCGTGGCAGACGGCGCTGGGCTGCGTTTTCCTCTCCGGCATCGCTTTTCTGCTCCTGACCGTGGCCGGCGTGCGCCAGCTCATCATCAGCGCCGTGCCGCGCTCATTGTTTGCGGCGGTGGGGGGCGGGATCGGCTTGTTCATCGCGTTCATCGGCCTGAGCGATGCCGGGGTGATCGTCGCCAAGCCCGGCACCATGGTGGGACTCGGCAATCTGACGGCGCCCACGGCGGCCCTCTCCATGCTGGGGTTGCTGGTGATCGCATCCCTGCAGGCAAAACGCGTCAAGGGTGCGATGCTGTTCGGCATCCTGCTGACCGCCACCATTGCCTGGATCCTCGGGTTCGCTCATTTCGCGCCGGGCGCCTACCGACTGTCCGACTTGTCCGCGACCGCATTCAAGCTCGATATTCCGGCGGCCCTGAATTTGAAGGGCGGGATTGGCCTGTCGCTGCTCGAGATCGTGTTCGTGTTCCTTTTCGTCGACATGTTCGACAATGTCGGCACGCTGATGGCGGTGACGAAAAGAGCCGGGCTCACCGCCCCGGACGGTACGGTTCCGCGCATGAATCGCATCCTGCTGGCGGACTCCGCATCGATGCTGGTGGGCGCGGTCGCCGGCACCAGTCCGGTCACGAGCTACATCGAGAGTGCCTCGGGCGTCGCGGTCGGCGGGCGCACCGGCCTGACGAGCGTCGTCGTCGGACTCTTGTTTCTCGGCACGCTGTTCTTCGCGCCGTTGGTGCAGGCGATTCCCGCGGCTGCCACGGCGCCCGCCCTGATTTTGGTCGGCGCCCTGATGATGGGTGCGCTCGCCGAGGTGGAGTGGACCGACCCGGGGGCCGCGATTCCGGCGTTTCTGACCGTGATCATCATCCCGTTGAGCTACTCGATCGCCAACGGCCTCGCGTTCGGCATCACCAGCCATGCGGTATTGAAACTGGTGCGCGGCCAAGCCGCCTTGAAGGACTGGCTGGTCTATCTGCTGGCGACGCTGTGCGTCGTGCGCTTCATCTACCTCGCATGAGGCGCGCAACGGCCGGGTTGCTGGCCGTCCTCGCATTGGCGATGGCGTCGGGGCGCGCCGGCGCAGCCGACGCTGCGGGGGCTGCGGGCGCCGCGCCGCGTGCCGCTCCCCTGCCGGTGAAGGTGCTCATCGTCAATCTCTTTGGCATGGAGGCGGCGCCCTGGATTGCAGCGCTGCGGCCCGGCGCCGAGATCCGTGTGCCGGGGTTGTCCGGCGAGTATCCGACCGTGCAGTGCACCGCCGCCGCGGTCTGCCAAATGACCACCGGCATGGGACACGCCAATGCCGCTGCGTCGGTGATGGCGGTGGTGTTCAGCGGTCAATTCGACCTGCACGAGAGTTATTTTTTGGTGGCGGGCATTGCCGGCATCGACCCTGAGCGCGGCACCATCGGATCGGCCGCCTGGGCGCGCTACGTCGTCGAGGGCGCCATTGCGCACGAAATTGATGCGCGCGAATTGCCGCCGGGCTGGCGGGACGGTTATTTCGGCGTTCTCACCACGGCTCCCGACCAGATGCCAAAGCTCGAATATCACACGGAAGTGTTTCAGCTCGACGAAGCCCTGCTGCGGCAGGCGCTCAGCCTGTCGCGATCGGCCGTCCTCGACGACAGCGCCAGTCTGCGCGGCTACCGGCAGCATTACCCCGAGGCGGCCGCCCGCCGGCCGCCCGCGGTGATTCAATGCGATACGCTGTCCAGCGACACCTGGTGGGCGGGCCGGCGGCTGGGTGAGCGCGCGCGCCGCTGGACGCGGCTGCTCACCGGCGGGAAGGGCGTCTATTGCACCACGCAGGAAGAGGACAATGCCGTGCTGGCGGCGTTGACGCGCGGCTCGCAGTCGGGTCTCCTCGACCTGCGCCGCGTGGCTGTGTTGCGCAGCGGATCCGATTTCGATCGACCCTATCCGGGCCAGAGCGTGCTCGACTCCCTGAAGGTGCAGTTGGCTCTGCCGGATGCGTTTCACGTCGCGGCCGCCAACCTCGTGCATGCCGGCATGCCCCTGGTCGACGCGATCGTGCGCCATTGGGACGAATGGCAGCACGGCGTTCCGGCCGCATCGGCGCCGCCTCCTTGAGCGAAAAAAGCCGTGTCCTCGCCTAGCGCCGGTGGCAGAATCGCAGCGATGGATCCAGCGCCGTTGCCGACCACGTGGCACGCCAGCTTGGATCTTGGATTCACACGCCGCGAGGACGCGACCATACTCTCTCGCAACCTCCACACGGGGCCGCTGCAAGTTCAAAAGGCGCTGTACCCCGAGGGCCGCGACACCTGCCATGTCGTGGTGCTGCATCCTCCGGGCGGGCTTGCCGCGGGCGATACGCTGTGCGTGCACGCATCCTTGGCACCGGGAACGCGGGCCGTCCTCACCACGCCCGGAGCGGCCAAGTGGTACCGTTCGGAGGGCAATCCAGCAACGCAACGGATCGGTCTGGTGCTCGACGGCGATGCGGTCGTCGAGTGGCTGCCGCGCGAGAACATCTTCTTCGACGATTCCAGCATCGCGATGCATCTCGACGCCGAATTGTCCGCCGATGCCCGGTACTTCGGCTGGGAAATCATGAGTTTCGGACGGCGTGCCTCCGGCGAAGCGTGGGATCTCGGCAGGTTGCTGCTGCAGACGCGCATCCGGCGCGCGGGCCGCCTGCTGTGGTCCGAGCACGCCAATGTCAATGCCCGCGACGGATTCGTCCGGTCCCCGGTGGGACTTCGCGGCTTCACGGTTTGCGGAACGTTCGTCGCGGCGGGATGCGAGGTGGACGCTGCAGTCGTCAAGGACTGCCGCGAGGTCAGGCGGGCGCGCCGCGGCTCGGAAGTCGCCGTCACCCGCATGCCGTCCTTGGTGATCGCGCGCTATCTCGGAGATTCGACCGAGGAGGCGTTCGGCTGGTTCACCGATGTGTGGAACATCCTGCGCCCGGCGTTGCTCGGCAAGTCGGCGTGCGCTCCGCGGGTGTGGGCATGCTAGATTCGGAGGCGCCGATCACGACATGGATCTGACTCCCCGGGAAAAGGACAAGCTGCTCATCTTTACGGCATCGCTGGTGGCCGAACGGCGGCGCGCGCGCGGCTTGAAACTCAACTACCCCGAGGCCGTGGCCATGATCTCGGCCGCGATCATCGAGGGCGCGCGCGACGGCAAAACGGTGGCGGAGCTGATGAGCTACGGCACGACCATTCTCGCCAGGGACGACGTCATGGAGGGGATAGCGGAGATGATTCCGGACATTCAGGTCGAGGCGACCTTTCCGGACGGTACGAAGTTGGTGACGGTGCATCGGCCGATCACATAGAGGTGTCGCATGGTTCCCGGTGAGTTGTTCGTCGCCGACGGCGACATCGAATTGAATCAGGGTAGAAGGAGCCTGACCGTGAGCGTCGAGAACACCGGCGACCGCCCGATTCAGGTGGGTTCTCACTACCATTTTTGCGAGACCAACCCGAGCTTGCGATTCGATCGCACCATCAGCCTGGGTTTCCGACTCGATATTCCGGCGGGCACCGCGGTGCGTTTCGAGCCCGGTCAATCGCGAACCGTGCGCCTGGTCGAGTACGGCGGCCTGCGACGTATTTTCGGGTTTCGGGGATCGACCATGGGCCCGGTCTAAATGGCCTGCAAGATCACGCGACAAGCCTATGCGGAAATGTTCGGCCCGACCGTGGGCGACCGGATTCGCCTCGCCGACACCGCGCTGATCGTGGAAGTCGAACGGGACTTCACCGTCTACGGCGAGGAGGTGAAATTCGGCGGCGGCAAGGTCATTCGCGACGGCATGGGGCAGGGGCAGGGCACGGCCGCCACCGTTGCGGATACGGTGATCACGAATGCACTCATCATCGACCACTGGGGAATCGTCAAGGCCGACGTGGGATTGAAGGACGGCCACATCTGGGAGATCGGCAAGGCGGGAAATCCCGATGTGCAACCCGGCGTCACCATCCCCATCGGTGCATCCACGGAGATCATCGCCGGCGAGGGCATGATCCTGACCGCCGGCGGCATCGACACGCACATTCATTTCATCTGCCCGCAACAGATCGATGAGGCGCTCACCTCCGGCGTCACGACGATGATCGGCGGCGGCACGGGCCCGGCGGCCGGCACCAGTGCGACGACCTGTACGCCCGGCCCCTGGCACATCCATAGCATGCTGCTGGCGGCCGAAGGGTTTCCCATGAATCTAGGCTTCTTGGGCAAGGGCAACGTGAGCTTCCCGGAGCCCGCGCGCGAGCAGATCCGCGCCGGCGCCATCGGCTTGAAACTGCACGAGGACTGGGGCAGCACGCCGGCGGCGATCGACAATTGCTTGCGGGTGGCCGACGAGCTCGACGTGCAGGTGGCGATACACTCCGACACGCTCAACGAGTCGGGGTTCCTCGAGAGCACGGTTGCCGCGATTGCGGGGCGCACGATTCATACCTTTCATACGGAGGGGGCGGGCGGGGGCCACGCGCCGGACATCATCAAGATCGCTTCGCACGCCAACGTTCTGCCCAGTTCGACCAATCCCACGCGCCCCTATACCGTCAACACCATCGATGAGCATCTGGACATGTTGATGGTCTGCCATCATCTCGACGCCGGCATCGCCGAGGACATTGCGTTTGCCGAGTCGCGCATCCGCCGCGAAACGATTGCCGCCGAGGATATCCTGCACGATATCGGCGCGTTCTCCATGATGTCCTCGGATTCACAGGCCATGGGCCGCGTGGGGGAGGTCATCATTCGCACCTGGCAGACCGCGCATAAGATGCGCGAGATACGCGGAGCTTTGCCGGGCGACGGTGCCGGCCACGATAATGCGAGGGTGAAACGCTACGTGGCGAAATACACCATCAATCCGGCGATCACGCATGGCGTGTCGCATCTGGTGGGGTCGGTCGAGGTGGGCAAGCTGGCCGATCTGGTGTTGTGGAGGCCGGCATTTTTCGCGGTCAAACCGAGCCTGATCCTGAAGAGCGGCATGATCGCCTCGGCCGTCATGGGGGACCCGAACGCGTCGATCCCCACACCGCAGCCGGCGCATTACCGGCCCATGTTCGGCGCCTTCGGCCGGGCGCTGGAAAAATCGGTCACGTTCGTTTCGCGGGCTGCGCTGGATGACGCCGGCTTCAACGCCCTGCAGTTGCGCAAGCGAATCGAGCCCATCATGAACACCCGGCGCGTCCGCAAGCAGGACATGATTCACAATGGCGCCTGCCCGCAGATCGAGGTCGACCCCGAAACGTACGCGGTGCGCGCGGACGGCGAACTGCTGGCCTGCGAGCCGGCGCGCACGCTGCCGATGACGCAACGATATTTCCTGTTTTGAACGCCGCGATACCCATGTCCCCGACGCCCACGCCGCTGCGAGCCCATCTGACCTTTGATGAACGATGCAAGAGCCGGTTGCTGTTGCGGCTCGAGACCGGGGAACAGTCGGCCCTCATCGTCGAGCGCGGCCGGGTGGTGCGAGGCGGCGAGCGCGTGCGGCTGACCGATGGCCGGGAGGTCGAGATCGTGGCGGCCGACGAATCGCTCCTCGAAGCCGCCAGCGCGGACCCACTGGTGATCGCGAAGGCGGCTTACCATCTCGGTAATCGCCACGTTGCGGTTCAGGTGCTGCCCGATCGATTGCGCTTTGCCGCGGATCACGTGTTGGCGGACATGGTAAGCGGCTTGGGTTTGAGCGTTAGAGCGGTGGTTGCGCCCTTCGAGCCCGAGGGCGGCGCGTACGGCCGCAGCCACGCGCACAGCGCCGACGCGCTGCCGAGCCCGCCCAAGATTCATTCTTTTTCCTCGCAATGACGCTGCTCGCGCGAATGCGCCTGCTGCAGATCGCGAGCCAGGCATTTCCGATCGGCGGCTACAGCCACTCGCAAGGCCTCGAGGCGGCCGTCGAAGCCGGACTCGTCACGGACGAGCCGTCGGTGCGGCGATGGATCACCGATCTACTCGCGTTTTCGATGGGTTCCTACGAATTGCACTGCCTGCAGGACATGAGCGCCGCGTGGCGCGCGCAGGACGGCGCGGCGCTGCGCGAAGCGAACCAGCGGTTCCTGGCATCGCGGGAATCGGCCGAGTTGCGCAGCGCCACGGTGCAGATGGGGTTTTCCATGCGCAGCCTGCTCGCCGTTCTGCCCGGATTGCCCGCTACTCTGCTGCCGCTGCTCGACACGGTGGACGAGCCGAGTCTGCCGTGCGTGTGGAGCGGCGCGGCCAGCGCATGGTGCATCGATCCGCTCGAGTCGATGGCGGCCTACGCATGGTCCTGGGCCGAGAACCAGGTGCTCGCGGCCATGAAGAGCGTGCCCCTGGGTCAATCGGCCGGCCAGCGGGTGCTGCTGCATGCCGGCGAGCGCATCGCAACGTTGGTGAAGGAGCATACGATGGAGCACGAGCACGCGCGCTCGAACTTCGCCCCGAGTCTCGCCATTTTGTGCGCGCAGCACGAAACTCAGTACTCGCGCCTGTTCAGGTCATGACCATGCTCGGGCATTCACCGCTGCGGGTGGGAATCGGCGGCCCCGTGGGATCGGGCAAGACGGCGCTGACCCTGCTGCTGTGCCGCGCGTTCCGGGATCGGTACGACGTCGCGGTGGTCACCAATGACATCTACACCGAAGAGGACGCCCAGTTCCTGGTGCGGAACCGTGCGCTCGCGCCCGAGCGGATCTTGGGCGTCGAGACCGGCGGATGTCCGCATACCGCCATTCGCGAGGACGCATCGATCAATCTGGAAGCCGTGGCCCGGTTGAACCGGCGATTTCCGCACCTGGATGTGATCTTCGTGGAGAGCGGCGGCGACAACCTGGCCGCGACATTCAGTCCCGAGCTGTCCGACCTTACGCTCTACGTGATCGACGTCGCGGCGGGCGACAAGATTCCGCGCAAGGGCGGCCCGGGGATCACCAAGTCGGATCTTCTCATCATCAACAAAACCGATCTCGCTCCGCATGTCGGCGCATCGCTCGAGGTGATGGCCGCCGATTCGCGACGAATGCGCGGCGATCGGCCGTTCGTGTTCACCAATCTGAAGACCGGGGATGGCGTCCTCGCCATCACCGACTTCATCGAAAAGCACGGCTTGCTGCTCGAATCGAATCCCGCCCGGGGAGCGGCCGAATGATGCGCTGATTTTGCGCGCGCTGCGGCGCAGCGCGCGGGACTAATTCGCCGCAACGACCGGCTGCTTGGAGGGCTGCTGGGCCACAACCCATACCGTTCCATCGACGAGCGGAATCGTGAGCGGGGTGACCTCGACCTTAGCGAGCCCCTGCTTGCGCTCGAGGCCGATCTTGCGGGCCGTCGCCGGCGAGAGGTCGATGATCCGGCCCGCCACATAAGGTCCGCGGTCCCGGATCGTGACCACCGCGCTCAGTCCCGTCTGCAGATTCCTGACCTCGGCAGTAGTGCCCAACGGCAGCGTCAGGCTGGCCGCGTTGCTGCTGTACAGGCGCATCGGAGTGCCGTCCGCCATGGTTCGACCCGAATAGCGGCTGGCATAAAATGAGGCTTTGCCGACTTGCGCGCGGCCGGATCGATCGAGCGACGGTTTCGCGGTGGAGGAGGGACGGGCCGGCGCAGTCGCGCTCCCGGCGTCGCCGCCTGGCGCGGCGATGGCGAGCATGCTCGCGACGCAGAGTCCGGCGACCACGCCCCACGCGGTCGCCCGCGGCACCAGACCTTCGCTTCGAGACAGTATTTGAACCTTTTTGAGCATGTTGACCTTGTTGAGCATGGAACGTCACCTCGCACATTGCTGACCATGGCAATTCCATAGGCCACCAGTATCCGTACCTCGCTGCCCGGCGACTGTCAGCCGACGCGGCGAAGGCAGGTAAGACAGCAGCCTGTCTGAGTAATCTGCGAGGGTTCACGCAGAGGACTCAGACAGGCCAGGCCCCCAGGAGATGCTTTCGCTGGGCGCCGCCACCTGGTGGTGGGGGGGCGGCGCTTTCAGGCGGCTATCAGCCGCAGACGCGTGATTTCGGCGGGGACGATGAACCGATTCGGGGGACCCCAGTATCCGGTGCCGCGGCTCACATAGACCAGGAGGTTCTTCAAACGATTCATTCCCGCGGTATACGGCTGAAAGTAGCCCACCAGGAGGTTCCAGGGCCAAAACTGTCCGCCGTGCGTGTGCCCGGAGATCTGCAGATCATACCCCGCGGCAGCCGCGGCGGTGGCCGAGCTGGGTTGGTGCGCCAGCAGAATCTTGGGACTCGCATCGGCAGCCGATCCGAGCAGCGCCGCCGCGGGATCGCTGCGCTGGGCGGGATCGAAATGGTGTGCCGAGAAATCAGTGACTCCGGCGAGCAGCAGCGACGCGCCATCGTGCTGCAAAATGACATGCTGATTCTTGAGGACCGTGAGCCCCAGGCGCCGGAGTTCGTGAGTCCAGGCGCGCTCGCCCGAATAATATTCATGATTGCCCGTGACGAAGTACACGCCGTGGCGGGCCGTGAGCGCCGCCAACGGCGCCGTGTGCGACGACAAGTCCGGCACCGATCCATCGACCAGATCGCCGGTGATCGCAATCACGTCGCTCTTGAGACGATTGACGCGGGTGACGATGCGCTCCACGAATCCCCGCTTGATGGTCGCGCCGACGTGCAGGTCGCTGATTTGCGCGATGCAGAATCCGTGCAGCGCCGGCGCCAGATTCTCGATGGGCACGTCGACGTGGACGAGACGCGGCCTGCGCGCAATGACCAGTCCAACCAGCGTGGACACCAGCGTGACTGCCACGGCCCAGCGCGCCGACGGCGTCGACAACGCGGCGGCTTGCCCGGCGGGCAACGCCACATGCACAACCAGCAGGAAAATGTCGCGCAGCACGGTCACGACGAACAGCGAGGAGAGGAATCCCATCGTGGTGAGCCCGATCCAGGCGATCCGGTCCGCGCGCGCGCGATTCTTCATCGACCGCGTGTTCACCGACAGCGGAATGATCACGCAGGCGGCCACCAACGCCGTGATGCCGATGAAGATGCCGATGGGTCCGACGGCCAATGCGGGAAGCAGCCGCCAAGCCAAATAGCCCGGCAGCGAGATCAGCAGCCAGAGCGGGTGCAAAAACCGCCGGCGAGCTTTCATGGGAGGGGGCAGTTCGCGCACGAGGTCTTCACGCTGCCCTGATGGGGGCGGTCCGATCGAGTTCAAGGTCGAAACCGCGCCGCGGCGCGGCGCAGAGCCATACGCGATACTATAGCCGGACACGCGCCGGCAGCGTGGGAGCGAGACGAATTCATGGGTCCTTACGTTGATTCGGTGACGTCAGACGAGGTGCTTCCGGCATCAACCAGCGTGGTAATCATCGGCGGCGGGATCATCGGCGTCTCCGCCGCGTTCACGCTAGCCTCCCGGGGCGTGCCTGTGGTGCTGTGCGAGAAGGGCTATATCGCCTGCGAGCAATCCAGCCGAAATTGGGGATGGTGCCGGCAGGCGGGACGCGATGAGCGCGAAATGCCGCTGATCGTCAATAGTCTGCGCTTGTGGCGCGAGATGAACCGGCTTACCGAGAGCGACACCGGCTTTCGCACCTGCGGAGTCATGTACGTCGGCGAAACCGAGCAGGATGAGCAGCGCTACGGCGCGTGGCTGGAGATGTCGCGTCCATACGAAATCGGCACGCGCATCGTGCGCGGCGATGAACTGCAAGCGCTGATGCCGGGTGCGAGCTGCGTGTACCGCTGCGGCCTGTATGTGCCGACCGATGGTTGTGCGGAACCGCAGAAGGCGGCGCCCGCCATCGCCCGCGCCGCGCAGCGCAAGGGCGCCGTGATCCTGGCGCACTGCGCCGTGCGCGGCATCGACCGGGGCGCCGGTCGGGCCAACGCGGTGATCACGGAGCGCGGCCGCATCGCCTGCGAGGCGGTGATTCTGGCGGGCGGCGCCTGGACCAGCCTGTTCTGCGCAAACATCGGAATTCGGCTGCCGCAACTGAAGGTGTTGTCGTCGGTCATGCGAACCGCACCGGTCAGCGGCGGTCCGGACGCGTGCACCTATATGACCGATCTAGGCTACCGGAAACGCCTTGACGGCGGTTATACCATCGCCAGGGGATCGGGCTACGTGGTGCCGTTGGTGCCGGACTCGCTGCGCTACCTGCGCGAATTCCTGCCCACGATCCGCAAGGAAGGAACGGCGTTGAAACCGCGGATGAATGCGCAATCCTGGCTCGAATTTCGGGCGCCGCGCCGCTGGCCGCTGGACGCGCCCAGTCCGTTCGAGAAAACCCGTGTGCTGGATCCCGCGCCGAACAAGGCCATGAATCGCGTGGCGCTCGATGCGATGACCCGCCTGTATCCTCAATTCCGCCATGTGCCCATCGTGCAGGCGTGGGGAGGCTACATCGATGTCACGCCCGACGTGGTGCCCTACATCGGCGGAGTGGGAGACCTTCCCGGCCTCACCGTCGCCACCGGTTTTTCCGGCCATGGCTTTGGCATCGGCCCCGGCGCGGGGCAACTGGCCGCCGAGCTCGCCATCGGCGAGACGACCTCGGTACCGACCGCGCCGTTTCGCATTTCGCGGTTCAGCGACGGCTCGCCCATCATGATTGGGCCCGAGATTTAGCGCGAGGCTTGCGAAACTTCAGGACGAAATTGTCCGCCTCGCCAACGGCAAGGTACCGATCCCGGTCCTTGTCTCCCTGCGACAAGGTCGGCGGCAGTGTCCACACGCCATCGACCCAATTCTTGGTGTCCTTCGGATTGGCATTGATCTCCGAGGAGGAGACGAGCACGAAGCCTGCCTTCTTGGCGAGCGCAATGGTGTAGTCCTGGCGCACGTAGCCGTCCTTTGCTTTGAGGTCCTGGGGTTGGTCATTACGGCCGCGGTGTTCTTCGATCCCGAGAACACCGCCCGGCTTGAGCGCCTCGAAGCAGGCGGCCAGCGCCCGTTCGGCGTATCCGCCATCCATCCAATTGTGCAGGTTGCGAAAGGTGACGACGAGATCCGCGGACCCGGGCGGAGCGATGTCGAAGCCGGCGGGACCCAAGGTCGTCTCATGGATCGGTCCGAGCCGATCCTTCTGCGCGGCCATTTTCGAGCGCCACCGTTCCACCCCTTTGTCTTCTTCGGCGTTGCCGGGCGAGTTCAGCGCGGCGTAGTACGTACCGCCGCCATGGTTCACATACGGGGCCAGAATCTCGGTCCAGTAGCCGCCGCCCGGCCAGAGCTCCACGACGGTCATGTTGGGAGCAATTCCAAAAAAGGCGAGCTCTTGCGTGGGATGGCGCGCCTTGTCGCGCGCCACGAACGCGGCTGTTCTTGCCTGGTCCGCTACGGCAGCCGTCAATGCGAGATCGGTCGGGGGCGCCGTAGGGGCCGCCCAAGCTGCGCAGCCCGCACTCATCGCAATCATGGCGAACGCCATCGATGCCCATCCAAGCGGGAGGTGTTTCATGACGACAATTCCTTGATTCGTGTACGCGCTGCGCAGTATCCCAAATCTGTCAGCCTGCGGGGGGAGTATCTCCGGAAAACGGGATCGGCGTTGCGCCAATGACGGGTCCGATGGTCGCGCGGGAGCTGACATACAGCTTCACGTCCCGTTCGAAGCGCAGGTCCCCCTCGACCGATGCGCCGGGTCCTATCACTATCGTCGGCACGTTGCTCGGATGCACGAGTTCATCGACTTTCTGGACCAGGAGTCCGCCTTCGACGCGGGCGCCGCCATGCACGGTCATGTCGCCGTTGACCGTCTTGATGCCGCCCGCAACGTGAGCGGCAGTGACGTCGATGGCGCCGTTGACATTGCTGACTCCGCCCAGCACCTCCGCACCGTCCTTCAGCGTCACACTGCCGTTGACCGAGACCGCGGCCTCGGCAATGTGCGCGCCGGGTCCAACCGCAATGTTGCCGTTGACGGTGCGCACGGTGTCGGCGGTGGCATGTGCCCCGAGGCGTATCTCGCCGTTGATGGTGTTCGCGACGGTGACGGCCGCGTTGGCGTCGACGTCGATATTACCGTTGATGGTCTCCGCGACACGCGGCGCCTTGCCGGCGAGCACCCGCACCGACCCATTGATCTTCTTGAGCTCGCCGCCATCCGACGAACTGTCACAGCCGGATAGGGCGACGGTTAGGGCGAGGGTCGCCAACGCGAGGCCGGTCGCCGCGGGGCGGCGACCCCGCCGACGGCACCCGAGACGAGGCAATTGAGTTTGGTCGCGCATGATTCTCCCTCAGTGCGATATCCCGAAAGCCTTGAAGACAAAGGCATACATGTCGACGACTTCATCGATGAGCTTGGCGGTGGGCATCCCCTGTCCGTGTCCCGCCCGGGTTTCCACCCGCAACAGGATGGGCTGCCCGTGAGGATCGGCGTATTGCATGGCCGCAGCGTACTTGAAACTGTGCGCCGGGAACACGCGATCATCGTGATCGCCCGTCATGATCAAGGTGGCGGGATAAGGTACGCCCGGCCGGACATTGTGATACGGCGAATATTTGTACAACGCATGGAACTCTGCGGCGTTGTCGACGGAACCGTAGTCCGATTCCCAGGCTTTACCCACGGTGAATTGCCGAAAGCGCAGCATGTCCATGACGCCAACCTGGGCGATGGCCGCCGCGGCGAGGCCGGGCCGCTGTTCTTCCACGGCCCCGATCAGAAGCCCGCCGTTGGAGCCGCCGCGGATGGCGAGGCGCTTCGGATTGGTCCAGTGGGTTGCGCTCAAGTGCTCCGCGGCAGCGATGAAGTCGTCGAACACATTTTGTTTGTGGATCTTCATGCCCGCCTCGTGCCAGGCGCGGCCGTATTCTCCGCCGCCGCGCAGGTTGGCGACGGCATAGACCCCGCCCATCTGCACCCATGCGGCCACCAATGGGCTGAAGGACGGGGTTACGGGCACGTTGAACCCGCCGTAGCCGTACAGAATGGTCGGATTGACGCCGTCCCGTTTGGTGCCCTTGCGCGCGGTGATGAAGAGCGGTACCCGCGTGCCATCCGCGCTGCGGTAGAACACCTGCTGGGTTTCGAATTCATCGGGCGCGAACCCGCTCAACTTCGGTCGGCGCCAAAGGCTCACGCGCCCGTTGTTGAGATCCACCCGATAGATCGAGGGCGGCGTGGCAAACCCGCTGTATCCGTAGAAGACCTGCAGGTCATCGGCATGACCCTTGAGTCCGGTCACCGTGCCCAATCCCGGCAGGGCGATCTCTCCCAGGGGCTTGCCCTCAGGCGTGTACCGTTGGACCGTGCTGTGGGCGTCCTTCAAGCGATGCACCAAGAGCTGTCCGCCGACGAGCGTCGACTCGGTAATCGTGTCGGGTCCCTCGGCGACGAGAGTGCGCCAATGATCCGGTGCGGGGTCGCCGATTTCGATCCCGACGATCCGGTGCCGCGGCGCAGCGTCATCGGTGCGCACGAGCAGCATCGTGCCGACATTGTCGATGACGTCGTAGGTTGCCGTGGGCACCGATATCACCGGGACGACCGGCGCGTGCGGCGTGGCGAGATCCTGGACGAGCACCACATTGCGTTCATCGGTGCCGAGGTTCGCTTGAATGATGAGGTAGCGGCCGTCGTCCGTGACGGCACCGCTCACAAACCATCCCGGGTCGTCGGTGCGCGTGTAAATCAATTCATCGTCGGATTGCGGCGTGCCGAGCCGGTGAAAGTACAGCTTCTCGTATTCGTTGGCGGCCTTCAATGCCGCCCCCTCATGGGGCGGCTCATATGCCGTGTAGTAGAATCCCGAACCATCTTTGCGCCAGCTGGCGCCGCCGGCCTTGGACCACTTGAGCGTGTCCGGCAGGTCCTCTCCGGTCGCCACATTGCGCACGCGCCAGATTTGCCAGTCGGAACCCGCCTCCGACAGCGCGTACGCGAACAATCTCCCATCGGCGCTGATGGCCTGTTCGCGCAGCGCCACGGTGCCGTCCCCGGATAGGGCATTGGGGTCGAGCAGGATGCGAGCACCGCCCGGCGACTCCCCTGCCCCGGGATCCTGCATGACGAAAATGACGGACTGGTTCTGCAACCCGTCGTTGTGCGTGTAGAACCAGGTATCGCCGTAACGCACGGGCGGGGTCCAGCGCTCGAAATTCCAAATGTTCCGGAGGCGCTGCGCCATCGATTCGCGTCCGGCGATCGAGTCGAGGTACCCCCGGCTGAGCTGGTTCTCCGCGGTAAGCCAAGCGCGGGTTTCCGGCGAATCGATATCCTCCATCCAGCGATACGGGTCGGCGACCTTGGTGCCATGATAGTCGTCGATCTGATTCGCGCGCCGCGCGGGCGGGTACTCGAGCGCCGAACTCCCGGCCCCCGTGGCCGGCACCGCCGGCGCGACCCCGCCCAGCATCAGCATCAATCCGCCGAGAGCCCACAGTGCGCCGGGAGGGACAAAGTTCGTGTATGCGTCGAAGAATGGCATCGAGCGTCCTTGGCGGCATTACGCATGGGCGGCGGGAATTCTCGCATAAATCTTATGATGGGTTGGAGCCACGGCGATTCGTGGACCGGCGGCCGTCACAGCCCGGGGTGATTGTTCTTTCTGCGTTGCGGCCACCACCGCTCGAGCATGGCCGCCGCCCACTCCTTGCCCCCGAGTCCGAACGCGAGCGCCAGAGCGAGCACCAGACCGGCCAAGATGATGAGAAAGGTTCTCTGAACGATGTCGCCGCCCACCTCGACCTGGCTGAGGGCGATCATCACCACGAACGTCATGACGAGGTAGCGCGCAATCTTGCCGAGGATGTCGGAGTCGGGGATTTGCGCGTCGACGCAGTAGGTATGGACGGCCTCGCCGATGAAACGCGCGAAGTACGAGCCCAGCACGACCACGAGCATCGCCACGAGCACCTTCGGCGCGAACAGTTCCACGCGCTGGAGCAGATCGGTGATGTAGGTGAGTCCCAATCCGTTGAAGGCGATGATCAACGTCGCGAGAATCACGACGAGGTAGGCGAAAAGGCCGAAAACGGTGGTCGTATCGCCTTGCAGACCCCCTTGCTGAAGGAACCGGTCGGTGCCGGCGCGCTCGGTCAACACGTTGAAGTTGATCGCGCGCAGGCCTTTTTCCACGGCGAAGCGCACCGCCTTGGCAATCAGCCAACCGACCGCGGTGACCGCGAGCGCCAACGCCAGTTTCGGCAGGAACGCGGCGATTTGATGAAGAAACTCACGCGTGGTTTCGAGCAACATGTCAATGCTTTGCATGCAAGCCTCCGGCGGATTCTCGGCGCAGCGCGGTCTCGGTCAACTGGCGACGCCCCATTCAAGAATACCCTGTAACGGGATGCCGGCCCACGTGGGGCGGTTGTTGAGTTCGTAACGAAGTTCGTACAATGCCTTTTCGAGTTCGAATAGTCCGAGCAGTCCCCGGCCCGGCTTCAGCGCATCGTACAAGGACGCGCTGCTTGCTTCGGCATCGTACGCCGAAAGGAAGGCGGCGCGCACCTCGGCCGTCCAGGCGCCGGCCAACGGGCTGAGCCTGCCGAGTTCAATGTCGTTGTGCGCGACGCTGCGCAGGGCGCTGTGCGCGACGTAGCTGAAGGAGCGCAACATTCCGGCCACATCGCGCAGCGGCGACTGCTTGGCGCGCCGCTGTTCGAGGCTGTGGCCGGGTTCGCCCTCGAAGTCGACGATCACGAAGTCGTTCCGCGTCACCAGCACCTGGCCCAAATGGTAGTCGCCATGGATGCGGATCTTCTGACCCTGCGTTTCCTGTGCAGCGCATGCTTCGAGCCGTGCGATGAGCCGGTCTTGCTGCGCCGCCACCTCGTTGGCCTTGTCGCGATCTGCCGCGGGGATCTCGTTGATGCTCGACTTGAGCAGGACGAGTGTGTTACGCGCTTCGGTCAGCGCGCGCTGGCGGTAAGCATCGATATCGGCGCGCGTGAGCGGCTCCGGATCGAAGTCGGCGCTGCCCGTGTGGATTGCCAGCGCGCGATGCAGCTCCGCCGTGCGCTTGGCGAGCGTGCGAATCATGATGAGATACGCCTCGTGCGCGTTGACGGGCAGAGCGTCGGTGGCGGGGGCCGTGTGATGCTCCTCGAGGTGACGCCGCAGATACTCCAGCGAATAGTTCCAACCGTCGCCCTGGTTCACCACATAAGCCTGCAGCAGCGCCAGAAGCTGCGTATGGCCGTCGGAGCCGTAGTACTGGAGCACCCCCGCCAGCGGCGCGCAATTTGCGTACCGAACCACCTCGGTCAGATGCAGGCACATTTCCAATTCGGGACTGGCACCGGGGCGGAGTCGTCGGTACCCCTTCAATATCAATCGCTCGCCCATGACGACCACGGTATTGGAGCTTGAGCCCTGAGGCCGGGCAACCGGCAACGCGGCATGATTCTTGCCCGCCAGTTTGCCGAAAGCGGCCGTGGGCCGGAATTCAAGCTTGCCGTGCGCGGTCGCAATATCCCGGCGCTTGGCTATTGCACCGACGAGCGCCCGGCAAAACGCTTCGTCGGCGAATGCGTCGCCCATGACCCCGGTGTTGGCCTGCTGGCGGATTTTGGCGATGGCCGAGGTGGACAAATTGCGCACGCGGTCCTCGTCGCGCTCTTCCCACGCGAGGGCGAGCGGCATGAAGTACCACGCGGGTTCGGCCGCGGAACCGACGTCCAAGACGGCAAGCACCCAACTCGTCTTGCCCTCCTGCCACACCACATGGTCGACGATGCGGGCGCGTTCGATCGTGGTGCCCTTGGCGGCATACCAGCGTTGCGTCTCGATGAAGCGGGGGAGCGTATCGGTTTCGAATTGCAACCGGGTCTTTTCCGCCATGGCGATGCGCCATGGCACCACCCGGTCGCGGAACAAGCTGCTCCAGCCGTCGAACAGCACCATGACGGGGCGTTCATCGATGGAGAAAACGTGCTCGTGCCATGACGGTGCCTCTGCATCCGTGGTCAGCTTGAACCAATAGAAGCCGTACGCGGAAATCGTCAGCAGATAGGGCAAGTCGCCGATCGGCGGGAAAGCGGTTCGGCCCAGCATTTCAACCGGGATGCGGTCCTTGAACGTGGCGAGATCCAGCTCGACCGGCTGCGCGGAGCGGGACAGATTCGCCACGCACAGAACGGTATCAACGCCGTACACGCGCAGGTAGGCCAGGATCTTGCGATTGCCCGGCCTGAGAAAAAGGCGTGCGCCGCGCCCGAAAGCCTGACTGGTCTTGCGCACCGCGAGCATCCTCTTGGTCCAGCTGAGCAGCGAACTCGGATCGCGGATTTGCGCTTCGACGTTGGTGGATTGATAGCCGTAAATCGGGTCCATGATCGGCGGAAGATAGAGCTGCTGGGGGTCCGCTCGCGAAAATCCGGCGTTTCGATCCGGGCTCCACTGCATGGGGGTACGAACCCCGTTGCGGTCACCGATGAAGACGTTGTCGCCCATGCCGATTTCGTCGCCGTAATAGACAATGGGCGAGCCCGGCATGGACAGCAGCAAGCTGTTCATCAGCTTGATGCGTTCGTGATCGTTTTCCATCAAGGGCGAGAGGCGCCGGCGAATGCCGAGGTTGATGCGGGCGCGCACATCGGAAGCATAGGTCGTGTACATGTAGTCGCGCTCTTTGCTGGTCACCATTTCCAGCGTCAACTCGTCGTGATTGCGCAAGAAGATCGCCCACTGGCAGCTGTCCGGTATGTCCGGCGTTTGCTGCATGATCTCGGTGATGGGGTAGCGGTCCTCCTGCGCGATCGACATGTAGATGCGCGGCATGAGCGGAAAATGGTATGCCATGTGGCACTCATCGCTGTCGCCGAAGTATTCGCGCACGTCCTCCGGCCATTGATTCGCCTCGGCCAGCAGGAATCGATTCCGGTAATTCGCATCGATCGCGGCGCGCAATTTCTTGATGACTTCGTGCGTTTCGCGAAGATTCTCGTTGTTGGTGCCTTCACGCTCGACCAGGTACGGAACCGCGTCGAGCCGGAAGCCGTCGACGCCGATGTCCAGCCAAAAACGCATGATTTGCAGCACCGCGTCCAGCACTAGCGGGTTGTCGAAATTCAAATCCGGCTGGTGACCGAAGAAGCGGTGCCAGAAGTACGCCTTCGCCACCGGGTCCCAGGTCCAGTTCGAACTCTCGGTGTCGAGGAAAATGATGCGCGTCCCGAGGTATTTTTGATCGGTGTCGCTCCAAACATAGAAATTGCGCTCGGGCGAGCCTGCGGGCGCGCGGCGCGCCGCCTGAAACCATGGATGTTGATCGGACGTGTGGTTGATGATCAGTTCAGTGACCACCTTCAATCCCAGCCGGTGGGCTTCGCGCAGCATGGCGCGAAAGTCGTCGAGCGTGCCGAACTGCGGGTGAATATTGATGTAATCCGCGATGTCGTAGCCATCGTCCTTCAGCGGCGACGGGTAGAAGGGCATCAGCCAGATCGTGTTCACCCCCAGGTCGTGAATGTAGGCCAGCTTGGACGTCAACCCCGGGAAGTCGCCGATGCCATCGTCATTCGAGTCGAAGAACGACTTGACGTTCAGCTGGTAAATGACGGCGTCCTTGTACCAGAGCGGATCGTCAACGACGAGCCCCGCAGGCGTGGCCGACTCGAGCGAGGGCGATTTGACGTCGATCATTGGCTCCCGTGCTACGTGAAGTAGTCGAATTCGTGTTCGCTGCGGACGCGCCGACGCAGCCTGAATACATGGGCCGGCATGCGGTGCGGATCGAGCATCACGAAATTCCGCCGGCCGCGCCACTGGTAGCGCTGTTCGCTCAGAAGGTCATGCACTTGGTACGTCTGATCCTCCTCGATGCCGACTGAGCTCAGATCGAGTTCGATCCATCCCGATTGCGTATTGTAGGGGTCCAGGTTGACCACCGTCAGCACCACATTCATCGATCGGGCGTCGTGCTTCGTGTACGCGATCAATTGGTCGTTGTCGACCGCGCAGAATGCCAGGCTGGAGTCGGCCTGCAGCGCCGGGTTGTCGCGGCGTATCCGGTTCATGCGTGCTATCAGCGGCCACAGGCTGTCGGGACGGTTCAACGGCCAATGGCGCAGCTGATATTTCTCCGAGTCGAGGTATTCCTCGCTGCCGGGTTCGCGCGGCGCGCTTTCCATCAATTCGAACGCCGGTCCGTACAGGCCGTAATTCGCGGACAACGTCGCCGCCAGGACGAGCCGGGCGGCAAATACCTGGCGCAGGCCCGATTGCAGCGATTCATGCAGGATGTCGGGCGTGTTCGGCCAAACATTCGGACGCAAGTAGTCCCGTCCGGGGCCCCGGCTGAGCTCGGTGAAATACTCCGCGAGCTCCCGCTTGGAGGTGCGCCAGGTAAAATACGTGTACGACTGCGTGAAGCCCAGCTTCGCCAGCCGGCGCATGACCTTGGGCCGGGTGAACGCCTCGGCGAGGAAAATGACGTCCGATTCAGCGCCCTTGATTTCGCCTATAAGCCATTCCCAGAAGGCAAACGCCTTGGTGTGCGGGTTGTCGACCCGGAAGATGCGGATGCCCTGTGCGATCCAGAAGTCGAGGATGCTCTTGAGTTCAACCCACAATTCCCGCCAATTGTCGCACTCGAAGTCGAACGGGTAAATGTCCTGGTATTTCTTCGGCGGATTCTCGGCGTATTGCACGCTGCCGTCAGGGCGGTGCTTGAACCACTCGGGATGCGAGCGCACATAGGGATGGTCCGGCGCGCACTGGAAGGCGATGTCCATGGCGATTTCCATCTCGTACTCGCGAGCTTTCAGGACGAGGCTCCTGAAATCGTCCAACGATCCCAATTGCGCCAGGATGTCCTTGTGTCCGCCCCCGGCGGCACCAATGGCCCACGGGCTGCCGACGTCTTCGGCGCCGGCCGCGAGGGAGTTGTTGCGACCCTTTCGGTTGACCTGGCCAATGGGGTGGATGGGCGGCAGGTACAGGACGTCGAAACCCATTCGGGCAACGTACGGGAGACGCGCCTCGACGTCGCGAAACGTACCGTGCACACTTGGTTCGCCGGCGGCCGACCGGGGGAACAGCTCGTACCAGCTGCTGAATTGCGCGCGTTTGCGGTCCGCGACCAGGTCAAGCGCGGCGCTGGAAGCGAAGCTGCGGTCGGCGAAGCGCGCAACGACCGATGCTCGCGCCGGGTCGAGGCCTATCGCCTTCATGGTTGAGGTGTCGGCACGGCCGCGCTCATCGTCGGCGGTTGCCAGCAACTGCACGGCCCAGGCCGACAGGGCGGCCCGGTCGTCGGCGCCGGCGCGCCGCGCCGCCGCCTCGATCAATCCGGCGCCGACCCGCAAGGCGATCCGCACATCTTCCCGATCGTCGCGCCGCTCGAACTCGCTGCGCCAGGATTCGAAATGATCGACCCAGGCCGTGACGCTGTAGCGGTAGCGCCCCGGAGCCGGGGGCGTGAATTCCGCCGTCCACACGTCATTCGCCTGCGCCGTCATGCCGACTTCGTTGGTGTGCGGATCGTCGACGGCGCGCCACTGCAGGGCCACACGCAGCTGGTCGTGGCCGTCCGCGAAACAGTGTGCTTCGATGCGGACGGGCTCGCCCGCGATCCGCTTGACGGGAAACCGGCCGCCATCGACCACCGGCAGCACAGCGTCGATGACGGCCCGCGCGCGGCCCTCCGGGACGGCGGCGGCTGACTGCACGCCGGCACTCGATGTCGACGCGGCGGGCGCGGATTCTCCGCGTCCCCGCGGCTCGTTGATCTCGCGCATCGCTTTGGCTTCGTCCTTGCGGGCGGCGCCTGTGCGCTTCTTCTCAGCCATGGCCCTCCCAGCGCAGCATAATGGTGGCAAGCGGCGGCAGGCTGAGATTGAGCGCGTCGGTTCGCCCGTGCATGCTCACCGGCGCGGATTCGACGCCTCCCAGATTTCCCCAACCGGATCCACCGTATTCGTGCGCATCGCTGTTGAGGATCTCGCGCCATGCGCCGCGGTTGGGAACGCCCACCAGGAAGTTGCTGCGCGCTACCGGCGTGAAGTTGGTGATCACCAGCACCGGCGGTGCGCCGGGGCTCTTCCGGACGAACGCGGTGACGCTCATATCGGCATTCCCGGAGTCGATCCATTCGAAGCCTTCATGCGAGAAGTCGACCTGGTGCAGCGCACGCTCGCCGCGATACACGCGGTTCAAATCGCGTATCCAGCGCTGGATGCCGGCGTGCTCGGGGAGCGCCGTCACCCACCATTCGAGTTCCGCCTCGTGGGTCCACTCGCGCCGCTGTCCAAATTCGCCGCCCATGAACAGCAGCTTCTTGCCGGGATGTCCCCACATGTAGCCGTACAGCGCCCGTAGATTCGCGAACATCTGCCAATCATCGCCGGGCATCTTGCCGATCAACGAGCCCTTGCCGTAAACGACCTCATCATGCGAGAGCGGCAGCACGAAATTCTCGTTGAACGCATAAATCAGGGAAAACGTCAGCTGGCCGTGGTGGTACTTGCGGAACACCGGATTTTGCTTGATGTATTCGAGGGTATCGTGCATCCAACCCATGTTCCATTTCAGGCCAAACCCGAGGCCACCCATGCTGGTGGGACGCGAGACCATCGGCCACGCGGTCGACTCTTCCGCGATCATCGTCGCGTCGGGATGGTCCCGGTAGACGGCTTCATTCAAGGTGCGCAGAAATTGTATGGCCTCCAGATTCTCCCGGCCTCCAAAGCAATTCGGAATCCATTCACCCGCTTTGCGGGCGTAGTCGAGATACAACATCGATGCAACCGCATCCACCCTGATGCCGTCGATATGGTACTTCTCGAACCAGAACAACGCGGATGAAATCAGAAAGCTGCGCACCTCGTTGCGGCCATAATTGAAGATGGCGGAGTTCCATTCCGGATGAAATCCTTGGCGCGAATCGGCGTGCTCGAACAAGTGCGTGCCGTCGAAATCCGCCAAACCGTGCGCGTCCGCCGGAAAGTGAGACGGCACCCAGTCGAGTATCACGCCGATCTTCTTTTGATGCAGGTAGTCGACGAAGTACATCAAATCCTCGGGCGTGCCGTAGCGTGCCGTCGGCGCGAAATAGCCGGTCGTCTGGTAGCCCCACGAGCCGTAGAACGGATGCTCGGTGATCGGCATGAGTTCCACGTGGGTGAATTCCAAGTCGCTCAAGTACTCGCCCAGGGCGTGCGCCAGGTCGCGGTAGTTCAAGAACTCGCCGTGTTTGCGCCGCCAGGATCCCAGGTGCGCCTCGTAGGTCGACATCGGCGCGTCGAGCCCGTTGCGCGCGGCGCGGGATTCCATCCACGCTCCATCGCGCCAATGGTGGTCGAGTTTCCAGGCGCGCGAGGCGGTGGCGGGCGGGAGCTCGCAGTAAAATCCGACGGGATCCGCCTTTTCCAGCTGGCGGGCGCCATCCCGGGACGCGATCCGGTACTTATAGGCATGTCCGTGGTGAACGCCCGGCACGGTACCTTCCCAGATGCCGGAGCCATCGGGTCGCGATGCGAGCGGATTCGCGCCTGCGACCCACCCGTTCCAATCTCCGATCACCGAGACCGCGGAGGCATTGGGAGCCCAAACGGCGAAGCGCGCCCCCGCATCCGCGTCCAACAGATGGCAACCGAGGAGGCGGTGCAGGTTCGCCAGCGTCCCTTCCCGGAAGAGGTAGACGTCCTGGTCAGATGACACGGCGCAACCCGCTGCGTCGCTGTAAGGCATGGATCGACCGCATAGGCACTCCGCAAGTTTGGAAACAATGGCGCATTTCGTCCTCCCTGCATCGCGCCTGCAGGTCAACGGTCCGGCAGGCCCACAGCCTGGGTAGCGTACCCCGTAATTCCCGTTCCTTGCGCGTCATCGCTTGTAAGACTTCGCTGATGCGGGCCGGTTCGGGCAACCGGTGGGCGGCTCCCAGGGCTTGAGGTACCATAACTCATCGACAGCACAATCGTCGCCGTGCGGCCATGAGTCAACAGGAAAAAATCGCGCTGGTCACGGGCGCCGGCAGCGGAATAGGCCGCGCCTGCGCGCTGGCGCTTCTGGCTGCAGGTTGGCGGGTCGTCTTGTCGGGCCGCCGCCTGGATGCCCTGAATGCCGCCATCGAGTCTGCCGATGCGGCCGCGGAACGAGCTGTCGCCATCGGTTGCGACGTGACCCGCGAGGAGTCGGTAGCGGAACTGTTCCTGAGGATTCGAGATCGCTTCGGCCGACTGGATCTGTTGTTCAACAACGCGGGCACGAGTTCCCGTGCGGCGCTGCCCGACGAATTGGCGGTGGACGCGTGGCGTCAGGCCGTCGATACCAACCTCAACGGCGCCTTCTTCTGTCTGGCTGCCGCGTTCAAATTGATGCGGGAACAGACCCCGAGAGGCGGCCGGATCATCAACAACGGATCCCTTTCCGCCCATGTGCCGCGGCCAAGGTCGATTGCCTATACCGCTACCAAGCATGCCGTCACCGGGCTCACCCGCGCCGCGGCCCTCGACGGGCGCGCCTTCGACATTGCGGTCGGCCAAATCGACATCGGCAACGCGGAAAGCAACATGACGGCTCGGATGACGAGCGGCGTCCCTCAGGCCGATGGAAGTTTGAAGGCCGAGGCGCGAATGCAGCTGGCCTCGGTCACGGAGACGTTCATGGCCATGGTCAATCTGCCCTTGTCGGCAAACGTGCTGTTCATGACCGTCATGGCGACACAAATGCCCTTTGTCGGGCGCGGCTGAGCGTCGGTTACCGGGGACCGAATTTTCGGCCGAGCATGGCTTCATATTTATCATGCAGGGCCGACAGCGCGTCCCGATACTGCGGCGAAATCGAGGTAGGATCGGTCAAGTCGCGATTGGGATCGTATTTGGCCCGAATCGCATCCAGTTCCATTTTGTACCGCTGGTACTCCTCATCGTCGGCGGCCAATTGGGCGGCTTCCGCGGATTTCAATTTGCGCGTTGCCAAATATCTGGCCCCCGCCCAGATCGCGACATACAGCGCTCCGGCGCCGACCCATACCGATTTGATGAGTGCGGCGCGGTCCGGAAATAGCTGGACCAACACGACGAGCACCAACAGCGCGAGCAGTATTCGTGTGCGGTTCACGGGGTTCGCGTTCGCGGGATAACCATTGGAAATCGTTGAAGATTACCACGGGACCGATCAACCGGTATGCCCCAAAGGTGCCCCGCCCAGGCTGCGGGTCGCGCCAGCGCCGCGCGGTTACGAAGACGCTGGGGCGTCCAGGGCAGGCGGTGTCGATGCCGCCTTGCGCGGCTACGCCGCCATCTTGAGCGCCAACCCGCGCAGGATGGCCACCTCTTCCTCCAAACGATACAGAGTCAATGAGAACAGAGCTGCAATATGGCTATGAGAGGGCAGCTCATCACGGGCGGCTTCGAGTGTGGCAATCTCCGCTAGAACGACAGCCAATGGGGTCATAGTGTTCGCCTTGGTCGACGGGCACCGCGCGCTTCGCGATAGCCGTCGCCGATCAGAGTTTCGGAACGACCGCGGACGATCATGGGTTCGCAGGCCGAGCGGCTGGTTCAATGGATTGGCACCATCCTCGTCACGCACAGTGCGCCATTCCCCAGGAAACACAAGCGGCATCGCAGCGCTCGCGTTGAGCCATCGAGTGTTGAAGTGCGGCGCTCGGGCCAATCTAGGACGGGGCGCCGGGCGCTCGGGTGGAGTTCCTGTCGGGTTCCAACGCCTTAAATGATACACAGCCATTCATGCTGTTTCTCGCGCGGTACATGGCCGTGTCGGCATTTTTTATCAAGAGTTCCCCGGTCGTGCCGTCTTCCGGATAAAATGCGATCCCTATGCTCGCCTTGATGACGTGATGCCGGTGATCGCCCGTGTCAATAGACTGAGTAATAGTCTCGAGCAGCGCGCCCGCAATTCGCTCGATATTCACGCTGCCTTGTGGATTCATCAATAAATACAGAAATTCACCGCCGCGGTTTCGGCACACCGTGTCTTCGTCTCGAGTATGTCGTAGCAGACGTTTGCCTATCTCCTTCAATACGCGGTCCGCTACCGCGCTACCGTGCATATCCTTAATAAGTTTCAAATTGCCTATGCTTAGGAACATTATCGCCAGCGTCCAGTCGTGTCGCTTGGCGAGTGCAATTGCGTGCGTGAGCCGGTCGTCGAATAAATCGCGATTTGGCAGACCAGTCGCGGAATCGCGCAGCGCGCGCGGGTGTCCGCTCTTCTCGCCTTCCTGTGCGGTCGCCAAGGCCGCCTCGGTATCCGCCAGCGCGTTTTTGGACTCGGCCAACGCAATGCGAGTCTGTTCCTTAACTTCGTCTATGCCATCGATCAGCGTTTCGGTAATTTCATGCAGATCGTTGGCGCATTCCTGCACTTCGCGTTGCACCCTTTCGTTGTTCGCCAGGGACTTATCGGCCGAAAGGGGGTTCGCACCCGCGGCCTTTCTCATCTTTGCGACGTCGATGGATGAGCCAAGGTTATCCGCACACAATCCGAGTTTTTCTTGGACGTCATGGGTTCGATTTATTGCCAACGCCAATGAAGCGGGCTCCTCGGCGGGACAGTCCGTGTGATTCCGGTCGGATGTCATTTGGCGTTGCCGTGCTAATACCAGAGAGTGTTTCTCACGCTTTCAGACTGCGATCGTGACGTGCGCCAAACTTCGGCCTGCGCCTTGGCGTATCTTCGCGGTAATCAATAACAATGTTTAAACGCAGCGTCTGTGCGCTGGCGCGCTTATGTAGGCAGGAGTTTTCGAAGCCGGACTGCAACGGCCAGGGCCTGACTTCTCTCTTACTGTGCCCGCTGGCGATCCAGAGATCGCAACATCAGCGCTTCGGTAATGTGGTTCGGTTCGATCTGCGGTTGGCCATTCATGTCGGCGATGGTGCGCGCCAGCTTGAGGACACGATGGTATCCGCGAGCCGATATGGCGAAGTGCTGCATGGCGCGTTCCAGGACACCCAGGGCGGCCGCGTTCGTCGTGCAGTAGCGCTCCACCGCCGCATGGTTCAAGTGCGCGTTGCAGGACCCCTGCCTCTGAATCTGCAATCCTCGCGTTCGCATGACGCGAGCGGCGACCGCTGCGCTGGCTTCGCCGCTGCCTCCAGCCGGCTCGCGCAGACTCTTGAAATCTACGCGTGGAACCTGGACGTGCAGGTCCAGACGATCGAGGAGAGGGCCCGAGATGCGGGCGCGATAGCGCTGCACCTGATCGGCGGTGCAGCGGCAGCTGTCGATCGGGTCGCCGAGATACCCGCAAGGACATGGGTTCATCGCAGCGATCAGCTGGAAGCGCGCCGGAAATTCGGCCTGGCGGGCCGCACGGGAAATTGTGATCGCGCCCGCTTCGAGCGGTTCGCGGAGCACTTCCAGCACGCGCCTCTCGAACTCCGGCAGTTCGTCGAGAAACAGCACCCCGTTATGAGCCAGGGAAATCTCTCCCGGCCGCGGGTGGACGCCTCCACCGACGAGCGCCGCGGCCGAGGCGGTGTGATGCGGACTGCGAAACGGCCGCGCGCGCCATTCGCAGGCCTTTAGCGGACGGCCGGCAATCGAGCGCAGGGCTGCCACGTCCATGGCTTCCGCGTCGGTCATCGGCGGAAGCATTCCGGGTAACCGCTGCGCGAGCATGCTCTTTCCCGCTCCCGGCGACCCTATCAACAACAGACTGTGCCCGCCAGCGGCGGCGATCTCCAACGCGCGTTTGGCATGCGGCTGGCCGCGCACGTCGCACAAATCCGGCAGCATGGCCGGTGTTCCGGACGGCGAGTCCGCCCGATAGAGCCCCAGGCGACCGAAACCCCCGAAATGAGCGCAGACTTGCAGAATGTCTCGCGCCGCGATCACCTCACACTCTTTGACCAACGCCGCCTCGGCAGCGTTGCTGCGGGGCACGATCACCGGGTGTCGAGCGAGGGAAGCGGCGAGGGCCGCCGGCAGCACTCCCTTCATCGACCGTAACTCGCCGCTCAAGGATAGCTCGCCGTAGAGTTCGCATCCTTGCAGTTCGGAACGGGCGTCGGTCAGTTGACCGGAGGCACTGAGGATGCCGATGGCAATGGGGAAATCGAAACGGCCACCTTGCTTGGGCAGATCGGCGGGCGCCAGATTGACGATAATCCGCCCGACCGGGAATTCAAATTTGGAGTTGGTGAGCGCCGCCCGCACACGGTCTTTGCTCTCTTTTACCACCGCTTCGGGCAGACCGACGATGTTGAAGGCCGGCAGTCCGGGGCCGATGTCGACTTCGACTCGAACCTGAGGCGCATCGATTCCGCGCTGCGCTCGGCTGAGTACCGTGGCGATGGCCATCCCTTGCCTCTGGAGTCCTTGTGGGCTGCGCGTGTTGTGTCGAACCGTCAAACGCCGGGGAATACGGGCGAATCAACGAATCCGAGCGGCCACATGCTAGCCCGCGGCGCGGCGCGGTGGATCGCAGGTAGCCTCTGCAACTGTCGAATAACTAGACCGTAACGTTGATAGTCGCGTCCCCCGACGATGGGGCGCGAACTGCAATGCGGTCATTTGCCCCAGAAGAACGGCTTTCACGATGAACGCGCTAGTTTCATCCCTTGATGCCCGGGGCCGGGTGGCGCGATATATATAGCTGTTGGGCTGCCTGCTCCCGCTTGACGCAGGTGAAAATCAAACCGCGATAAACCGAGTCGCGCTGCGCGAGGTTGTCGGGTCATCTCGCGATTTCCGCGCAAGTAGTGATTTCCCTTTGATGTCCAGCCGCTTTCCTGCCGCTTTTAGTTAGAATGCGACTAGGTTGCCGGTCTTCACGATGCCGCCGCCGAGATTGTCGCCAGCCAAAAGCGCAGCCTCCAGCCGGACTGCTTGGGTTAGCGGCTGGCGCGCTCGGTGATCGCCAGCGTCCAACGCTGTTCGCCGATCGTTGCGACCACCTCGATTGGGAGCGCCCCGCCGGGCATGCCGGTAGCAGTGAAGGTTTTGGTGGGAGCGCCGTAGCGCAACCACGAGGGCAGCCCTTGGCCATTCTTCAGTTTCACCCGCACTTTGCCGACAGCAGCCTCGCGCAGCGCCGCAGGAAGCGGGAAGCTGAACGCCTTGCCCGACTCGACGGTTTGCTGCGGCACTGACACCGACACCATGCCGGGAAGCTGCGCTATCGGCGACTGCAGCAGCGACACTGTCACGAGGTCGTCGGAGTCGACTGTGTTACCGGCACCTACTCCGGTTCCCGAGACGAAGCCGGCGGTATCGGAGCCATTGACACCGTTTGTTCCTGACGTATTCCCGGTATCCGAGGCGCGGCCCGAACCCGAGCCACTGTTGGTACCCGAGCCACTGCTGGTATCGGAGTTACTGCTGGTACCCGCGCCACTGCTGGTACCCGAGTTACTGCTGGTATCGGAGTTACTGCTGGCACCCGTGCCACTGCTGGCACCCGAGTTACTGTTCGTACCCGCCGCGCCGTCGGCGCTGTGCGAGATTGTGCCGCCGCCGAAATCTGTCGGCAGCGTAAGATCGAGGACGGACGACGCCGGCGTCGCTGCCGGAATCGTCAGCGGTTGTGGCGGCACGGGCGTCCGCGACCAAGTGCCGTCGGCGCTTTGTACGGCGATGTACGCGGCATCGGTCGTGATATCGCCGGTCGTGACGACCGTAGCATCTGCCAGCACATAGTTGCCGGCGTCGGCGCCGCCGAGAATCTGAATGCCGCTGACCGTGATAGGTTTGTCGTTGCCCGCGTTTGGGTTGGCGAAGGCGGCCGGATCATGGGCCAGTGACAGCTGTGCGCCGGGCAATGCATTGTCGGATAGTGTGACCGACGCTGCCGTGGTGCCGTCGTAGGGTTTCGAGCTGCCCGTCGCGCTTACCGTCAGCACTGCCGGAGTGATGTCGGCCGCGGTCGTTGCGGTCGTGTTGAACGTGTAATTGCCGGCGTCGGCGCCGCTCACGCTGATGCCGCCCACAGTCACCGGGTCGTGGATTGTGGCGTTCTGGTAGGTGAACACGGCATTCGAGTAGGCAAGATTCAGTTGATCACCCGCGATGCCGTTGTCGCTCAAGCCCACGGTGGCCGCGGTAGTGCCGTCATACACCTTGTTCTGTCCCGATGCGCTCACCAACAGCGTCGCCGGAGTGATGTTGGCCGTGGTGGTGGCGACGGGATCTATCGTGTAATCGTTCGCGTCGGCGCCGCTTGCGGTGATGCCGTTCACAGTCACGGTCTTGCCGTTACCCACATTCTTATTGGCGAACAATGCCGTCGCGTAGGTGAGATCCACCACGCTGCCGGCCACCGGGCGGTCCGTGAGCGTCACGGTGGCCGCGGTGGTGCCGTTATATACCTCATTGACGCCGGATGCGATGACGATGAGGGTCGCCGGCGTGACGGTCGCGTAGGCGGCCGTGGTGCTGTTCACTGAGTAGTCGTTGGCGTTTGCGCCGCTGAGCACGATGTTGGAAACGCTGATGTACTTGGCCGTACCCGCGTTGGGATCGAGGAAGGCATCGGTTGAGGTGATCGTGAGCTGATCGCCCGCGACGGCGTTGTCCGCGAGCACGACAGAA
The DNA here is from genome assembly GCA_049510875.1 of Steroidobacteraceae bacterium. Lineage (GTDB taxonomy): Bacteria > Pseudomonadota > Gammaproteobacteria > Steroidobacterales > Steroidobacteraceae > Bog-1198. The sequence continues at coordinate 30,532 of JBEKYO010000022.1, forward strand.
GCGGCCGTGGTTCCGTCGTACACTTTGTTGATGCCGGTTGCGCTCACGTCAAGTGGCCGCGGTGTGACGTTCGCGGTGAGTCCCGTCGGCTGAACCAAAGTGTAGTCCTCGGCGTCGGTGCCGGTCAGCACGAACGCGCTGGTGGTGATCGGCTTGTTGCTGCCCACGTCCTTGGTCAGGTAGGAGCCGGTGATGGAACCCACCTGCACGTTGTCCGACCCGATGACGCCCGTGAGCACGCCGGCCTGACTGTTCACGTCCGCGGCCAGCGTGCCGTTATATACCGTGTTCAAGGCGATCAGGCCTGCGACGTGCAGCGCGGCAGGGGTAATGTCGGCCTCGCTACTGGCCGTGTTCGACACCGCGTAATTGCTGGCCAAGCCGCCGTTCGTGCCATTCTGCAGGCTGATCCCGGTGACGGTGACCGCCTTGTCCGTGCCCGCGTTTTTGTCGAGGAAGTTCGCGCCACCGCTGGAGACGCCGTTCACGGTCTCGGTGCCGACAAACCCCGTGAGGCCGTATCCCAGCAACGTGGCGAGCGTCGTGCCGTCGTACACCTTGTTCGCTATCGTGGCGTTCACCGTCAACAGCTTTTGATCGATGATGCCCGTGGCCGTGGCCGTCGGGCTTACGAAGTAATTGCTGGCAAGACCGCCATTGGTACCGTTGGCAAGGGTGATTCCGCCGATCGTCACCACTTGGGCCGGCCCTGCATTCTTGTCCGCGAAAGTGGCCGTTCCCGGGGTCGCGGTGACTGTTTGGTTGCCCACGAGGCCGGTGAGTGAGTAACCGGCCAATGAGGCGAGGTTGGTGCCATCATAGGCTCGCTCCGTGATCGCGCCGACGAAATTCAGAGTCGCTTGGCTGATGGTGCTGGTGGTGTTGTTGAGGTACGTCAGCACATAGTTGCCGCCGCCGTTGCCGTCATTCACGGTGACGCCGCTGGTGGTCACGGTTTTATTGCCGACGCCGGCATTGGGGTCGGTGAATGCGAAGGAGCCGCCGCTCAGATTATCGAGCGCATTGCCGTTGCTCGCGTTCTGGAACAGAGTGCCCGAAACGAGGGTTGTGGTGCCGCTCGCGGCCAGCGTGCCATCGTAGGTCTTCGTGACATTGCTGGTATCGACCGTCAAGCTGGCGGGGGTGATGGTGCTGGCGGTGTTGCTGACGTAAGTGACGTTGTAATTGCCGCCGCCGTTGCCGTCGTTCACAGTCTCTCCGCTGACCGTGACCGTCTTGTTGCCGCTGCCCGCGTTGGCATTGGTAAAGGCGAAGGTGCCGCCGCTCACCGTGTCGGTACCAAACAGGGGCGTGCCCGCACTCGCGATGGCCGTGCCGAGGGCGGCGAGCGTGCCATTGTAGATTTTGGTTACATTGCTGGTCGTCAGTGTGAGGTTCGCCTTGCCGATGAGCAACGTGCCGGGGACGAAGGTGATGATGTAGTTGCTGTCGCTGAGACCGGAGGGGGTGATGAGGTAGCTGCCTACGTTGCGCGCGCTCTGCGAAGTGCCGCCGTAGATGAGAGCGCCGCCGAGAGTGCTCACGTTCTCGCCGCCGGCGAACCCGCTATAGGTCACACCGTTGCCCCCAATGAACAGGGTGCCGTCGTAGGTCTTCGCGACGCCGTTGGCCGTGACCACGAGGCCTGCCTGACCCACGGTGAACGCATTGGCGTTGCCGGCCGCTTGGGTGAAGGTGTAGTTGGTCCCGCTGACGAGCGAGTAGCCGCCACCGTTGACGGCATACGACCCGACCGGACTGCCCGGAGCGATGCCGCTGCCTGACAGAGCCGTGGTGGTCCACGTGGGTGTGCCGGCGAGCACGGAGTTGGTGTCGCTGAGCTTGAAGCCCGTGATGGTGCCGCTGAGCGTCGGATTGGCCGCGCCATAGGCGCGCGACGCCGGGGTTGCGTTGTAGGTGAGTACGGCCGGCGTTACCGTGTAGTTCACGGGGACTGCCGAGGACGCCAAATTGACGTTGCTCGAGGTCAGGCCGCCGGAATACAAGATGGAGTAGCTGCCGGCATTCAGCGTGTTGGCTAGCGCCGTGCTGTAGGCAGCCATGCCGCCGCTGATGACGTTGCTGGCATTATCTTCGCTGTCCACGAAGCCCGAGATGATGTAGGTCAGGTGACCGCTGGGTGCGCTACCGTAGACCTGGGAAGGAGTGCCGACGACGGCAGCGGTCACGGTCAACGTGGGCGTTGCATAGGAATAGATGAAGCCGTTGCCGGATTGGGTCACCGAGCCCGGTGCATAGGTCGCATAGGTGGAACCGTACGCTCGGAAGCTCGAGGTAAGGCCACCCTTCAGAGTATGGGTCGCGCCCACCAGGTCCGGCGTGTTGCTGTAGACCAGCCAACGCTTGCCGCTGCCCACAATCAGCGCCATGTTGCCCGCATAGTTCAAGAAATTGCCTGAACCTTCGGTGGATGCGGCCACATTGCCCGCGTCGGCCTGGAGACGGCCGCCGGCATTGAGCGTCAAGTTGCCGACCGCCCTGAGCACGAGATCCCCGGTGATGGTGCGCACGAGGCCGGAAACCGCCACGCCGTTGGAATCGTACACTTGCAGGCCGCTGCCTGCCGTTGACGCGGCCAAGGAGGCGATGGTATTGCCGGCACTGATGAGCGTGACCGCTCCGCCCGCGTTCGCGGATAAGACGCCGACGTTCAGCAAAGCTCCCGTTTGCGTAAGGTTGCCCAAGCCGCCGGCCGTCAGGCTGACATTGGCGCCACCCGCATTCAGGCTGGCCACCGCAAAGCCGTTCGCGTCGACGTAGCTGATGGCGTTGCCGGCGGAGCTCACGGCCAGCGCGCTCACATCGTTGGCGATGTTATTGAGCATGATGCTGCCCGCCGCCGAAATCGAGAGAATCGGTGTCTGAATCGAACCGCTCTGCGCCACACCACCCGCAGTGGTCAACGTCAGGCTGGTCGTTGCGGACGCGGCGCCAATGGTGGTGAGGCCGATCGCCGTATTTTGCACCGCCACGGTGTTGCCGCTGAGTAGCAGGGTGCCAAAGGTGTTGCCGCCGTTCGTGAGGTCGATGCCCAGGCTTCCGGCGCTGGATGCTTGGGCGATGAAGTTGGCGATGCCATTCACCGAGATGGAGGTGCCGGCTGCCTGGTTGATTCCGGTCTGCACAATGGGGCCGACAACGACGATGGGCGGACTGGCGCTGGTCGATATGCTGCCGCCGATGTTGTTGGCCGCGTTGTTGAGTAGGATTGCGCTGCCGCTCACCTGCGAGCTGCTGAAGGTCAAGCCCGCATTTTGGCTGATGACCGTGAGGTTGCCGCTATATGCGGTGTTGCCCGGTGTGAAGAGGCCGAGCGTAATGACGCCCGCCTGGCTCAAAAGCACGTTGCCCGTACCTCCACCCGGCAGAGTGGTCGTGCCGCCGACCAGGTTGCCCGCGTTGCCCAGCACCGCGCCCGAGCCGGTGACGGTAAAGTTGCCGCGGACGACGTAGCTGGTGCCTACGGCCTGCGTGACGGCGCCTGTGGAGGTGAACGTATAATTTCCTCCAACCAAAGTATTTCCGATAGAGCTGGCGGGGGCGCCGGAGTTGTTGACGGTGACGTCGCCCGCGTTGACCGAGGTGATCACGGTAAGGTTGCCGCCCACCGCAAGGGCGCCTGACTGGGTCACCTGGCCGGTTGATGACAGAGTCAAGTTTCCGGCGAGGCTGGCGACGCCGAGATCGGTGGCCGCCGCTTCGATCACCGATGCGTTCCGTCCGGTCAGAGTCACCGTGCCGAAGGTGTTACCGGCATTGGTAAGTATGATGTCGCTTGCCCCGGCGTTGAGCGTGAGCGGGGCGGCACCCAAGTTCCACGCCGCCGTGCCGAGCTGATTGATGTTCAGCGTGTTCGTCAAGTTCACCGACGAGGGTGCACCGTTCAAGCCGACTGCGCCGAATGCGTTGGCTCCGTTGGCGAGATTGATCGCGTTGCCCGACGCATACAGCGTCAGGGTCTGCGCGGCGACACTGCCGCCGCTTTGCGTAATGCCGCCACCGCCATTCAGCGTGACCGGGGTGAGCGGTGCATTGAACGTACCGGCCACGTCGAGTGTGCCAGTGCCGGTAGGGCTGCCGATGGTCAGGCTGGTCAGCGTGCCGACCGGCAGAGAAGCCAGAGAGGCGCTGGTGAGGTTGAGGCCCACGAAGGTGACGCCGCTGCCGCCCACGGCCACGTTGCGGCTGCTCGTGAACGGCTTGAGCAGCAGGCTGCCCGTGCCGGTCACGGCGGCGCCAATATTGATCTGGTCCCCGATCAACGTCATGTTGTTCGCGCCGAAGGTTGCGCCGCTGTTGAAGGCCAGCGTGCCGGTGCCGGCGTTCGTCGTCATTGCCGTGCCCACCGCGGGGACCACGACGAGCGGCTTGCTGAAGGCGATGCCCACGCCGACGAGGTTGCCGGAGGCCGTGATGGCGCCGATGCCGGGGCCCGTGTAGCTCTGTGCGCCGGTGGTAGTTACATTTCCGAGGGTGATTGTGCTGCCGTTCGCGGTGAGCGATGCCAGCGGAGTCGACGCACCGATCGCACCCAAGAATTGCAATGCCGCACTGCCGGCATTGGCGTTGAGGCCATAGGCCCCGTCGATCGTGCCGCCAAACGTGAGCTGCGCGCTGCTCAGGCTGGCGTTGGCGCCGAGCGACATGTTCTCGTTGTAGGTCTGTGCGCCGCTGGTGGTCACGGCTGTGGTATTCACCGCGATGCTGCCGGCAGCGCCGGTGGTGATGCTGGTGAGCGCCGTGCTGCCGCCGACTACACCCGCGAAGGTGGTGGTGCCGCCGTCGTTGATCAGGAGTGTGTTGGCGCCGTTCACAATGCCGTTGAAGGTCACATTGACGCCGGTGAGCGTATCGGCCGCACCGAGAATGACCGCTTCGTTATAGGTCTGTGCACCCGTGGTGCGAACGCTGCCGCCGTTGATTGCGGTAGTTCCACCACCGGCGGTGGTAAGGCTCGAGAGCGCGGTCGTGCCGCCGACGGCGCCGCCGAAAATAGTCGAGCCGCTGCCGGCATTGACGGCCAGAGTTTGCGAACCGTTCACAGTGCCGGTAAACGTCACATCTGCATTGTTGGTGGTCACGGCGATGGCGCCGGTGGCCAGGGTCACCGGACCGTTGAGGGTAATCGCGCCAGTGGCAGGACCGCTGCTGTTGCCGACCGCACCGTTGACGGAGATACCGCCGACGGCATTGAAGGTCATCGGCCCCGCCACGGCAATTCCCGTGCTGGGCAGGCTTAGTGTCTGCGCCGTCACATTGAGCGCGGTCAAATTGGAGTTGAAGCCGATCTGATTCAGTCCGGTGATGGTGCCCGCGCCGCCGGCCAGCGCGTTCAGGGTCAGGTTCTGCGGACCGGAGACGGTGCCCAAGAAGCTCAAGGTGCTGCCGTTTGATGCAATGCTGATGGGACCACCCGTGAGCGTGAGGCCGGCGCCGAAGGTGATGCCGTTGTACCCACTGATGCTGTTGCCGGTGCTGCCGCCGGTGGTGACGAGGCCGGAGAACGTCGAGCCGGTGCCGCCGTTGGCCAGTGTCACATTACCATTGAAAAACACCGCACCCGCCGCGGTGATGCCGGAGCGTGCCTGTACGGTGCGGCTGAAGGTCGTGGGGCCGATTCCCTGCAGAGTGATCGCCACGCCCGTGCCGCCGCCGAGCGGTGTGACTGCGCCGACGGCACCACCGAACGTCGTGGCCGCGGCGCCCGAATTGACGATGAGGTTGCTGTTGCCATCGACGGCGCCGGCAAAGCCCACCGCGGAATTGCTGCTGGTCACAGTCGCCGTTGCGCTCAAAATGACCGGGCTTGCGAAGTTGATTGCGCCCGCGGCCGTGCTGGTGACGTTGGCGCCCAAGGTGATGGCGCTGCCGGTGGCGGTGTAAGTCTGCGCACCGGCGATAGAAATGGCCGATGCAATGGTCGGGTTTGCTGCGGTGACGGCGAGACTGGTCAAGTTGCTGCTGTTGCCGATTTCGCCGAGACCGGTGAGCGCCCCCGCACCCGCGTTCAGCGTCAGGCCGAAGGGTCCGGAGATCGTGCCCGCGGTCTGAAACGTCAGGGATCCGTTATTCGAGTTGACAGTCTCCGGGCCGCCCTGCAGCAGCAGGCCGTTGTTGAAAATCATGCCGTTGTAGCCCGACAGCGTCATGCCGCCACTCTTGGCGAGCGTGACCAGTCCCGAGAAGGTCGAGCCGGTATTGCCGTTGGCGAGCGTGACGTTGTCGTCGAATGTCACCGCTCCGGTGACGGTCAAGCCGTTATTGGCGGCGAGCGTACTGCCGAACGTTGCACCGCCGGAAGTGAGCAACAGCGCCGGGTTCGAACCGCTGCTGCCGAGGCCGGTTACTGCACCGCCAAATCCCACCGTACCGTTGCCGGCGTTCACTGTGAGCTGGCTCGATCCGCCAGTGAGCGTGCTCGCAAAATTGATCGGCGAATTGAGCGACTGGACGGCGAGATTGGTACCGAGTGTCACCGGACTAAAGAAATTGATTGCACCGGCGGCCGAGCTGGAGATGCCGGCGCTCAAGGTGATACCGCTGCCGCTGACCGTGCTTGCGGTATACGTCTGGGCGCCTGCGATGCTGATGAGAGGCAGCGTAAGCGCCGTGCCGGTGGTGACGGTGAGCGAACTGCTCCCGGCGTTGACGGCGGTCAGACCCGTAACCGTACCGTTGACAGACGTGAGCGTCACGTTGTTGGCGCCTATCACGATGCCGCCCGAGGCGACGCCGACCGGTTGCACAATAAAGCTGCTGCCATCGGTGAACGTCAGAGCGCCGCCGCTAAATCCCGCCGCAATGACGCCAACGTTATTTGCCGGGTTGGTCAAAGTGGCATAGCCGGTGCCTATGATGCTTAAACTAGGCGCAGAGATGGCGCCGCTCTGAGTGATGGCGCCGCCGGCCGACACGGTGAGCGTGCCACCGCTAGCGATGGTGGAGGGACCGAAGATGATGCCGTTGAGCACATTGATGGTGGCGTTCGACGCGGACACGATGCTCAATGTCCCGAGACTGTTGGCCGGGTTGGCGGTCAGCACGATGGGATTGGCATTGCCGGCGGTGAGCGTGGTCGTACCCGAGATGGTCCAAGCGGCGCCCTCGGTGATTCCGGCGGCGTTGTTTTCGATGACGGTCGCGTTCTGCGCCGTCAGCGTCAGAGCGCCGAGTTGATTCGTGACCTGCGACAACAGGATATTATGCGTGCCCGCATTCAACGTGAATGGAGTCGCGGCCTGAACCCAGGGCGATGCTTGCGTGATGTCGGCGTTTTCGGCGATGCTGACGCTGCTGGGAGTGCCCGCGATGGCGAGGCCGCCGAGTACGTTGGCCGGATTGCTCAAATTGATGAGATGAGCTGTCGGGTTGAGTGTGGTGGTACCGGTGGTCGTCCAGGCTCCGCCCTGCGTGATGTCGCTGTTCTCAGTAATACTGACCACTCCACCCGTCACCGTCAGGTTACCGAAGGTGTTGGATGCGTTGGTCAGCGTGATCGAGTTGCCACCTTGAGCCACCAGCGCGACCGGTGCACTGGTGAGCAATGCCCAGGTGTTACCTTGGGTGATGGGTGCGTTTTCGGTGATGGCGACCGACGATGGCGTGCCGGTGAGGCTGATGGCGCCCATGACGTTGCCGAAGCCCGACAAGTTGATGGCGTTACCGACTGAATTGAGCGTGACCGGCGCCGTGCCCACGTTCCACAATGAAGACTGCGTCAGGGCGCCGTTGTCGGTGATGGTCACCGAGTTGAGCGTGCCGGTGCCGGTGGTACTGACACTGAGTGGGCCCAGCCGATTGGTGAGGTTGGTCAGCGTGATTGCCTTGCCCGCGGGGTTGGCGACGATCAGGTTGGTTGTCCCGGTGGTGACCCAGCCGGTGTCGCCCGCGGTATCCCAGCTGGTTTGGGGTCCATCGACGATACTGGCGTTCTCGGTGATGGTGGCGTTGGTGGCCTTGACGTACAAGGCGCCGAGAACGTTGCCGGGGTTCGTGAGGATGACATTGCCGCCGCCGGCCGTTGTGCCGGTGGTGTCATAAGCAATGAGCTTGACGATGTCCGCGCCGGTGCTCCACGCGCCGGTGCTGCCAACGTCGGTGATGGCGTTGGTGGTCGCGGTGTTCTTCGCGTAAATGACCACGGTGGACGGGACGGGGGTGGGAGACCCCGTCATGCCCGTGGTGGCGATGACTTGCAACGGACCCAAGACATTGTTGGGGTTGTTCAAATTGATCGAGTAGCTGCCGGAATTGAGCGTCGTGGTACCGTACGTCGTCCAGGCGCCGCCCTGCGTCATGCCATTGACATTGTCATTGGTTTCGGTAACCAACACCGCGCCGGCACTGGGACCCCCGCTGTTGACCTGGGTGATCGTGATGTTGCCGAGCGAGTTGGCCTGGCCGAGCGTAATGGCCTGTTCGTTGCTGGTGGTCAAATTGACGGAGTAGCCGGGAATATTCCAGGCCGACGCTTGCGTGATCGGGGCATTCTCGCGAATGGTGACGTTGCCCTGGTTGATGGCGAGATTGCCGAAGACATTGGAGGCTTCGGTCGCGGACCCTAATGTGATGTTGGCGAAATTGATGAAGGAGGTCGTGCCGGCGGGTGCGGTGATCGTGGAGCCTGCTACCTGACTGAGCGCGCTGCCGGTGTTGCCCTGGACATAGAGCGCGCCCGATATCGTCGAATTGGCCAACACCACGTTTGAGTTGGCGTTGAGTGTCACATTGCCTGCGGAGGGAAAGCCGACCGTCCCCCACCGATCGTACACATCGTTCAGCGAGATGTTATTGGTCGGGGATGTGGGGTTGTAGGCCGCGAAGGTGGCGGTGCCGTTGACGAAGAGGGCAATCGAGTTGTTCAGCACCGTCTGAGTGATGTTGCCGTTCAGGGCGGTGACGCTCAGATTGCCGGATACCGAAAAATTCCTCCAACTGTTGATGGTGCTGTCGAGGTAGGTGTACAGGTTGAGGCTGTTCGCATCGACGATGGTCACGTTTTGGCCGGAGGTGACGTTGATGGAGCTGAAGTTATTGCCAGCATTGTTGAGAAGAATGGTCTGGCCGGGGCTCGCTAGAGCTTGCAGCGTGGTGGCGCCGGCAACCACGAGGGGGCCCGACTGGCCGATGCTGCCGTTTGGTGTGTACACGAACAACGTCCCGGACAGGGTCATTGCGGGCACCGTCAAGCTTGCCGCGTTGATGTAGGTTAGGGCAACATTGCGCAGCGATCCGCCGAGGCCGCCGATGGTGCCTGCGCCGGCGCTGATATTCTCGATCTGAATGTCGCGATAAGTGCCGGCACCGGTCGCCGACAAGGTGAGCGCGCCGGCAAAATTATTGGTCTGCCCGCCGTTGCTGACGGGCCCGAGCAGAAGATCGCTGGTGGCCGCGGTGACGGCGAAGGTCGAAGTGCCCGACACGGCCAGGCTCGACACGTAGTAGGGACTCGTATAGTTGGAGTTAACCTGGCTGATGGTGCCGCCGGCGGTGACGTTCAGATTTCCCGAGATCACGCTCGGCGCGCTGCTCAATTCATTGCCGAACTCAATCGCGGTAGAGTCGCTGAGGGTGACAGTGTTGCCCGAAACCACTTGGACCGTTCTGAATTGGTTGCCCGCGGTGTTCAGCGTAATGTTGTTCGCGGCGCCCGCCGTGAGGGTGGTCTGCACCGGCACCGTGATCGCTCCGGATTGGGTGAGCGCGCCCCCTGTCTGCAGCGTAAGGTTCGAGGCGACACTGGCAGAGGTGATGTTCAGGGCGCCAGAATCGACGACGGTCGCGTAGCCGCCGGTGTTGGTTGCACCCATGGAAGTCACGGCGAGCGACAGGCCGCCGCCGAAATGATTGGCGGCATTGGTGAGGCTGATGTAGGGATCCGCGATCCCGAAACTGTTGCCGGTGGCGGTAAAGGCGGCGGCGCCGGCCACTTGCACCGAGCCGGTGGACCCGATCGGTCCTACCGTGGTTGCGGTCAGGCTGCCCGACAGATTGGTGGTGCCGAAGGCCAGGGCAGACCGATTGCTCAGTATCACGCTGCCCGCCGTCAGGCTGACGGTGTTCAATGCGGTGCCCGCGCTGACGAGGGTCACGTTACCTGTGCCCACGCTGATGCTCGTGGTGCCGGTCACGCTCACGCTGCCGCTGTTGTTGGTCACGTTGCGCGCGGAGTTGGCGGTGATCGTCAGATTGCCCAGGATGTTGCTTTGACCCAAGTCGATCGCGCCGCTGACGGCGCCCGCGGTCGGGCCGTTGTGTGCGATGATGAGCGCGCCCGCGTTGACGTTGCCGCTGCCGATCGTGCCCGACAGGTCATTGAACGTGCCCATGGTGATGGACACGATGCCGGTGCCGGCGTTGATGGTGCTGTTGTTGGTGAAATTCGCGATGGTGCCGGCTGTGCGGTAGGCGCTGACCGCGCCCGCATCATTGGCGCTGAAAGTGATGTTGCCGTTGTCCGAGGTCACGGTGGCGTTCACGGTGATGCTGCGGCCGGCCTGGAAGGTGAGCGCGCCGCCGGTGGCGCTGCCAGTGGTGAAGATCGAACTGTTGATGGTGAGGTCGTTGTTCGCTTGCAGGGTGACCGCGGTACCGGCACTGGTGAGGGCCGTGATGGCCGAGGGCGCAATGACACTATCAGTCCCGGGGGTCGTGCCGAACGTCAACGGGTTCGGCGACACCGTAACTGAGCCTGTGCTGTCGATGGTGATGTTCTGCGGATCGAGCAGCAGCGTGCCTGCCGTGCCGTGAGTGGCGCCGGCATCGACGGTGCCGAGGAACTGCAAGTTGCCTTTACCGGATACTTCGACGAAGCCGCCGGCACCCGTCGTGGCGCCGCCGCGTGCGGCGATGGCGCCCGCAAACGAGGTCTGTCCGTCAGACCACACGGCGACCTGGCCGCCGGCGCCTGTCTGTGTAGCGCTTGCGTCGATCGTGGCGGCATTCGCCACGACGGTCTCGAGCGCATTCGCGATGGAGGGGTTTTTCCCGTGGAAGCCGCCTCCCACGAACACATCGCCGCCGCCGGTGGCGCCGGCAGCATCGAGGAAACTGGTATCGAACAAGCCGACTTGGTCGGCCGTCAACGTGAGGGTGCCACCCTTGCCGCGTCGGCTCGAGGTGTTGAGTTCCGTATCGCCGAGCAGCGCCAGCGTCGGTGGATCGGCGGGCGGGTTTGACGGCGATTGACCGCCGCCTTTGATGACGATGTCGCCTCCACCTGCGCCGCCCGAGGCGTCGAGCAGCGCGCTCTGCAGCGTGATGTCGTGGCCTGCGGTGAACGCGATCGCGCCGCCGTAGCCGTAGCCGTAGCCGTTGGACGCAACCGCACCGCTCGCTCGGGCGTCTCGGGCTGCGGTGCCGACAGTGTCCTCGGCGGCCGCAGCGGAGATGCTGCCCGCCACGGTGATGTCCTGCGTAGCGATGAGTGTCACGCTGCCGCCATTAACGCCTGAAGCGTCGAGTTTGCCGGTGGCGGTTTGAACGAGCGTGCTTGCGTTGAGCAGGATACTGCCGCCCGACATCTTCGCGCGGGCCGAGGACGGCGCCGTCGCCACCGTCGCCACGGCCGGCGTCGCCGCGCTGATAATGCCGCTATTGACGATCGCCGGCGCGCTGATCGCGACGCTACCGGCCGGACTCAAATCGGAACCGGCGTTGGCGCTGATCGTGCCGCTGTTCAGGGCGCTGGCGCTCGCCTCGAGCACGATGCGACCGCCCTTGGTGGACATCCCGGTCGCTTCCAGGGTCCCGGAGTTATTGACTACGCCGCCCTGCAGGCGATCAACGGCTTGTGCCGACAGAATGATGAGGCCGCCAGGCGCGAGCACGGCGCCTTTGTTCTCCACCAGAGCGGCGATGGCCGAGGGCGTGACCGTAATGCCAGCGAGATGGTTGCCGTCGAGGGTCAGGGTCACCGACTCGCCGGAGGCCATGGCCACGGTGCCGAGGTGCGCGATGACGACGCCGTTATTGCGCACTTCCGGCGCCAACAGAGCGATGTAGCCGCCGAGCGCGGCGTCCAGATTGCCGTCATTGACGACGCTGCCTGTGGCGCCGTCGCGGTTCAATGTGGTTTTGCCCGCAAGGAAATCAGCCACGCTGATGCTCATCGTGGTGGCGGCGAGGCTGCCCACATCGACGGTCGCGCTCTTGCCGAAATACACGCCGTTCGGGTTGCTGAGGAACACCTGGCCGGTGGCAGTGATCTTGCCGAAGATCTGACTAGGGGTGCTGCTCAGCACGTCATTGAGCGTGGCGGAGCTGCTGTCCGGCTGAACGAAGTTCACCTGCGCCGCGCTGCCTACGTCGAAGGTGTTCCAATCGATCACAGCACGTTGGCTGGTTTGATCCACGGTGAGCACGGCCGCGGCGGCCGTGCTGCCCGGAATGATGGTGGCCGAACCGCCGACGACGCTGCCGCCGCTCGGCAGCGTCGTGGCAGGCAACGCCGGATTCGGGCTGGGCACGCTGCTCGTGGCCGGCAACACGGCGTTCGAGCTGGGCACGCTGCCCGTGGCCGGCAACACGGCGTTCGAGCTGGGCACGCTGCCCGTGGCCGGCAACACGGCGTTCGAGCTGGGCACG
>JBEKYO010000023.1:0-43048 GCA_049510875.1 Steroidobacteraceae bacterium
TCCCACGTCTTGCGACCCATCTGCCCCGCCAGGCGACCGACCTCTCGCGTCTTGCGACCCACCAGAGTCCTCCGCCTTGGAGGACTTCGTCATCCATCTCAACTGGGTCGCGCGGTCGACCGTTCATCCATGTCGAACTGTAGCAGGGAACCGAGCGAAGTTACGCATCGCCTCTCCCCTCTCCCGACTCTATATATCCCCCGCCGCCCATCGTGCGTCAAGCGATCAATCCAGCGTGTTCGTCGAGAAATGGTGCATGATTGCAGGGACCAATCTGTCAATTCGTGGACGCGATGAAATGGACGCCAACGCCACAGCATGAGTTCGAGTTCACTGCAGCCGAACGACGGCCAAGATGACGGGCCTGTCGCGCCCCGCCCGCGCTGCAAGAACTGCGACGCGGCGCTGATCGGCCGGTTTTGCTCAAACTGCGGTCAGGCCGCCGATGTTCACGTCCCGACCACCGTAGAACTCGTCCATGAACTGATGGAAGGTCTGACGCATTCGGATTCCCGGCTGTGGCGCACGCTGAAGTACCTATGCTTCAAGCCTGGCAGACTCACCCAGGAATTCGTCGCGGGCAGGCGTGCCGCCTACCTGCCGCCGTTTCGCCTTTATTTGGTGATGAGCATCCTATTTTTCCTGTTTGCATCGCTTTCGCATCCGCGCGGCGAAGGCTTCCATGTGCAGCGTGCGCAAGGCGCAGCCGGGTCGGACGTCAGCCGCTGCGATGACATTAATTTCGGGACGTTCGAGCAGTACCCGGACTTGAATCAGCGCATCCGGCACATCTGCAAGGAGACCATACGCGACAATGGCGACAACCTGATGCATGTCGCATTGGGGACCATGTCGAAGGCGATGTTCATTTTTCTGCCCCTGGTCGCGTTTCTTCACATGCTCATGTATTGGCGTCCTAGATACCGCTTTGCCGAGCACCTGCTGTTCTTCGTTCATCTGCATGCGCTGTATTTTTTGGCGGCCATTGTGATGCTCGCGGCGATCAATAGCGCTCACGCCTGGCCAAAGCTGCATGGGGCGGCCGATTTTTTGGAGACGCTGCTGGGCTGGTTGGTGTTGATCTATACGGTCATTGCAGTGCGCCGCGTATTCAGCAAGTCCTGGGTTGGTGCCTTCGTCAAGACTGCAGCGCTGTCCTTCGTTTACCTCACCGTATTCGCCCTCACCGTTGCGGGCGTCTTCGTCTATGCGCTCCTGCAACTGTAAGAAGATCGCCGCCGAGACGTCTTCCTCCTCCTCGCATTAGCCGCCTCCCGGGCGTGGGCCGCCCGACTTCTCGCCTGGTGCCGATTAATTGCAACTAAAATCCGTTTGCGGTGTTCTGGCGTCATTCACCTCTATACATGCGAGCCCGCCCGCGTTATGAAAGAAAATCCCCGTCGATACGCATTCCTCCTGCTTGCATTTGCCGCCTCATGGGCGAGCGCCGCGAGCTCCCCCGTTCCCGACGAGCACGGAGCGCAAGTGGTCCGTAGTGCTCGGCGGTCTGACGTACCAGAGAAGTGGCTACGGCTACTACGAGCACCTGTTTCAACTCTCGCCCGAATATTCCGAACAGGACCTGGCGGCGATCGACAAGGGCTCCGCACTATCCTTAGGTGCGCTGTTGCCGGCGCTGGCCCATTTCGACTACAGCAATGTGGCCCAATTTGGCTGCCCCATCCTGCTGTTCGAGGGCCGTCATGACGATACCACCCCCGCGGAAATTGCGGCGAAATGGCTGGAGAAGGTGCACGCGCCGGCAAAAAAGCTGATTTGGTTCGAGGACTCCGCTCACATGGCGATGGTGGAGGAGCCCGGCCGCTTTCTCGTTCACCTGGTCGAGGACGCCCGGCCTTACGCCGGGCCTAGGTGACCCAATTGCCCGGTCTTGAACCTCTGTCCGCTGCGGGTCATGCCGCAAGCCTTAAGGATTCCGGTGCGCATCGCCCGCCCGCCATCGAATCTCGCCGACGCAGGGGTCCAACAGCCGGCTTACTCCGTCGATCAGCCCCATGGTGCGCATGAGCGCAAAGGCGCGAATTTCGGTGCTCGGGCACGCCTCCTTGAGGCGTGCCGCGGCCGCCAGTAGCGTCCTGCCCTTCGTGACGACGTCGTCGATGAGCACGACTTCGATCGGTGGCGCCCGGAGCGGTTCGATCGCAAACGAATCGTAATGGTGGCTCACCGTGGGTCTGCATCCCGGTCCGGCGGTGGCGGATTTGCGCACGGGATGGATGCGGTGCAACCCCCTCCACATGCATCGGCCGAGTCCCGCCTCGATCAAGGCCATCGCCAAATGCTCGGTGACCGACACGGATCCGGCGGGGGATGGTGCGCTTCCCGGCACCGGGACCAACACTTGGCGCACACCCAGGAACCCGGCCAGCGGCGCGTGATCGGCGACCTGTTGCCGGACGCGCACGGCGTACTTGAACATGAAACGCGCATCGCCCGCCTTGAGCAGCGACCGCAGTTGGCGGGAACGCGCGGATACATCGCCGGGGCCGGCCGGCGAGTACACGTAGCAGGACGCGAACGTGATCTGGCGGATCACGCAGCACCCGGTGACAGCAGCGCGGCTCTATCGCGACAGATGGTCATCAGGGTCGCGCTCGCGTGCACCCGCGGATTCCACGGCGGCCTGTTTGGCCGATCCGTGCCGCAGCCGTAGCCAGTCCTCCCGTGCCTGGCGCCGAATGTCTTCGGGACTCTGCGGCTTGGATGCGCTGCATTCGGATCTCGCGGGCACCTCATGAGCCCGTTCGCGGTCGCGCCGCGCCTGGACCCGAGCGTGGTACAGCGCTCGCACCTCTTCGGCGAGGACACTGCGATAGCCGTGCCGCTCCATTTCGTACGCGGCATGCGGGATGTAGGGATAGGGCTCTCGATCGATGCCTTGGGCAGCCAGGCTGCGATGGTCGATCCGCGCGTCGACGTGCGCGTCCTGCAGCGCCTCATTGGCGGCCGCGGCCCAACGCTCACGCACGAACAGAAGTTCCGTGATGGCGGGCGGCAAACCCAACTCCCGGCGCTTCGAATCGCAAAGTTCCAGGGTCGTCTTGGCCGCCAAACCTTCCAGTGTGACTTCGCGGGTCGTCGCCAGCAGGTGCGCATGGAAATTCCGTGGGTCGCTGCCCGGAAAGTCGCGCGGCGCGTGCACCGCGAGATCGAGTGCGAAGCGGTATCGGTCCGTGAGTTCCTGGGAAAACCTGCGCACCAGATCGAGGCGCTGGCCCGGATCCAATTCGACCGGCAACGCGACGAGATACTCGCGCGCCACTCGGGCATTCTTGCGCACTTCGGCGTGCTCCGCGGAGTTCCACAGATTGGCCCGGTCCTTCACCCACGCCATGTCCGCCCGTGCCAGGTCGCTCGGTACCAGGATCTCCTTGTGCAGGACATCCTGGCGCCCGGTGTGATCGTACGTTCTGCCCGTGCGCTCGTCGCGGATTCGCTCGCCGGCGCGATAGGCGGCGGCGCTGACTGCGCTGCTTCCGCCGGACCGGCCGAAGGTCTTGAGATTGAGAAAATAAACGGCCATGCCTGCTCGCGCTCTCAGACCATGGCGCCGAAGAAGCAGGGTTCGTAGGCATACCCCGCCGCGGCCGCCTCCAACGCTTCATCGATGGACACGAGTTGGATGACGCTGGCCCCCGACTCGTCGGCGGGCAGAAAGGCCCCGCCGGGCTCGCAGAACAGCTCGTGGTCATCCAGCAATGACCCGCAGCGCTCGCAGTGATTGGCCCAAGTGGCGCCCGCCGCCGCGTCGTCATCGGTCGGGCGGTAGGACCGCGTGAACTGCCGCAGCCGGTTCTCGACACCCGCTGACAGGTATCCGACATGGAACAAAAAGGCGCTGTCGGTCGCGATGCGCCAGGTGTCGACCGCGGTCTCCTCATCCTGCGCGGCATCATCCAGTTCCAGCGCCATGTGGCCGGGCGGCACCGCCAACGCGAACAAAGCGGTCGTCGCGCGGCAATGCCGGCACGTTCCGACGGTCCGCGCCAGTAGAAAACGCGGCGAACGAATATTGATGTCGTCACGCACGCGGACTCCTCGCCTCCAGGAAGACCTTGCGCCACGCCGGCGATGAGGCCGCCTTGAGGTAACCACAGAGATCGGGAAGCTGCTCGATCTGCGAAGCCATCACGGCCAGTTCCGTCACATGCTGCTCGCTGACGTTTCTCGATTTGCGCACGCCGCGCCCGCCGAACGTGCCATCGCGATCGCTGCCGCGCGATGTTTGACGCCTGATGATTTCCCGCTCGCCGATCAGCCGCGAGGCAAATTGCGATGTGCCTCCGCTTTCGCTGCCCGAGCAGCGAAGGATGAGCGTATTACCGCAGTTTTCGACAATCGTCTGCGCCTCGGCGACCCCGTAGGTGCCTGAGACTTGGGCAATGGATTGAAAACCAAGGACGCACCGTCCGCCGAACTTCCGCAGCCGTGCCAGCGCATCCTTCAGCCCTTCGATCGCCCCCAACGCATCCAACTCGTCGACCACGAACCACAATCGCTGATCTTGGTTTTCCTTGCCGTTCATCGCCTCGAAAATGGCGAGCCGCATCCAGGTCGCGATCATGGAGCGCAGCGCCGCGATCTGCGCGGCTTTATAGGTGATGAACAGCGCCCCAGGCACATGGCGTGACCTCACCCAGTCGCGTATGGAAAAGGGCGTCGAGCGCTGCAAGCGGATGTATTCCAGCGCCGCGAGCGCCGACACGGCGACCGAACGAATCGAACCGAACATGCGGGCGTTGTCGGGGTCCAAAAAGGGCTGAGCCGGCGTGTCCGCCACGACGGCCCGGAGTTCGTCCGCCGGCGCGACTGCGAGCAGCCTCCACAATTCGTCGGCGCCTCGCCGCCGCTCCATCCGGCAGCGCCGCAATACCGAGGCCAGAAAGGTTCGTGCGTACGCCCGCCACTCGTTCGACGAGGCGTCGTCGGTCGACGCGATCAAGCCGGCGGAGAGTTGATCGATGTCGTACGCGTCGTGGATTTCCGCGAACGGATCCCAGGTCACGGATTGCTGATCGAACGGATTGAGAACGACATCCCCACGGTAGCGCCTGAAAAATTGGTCGCAGTAGCCGCCATCAGGATCCGCGAACACGGCCCGGTCGCCCCGCGCCATGGCGCCCGCGAGCAACTCGCGAATGGCCGTCGATTTGCCGGTACCCGTGGTACCGACCAATTTGAAGTGCTTGGTTTCATCGATGAAGCGCACCACGCAGCCCGCCAGGCGGAGGGATCCGATGTCGGACCTCGCCGACCAGGCGCTGCGGTGCCGCCGCAGGCGCGTATCGACCAGGACGACGCCGCGCTTGTGCGCTTCGGGCGATCGCGGTCGAATCGCGCGAAAACAGGCGGCCATCGTGACCGTAAGCAACGAGACCGCCAACAGCGCGTGATTGGCGCCAAAATTCGGATGTACGGCGCTCAAGTCCATCGTCAGTATCCTTTCACGATGAAGTAGTCCGATTTTTCGCCGTAGACCGGCGCATTGCGGTCGACGTGCACGCACAGGCGGCCCGGATCGCCGCAGCTGCGCCAATCGACCTTGCCCCCGCGCTGCTCCAGGCGGGCGATGTTCTGCGCCAGCGAGTCGCGCTCGATGCGCAGCGCAGCGATGTCCGACTGCGACGGCAGGGTGAAGCGTGCGATCAAGGTGGGTATCGCGGTGCACAGGATGGCGATCCCCGCGGTCCACGTAACGCCCCGCAGGTTCGCTGCGTGCTTCATATGGCGAAGGGCCAGGGCGGCACGATCGCTTTCTGCGGTCAGTGTCTTCAATTCGTCGACCAGCGTGCGGCGGATCTCCTCGCGAACGACGCCGTCCAGATCCTGGGTATGCGCCCGCAGCTTCTCGAGGTGAGTCTCCGCGAGTTTTTGATGCGCCTGTGCGCTCTCCATCAAGAGTCCAAATTTCATCGTGTCATCGTCCGCGGACTGGCTGCGCTCACTCATGGGCGCTTCTCTCCCGTTCCGCCGGGACCCGCCGCGCATCTCGATCGGGCGACGCCGATCGCAGCGGGCGCTCGCGTCTGCGCTCGTTCCACTCCCGCACGGCGTCGAGCCGCACTCGGTGCCATTGCGGATCCGAGGCATACTTCAGGTAACCGGACAGATCCGGCAGCTGTTCGATTTGCGACGGGAGGACGGCCGGCTCGACGTTGATGTGTTCGCTACGCGATACGGAACCCAGAAATTCCGAGTGCCGCCGGCTGCGCGATATGGTGGAGCGCAGCACCTCGCGATCTCCGATGAGCTGCGACGCGAATCGCGCCGTACCGCCGCCTTCGCTCGCCGAGCAGCGCAAGATGAGCGTATTGCCGCAGTTTTCGACAATGGTGTGGGCGTCTCCCTGCCCGTAAGTGCTGGACACTTGCGCCAGCGACTGAAATCCGAGCACGCAACGCCCGCCGAATTTTCGCAGACGCGCCAGCGCGTCCTTGAGACCGTCGATTTGGCCGAGGGCATCCAGTTCGTCCACCACGAACCACAGACGGCGGGCGCCCTCCGAGTCGCGGCCGTCGGGCTGCTCCTCTCGATTCATGGCCTCGAAGATGGCCAAGCGCATCCAGCCCGAGATGGTCGACCGCAAGGCCGCGATCTGGCCCGCCGTGTAAGGCATGAAGAGAACGCCGGGGGATTCCCGCCTCACCCATTCCCGAATGGAAAGTGGCGGCGCATGCTGCTGCGCGATGTAGTCGATCGCAGCCACCGCGGAACTCGTCACGGAACGGATGGAATCGAACATCCGGCTGTTGTGTTCATCGAGAAAGGGCTGCGCGGGCGTCCCCTTGACCAGCGTGCGCAACTCGCCCGTGTCGGCGACGACCAACAGTCGATACAACTCGCCGACGTCCTGGATCCCGCTCTCATGCGCCTGGCGGGTCACCGCGCTGAAAAATGTGCGCGCGTAGTCGCGCCAGCTGCGGTCGGCCCCGTCGTGATCGGGTATCAGCGAGCGCGACAATTGGTCGACGTCGTACGCGTTTGCGATTTCGGCGAACAAATCCCACTTCACGGAGCGTGCATCGAAAGGATTGAGCACCACGTCGCCGCGCCCGGCGTCGTGGAAACGCCTGAGGTAGCCGCCGTCGGGGTCGGCAATGACGGCGCGGTCGCCGCGTTCAAGGGCGGCGTGCAGGATTTCCTGGATGGCGGTGCTCTTGCCGGTGCCCGTCGTACCGATGAATTTGAAATGCTTGGTCTCATCGGCGACGGGAATGGCGGTGCCGGCCAGCGTGAGCTGTCGACCGCGCGAGTGCGGGTCGTTGCGCGAGTTGGCGGGCACGGACATGTCGTTCACGACGGCCCCCCTTAGATGGGTCTTCGGGTCCGGCTCGTCTTGCGCCGCCGCGCGCCCGCCCGCATAGCCGATGGCGATGCTCGCGGCGGTACTCAAGGCAAATTGAACCAGGCCATGTGGTTCAACCCCCAACCCGGCGAGCAGCGGCGTCGCCGCCGCCATGCCGGCCCCCGCAATCGCGGTCAACGGTACCGCAAGCAGGGGCGATCTCAGGAACTTGCGCGCCTGTGCACGCCCGCGAACCAGTCCCGCCAGCATCGGTCCCTGTACGCACGCGTAGGCGAAGGCGAGGCCCGACCAGCCATGCGCGAACGCCAGATCCATGTCAGTGCCCTCCCGCGGCGCTTGCGGCTGCCTGTTTGCGTGCCGGCTCGTACCAGATTTCCTTGACGAACCGCTCATGGCCCTCGACACCGAACTGGATGACCACGTCGATGAGCAAGTAGAGCAAACTCTTGATATCGGTCCGCGCCAGATCCCGGCCACCGCGGTTCTGTTTCACCAACAGCACCAGCTGTTCGAAGGCCAACTCGGCGCTGGCCGCATGGATGCTCGTGATCGATCCGGGATGGCCCGAATTGACATTTCGCAGGTAATCGAACGCCTCTTCGGCGCGAAGTTCGGCAAGCAGGATCCGGTCGGGCTTCATGCGCAGGCACGACTCGAGCAATTGCTTCGGCGTCACGCGCGCAACGCCCTGGTCGTCCTTGGAATAAAACAGACGTACGTGGTTTGGATGCCGGTCGAGCACGAGCTCTTGCGCGTCTTCGATGGTGATCAACCGCTCGTCGCCCGGTATTTCCCGGATCAACGCCTTGGTCCACGTCGTCTTTCCGGACCCCGTGGGCCCGGACACCAGGATATTTTTCCGGCTGCGCACGGCGAGACGCATGAAGGCCTCGTGATTGCCCGCCGCCAGCAGTCGTTGCAGCGCCGTGTCCGTGTCATCGAGCACGCGGTCCGCGCGGCGCGTTTTGTGGAAGATTCCCCGCGCCGCCAGTTCGTCGATGCTCCACACCTGCTGCGCCGGCCGGCGGATGCAAATGGCCACGCAGCCTGCCGTCGTCGCCGGCGGCATCACGATCTGGACTCTTTCGCCGCCGGGCAACGATGCGGACAGCAGCGGCGAGCTCGCGTCGATGCGCTGCTGCGTGGAATTCGCGACGAGTTTGGCCAACCGCTTGCACCAGTCGAAGTCGGCGTAGGGCAGCGACTCGCGCCGCCACCCGACGGACGTTTCGATGAAGGCTTCCTGCGGCCGGTTGATGCACAGCTCCATGACCTCGGGCCTCGACAGCAATGGGCGAAGGGCCTGCAGGGTCAGCGCCAGGGCCGATGCATCCGGCGGCGGACTAGCGATATCGCAGCTCATACACCGACCTGAAGTCGAGATCACGGGCGACCAGCACTTGAATTCGGTCCCCGTTCAGTTTGACGACCGTCGGTGGAATGCTGATCGTGCCCTTGAGAATGTCCGTCAGCACATCCTGCGACGCCGACGGGTTCACGACCACGGTCCCGCTGCCGCCGCGGGCGGACTGAACCGCCGCTTGCACGGCGCCATCGATTACCGAGACGAGCATCGCGGCGCCGAATCGCTGCCAAAAGTGGCGATTGACCTCGCCGGGCAGCCCGGAGCGTCCCAGTTCATCGGCCCCCGGCGAATCGAGAGGAACGACGACCCCCGTGGGGGTGCGCGCCTCGGTCCATAAAACGAATACCCGGGCCGCGCCCTGCTGCACCTCGCCCCTGGTCTCGCCGACCAACTTCGTGCCGCGTTCCAGCAGCACCACCTTGCCGTCTACGCCGAAGGTATCGGTGGCCGTGATGCACGTGGTCATCCCCGGCAGCGTCGAGTCGATTGCCGTTTCCAGCGTGCAGTCGAGGAATGCTCCCTTCGGCAGCAACAAGCGTTGCGCGGGCAGCATTTGCGCGCGCACCGCGGTCGTTACGCTGGGGCGGAGCAGCGTCGTCAGATCACTGCCGCCGGACGCACCGCTGAGCGAGCCCGCGTTGGCGGCGCCCAGCGCCGGCGGGGCCCCCGTGTCCGCGAGTCCGGGCGCCGGCACCTCACCGTGCGGTGAAAACACAGCGCCGGATAACTCTCGATCCGTGGCCAGCTGTTCCGGCGTTTTGACCGGCGGCACTGCCATCGCCGCGCCGGTCGCACTCGACCCCAGGGGAATCTCGGCCAGGGTGCGTGCGGGAAGCGGCGCTTGGATCAGGTCCGGCGGCGGCGGCGGCGGCGGCTCGATGCGGCCCAGACTCGGCAACGGCAAGTCCCCCTGGGCGCGCTTCGCAGACGCCGCCGCCGCGTTCTCTTTGGCACGTCCCTGCCGCAGCATCGCGTTCGCGTAGTACCACGTGAGCGTGCCCAATCCCAGGACGCTCATGAGTCCGATGGCCAGGACGTTGCTGACGCGGGACTGCGCCGACATGACACCCGCCCGCAGGTTGTCGTCGCGCTCCCCATGGACGCGGGGCGTCGGGTCCGCGCCGCTCACGGCGCGCCTCCCTGCAACCGGCGCTCGACATCCGGTGCCACGGTTCCCGAATCCAGCCGCATGCCACCGCCGGTGAATCCCCGGTTCACGATGCAGCCGGTCAGCTTGCCGCGTCGAAGGATGAACCGGCGCGCAACGCGATGGATGACCACGTCGCCCTTATCGATGCTGTAATTGAGCAGGGACTCGCTGTCGTCGTCGCCACGCACGAATATCGCCGGCAGGTCGGCATTCGCGGCGAAGCGCAACCGCGTGTGCACGCCATCGTCCGAGGCGAGCACCGGTCGCAGCGTTTGGCCGCCGCAATACCAATAATCAAGGTTCTGACGCCGCTGCCCGGACGCCGAGCCGAGATCGGCGTCGATCTGCCTCGCTGCCGCCTCCTGCGCCGCCTTCGATGCCGTTGCCGGGTAGGTGAAGCGCAGCACGTAAATCACGCTCGGGTCGCCGGCGCCGGGATGCTGTGACAGCACCGTGTAGTCGAACTGATAATGTCTGCGGTTCGTCAGGACGGTGAGGTTCGTTGCCACTTGCGCCGCCTTGGGCTTCAAGAACAGATGATTGTCCTGGCCGAAGTACGCCAGACCTTCGATGTCGCCCGCACCCAGACCGACGAAGGTCTCGCCGGCCTCGAACTCCAAGTCGATCTGATAGCCGACGTAGCCGCGCAGGCGATACACCTGTTCGCCGTCGTACGCGATGGTTCGCACCCGGCTATCCACCGAGCCCCGCGGCGGCACGACCTCGGCGAGCGCTGCCGGCGGCTGCAGAGCGCCCTGCAACAGCAGCGCGCACATGAACGCTCGGACGATGGCGCCCGCGCCCGGCTCATTGATCATGGCGCGGCTCCTTGTCCGCCGGTGATTCGATCACGGCTTCCGGCTCCGTCTTGAAGTCGACGATCTTGAATCCCAGGGGATTCCAGCGGCGCGTCTTCGGGTCCTTGGCCGGATCCACATACGCGAACTGAATCGTGGCCACCCAATGAGTGTATTTTTCGTCGACTCCGCCGGCCTGCCGAACCGCCTTCAGGTACCGCACCTGCGCCAGATCCGACAGCCCGCTCGCGCGTGTGAAGAAGCTCACCGACTTGACCTGCACCCGCACTGAGCTTCCGTCTTTGTAGACATTGAGCGGAGATGCGGGATTGGTCGCCGTCCACTGCGCGTACCACGCCTGATTGCGCTGCGCGGAGTGAAAAGCGCCGCATTCCTCGTAATCGCTCTCCGCGGTCGCAAAATTGAAGCGCTCGCAGACGGTCAGATAATGGGTGAGAAAATAGCGGGTGACCGCCTCATCCGGCGGCGTGCCGCCCGTATAGACGGGCACCACATCGACGATGCCCGTGCTGTTGTCCACCCGCACGACGAACGGTTCGATCCGCTTCAGCGGCAGCATGGCCGCGAGCGCGACGGCGCTTGCGACGGCGCACACCCAGCCGGCGGCCGCCACCCACCATGCAAGCGTCGCGCTGCGCCGAAATCGCGCCGACCGGTCGGCGTCCCACGACTCGGCCTCGCGGCAATATTCGAGCACCGGGGACGAAGTCACGGAGCGCTCCGCGGCGGCACCGCGTCGCGGTGTGCGGGAGTCGACAGCCCCAGCGCGGCGCCGGAGCCCGTGCCCGTGCCTGCGCGCGCCCCCGCGCCCGCGCCGGGGAGATTGATCGGCTGCAGGCGGCCGTCGCAGCGCACGTTATGCGATGCGCAGGCCGGCAACAGCAGCAGCAGCAGACAGAAAATCCCGCGCATGGATCGCCCTCCTTGGTCGTTGGCACTCGAGCTAGCGGCGACTCGTTCGCCATCCTTGACTCAGGGCGTCGCTGCCGGTGCTCGCTCTCCCCAACGTTCGCGACACCAGGGGCACGGCAGAAGCCGCCACCGGCAGAACGGCGGCGCCCGTCCGCATCCCCAGGGTGACGGCCCCGCTGACGAGACCAAAGGTCCCGAGTGCCAGCCCCCCGGCGAGCCCCGAGGCAATCGGCATCACTTGCCGGAGGACGAGAAACACGAGCACCGCAATCAGCACCATGTGCAGCGCATCGACGGTCAGAATCGCGGCGCCCCGGGCCGCGGTCTGGGCGGCATACGACTGCACCACCTGCAGCAGCAGCGCCGCAATCATCACGGTCAACAGCGTGATGAGACCGTAATTGGCGAGTTGCGAGATCCAGGCGGAGAAGAAGCGGCGCGTCGCATCGAACAGCAGCGCCGCGATGAACAGCGGCCCCAACGCCAGCAACACCGCCAGGGCAATGCTCGACAGCGCGATGAGAAACATCGCGTACACACACAGAAGACCGATCAGCGACCAGACCATGGCCCCCGCCAGGTAGTAACCGAAGTCGCCCGTCATGACGCCGCCCTTTTCCCACAGATTTCCGGCGACGGTGCCGCCGCGCTCCCAAATCGTGTCGATGGTGCCGATCGGATCGGTGCCACCGATCACCGCCGCCGCCAGCTGTGCCGGCGCGTCGTAGAACGTGTCGACGATGAGGGTGTTGTACAGCCACAGGCGCAATCCCACGCCGAGCACCAGGGCGAGCCCGATGATGCGTTTCAAACCGGTCAGCACGGGTTCATCCGTCTTTCCCGTGAGCTGCAGGTAGCCCCAGACCATCACGTACACGGTGGCGAGGGTGACCACGGCGGGCTCCAGCACGCCGGCCAGGCGCGCCGTGTTGTCGCCGATGTAGGTCGCGAGTTGGCCGTTGAGCCAGGCCCAGAATGTGGCGAAAAAACCCATGTCCCGTCTCCTCGTTACGGTAGTGGCGTGGTCAGCGGGCCCACGGGCGCCGGTTGGAACCGGCTCGCGAAGCTGCCGTGCCCGGCGACGATCTGTTCGCGTTGCTGTTGCCGGTCGACCGACTCCTGCGCCTGCGTCGCCTGGTGCAGGATTTGCAGTTTCGTCTGCTCGTTCTCGAGCATGCCGAGTTCGGCGTTGATCCGCGCCTGTAGATCGAGGATGGCTTTTTGGTCCCCCGCGGTCGAAATCGCATTGATGAGGCTTTGAATGGACGCGAATCGACCGCTCGCGTTGGCGAGCGCTTCCTGCGACAAGGCCTGCTGCAAGGCGCTCGATTGCCGGCCGGCGAGTATCTGCCGCTGGTCGGCGGCGGACAGGGCCGACAATTGCTGCGCGCTCAATATCGAGTTCGCGGCGATGGCGTTGCGCACGTCCGCGGACAGTCCCGGAAAGCCGCCGGCCGCGCCCTGCATGGCGCTCGCGAGTTGCGACCAACTCGTCGGCAGGTAATTGCGCGATACCCCGCTGAGCAAGAGCTGCATTCCGCGCTGCCCCGTCATGGTCTGCAGCGCCTGTCTCGCTTGCGCGAGCTGTTGCTCGGCGGTTTGCACCTGTTGCTCCATGGTCTGGACTTCTTGAATGAGCTGCACGATGGCGGGAACGTCGATGACCGCCAACTGCGCGCGCGCCGGGGGCGCCGCAATCGAGATCAAGGCGAGCGCCGCGCAGCCGCGGACAATGCGGGTGGCCATGACTATCTCCTTCATTGCGGGGACATGAAATGCGGCAACCAGGCGGTCGGATCGGCGCCGCGCGCCGCGATGATTTCGCTCATGCGGGTCACCTCGGCGGCCCTGCCCGATATCACCTTCAATTCGCCGTCGAAATTCTTCAAGTCGAGCTGGCACACGACGCTGTGATGGGCCTGTTTCACCAGGAACATGCGCGAGCCGGGTTCGAGCTGATCCTTCAACAGCCGAAACTCCTGCCGCGTGAGGCCAAACCCCTCCGTGTACTCCTGGAAACTCGCATCGGCATTGGGAAAAAAGATCTTCGTCGGCGTCTGTTCGACCAGCGTTCGGCTGATCGGACTTTGCAGAACGTCGCTCGCGCTCTGCGTCGCCAGGCACATGACCCCATTCAGCTTGCGCCACGTTTTCGGACCGTCCTTCGCGAACGCTTCGAAGGCCGGATCGGCCAGCAGCCTCCAGAATTCGTCCATCCAGCACACCAACTTGCGCCCGTCGAGCAGTTGGCGCACCAGATGAAACAGATACAGCGTGATGGGCGACCGGGTCAGAGGGTGATCGAGAAACTCGGTCACATCGAACCCGATGAGCGAGCGGCCCGCCAGGCGTGAGGCGAGCGTATCGACGGGATTGTCGAAGACCCAGGCGTACTCGCCGCGGCCGCTTGCACACCACCCGGATAACCGGGCGTGCAAGCCTTCCGGATCCGTCGGATCGAGAAACTCCACCAGCCGCGATAGCCGCCGCGCGGCGGGTTCCAGCGCCAGGGTGCCGCGCAGCGCCTGATCGAGATCCGCCACGTCGCGAACCGCTCCTGGACGCGCCGCGCCGGCGCCTTGCAGCGCGCCCAATTCGCGCAGCCAGTGCTTGAGAAATTCGACATTGGCGGGCGTGACCGGAAGCTGCAGCGGATTGAAGCCGGTCGAGGCGCCGTTCTTGAGGGGAAAATACTCGCCCCCCAGGGCGCGCACCAGAATCTCGAGTCCGCGATCCTTGTCGAAGACGATCTGGGTGACGCCTTGCCGGGCCAGCATCGCGATCAAGAACCCGATGAACACGGTCTTGCCGGACCCCGTCGGTCCGCAAATGAGCGTGTGGCCGGTATCCTTGCGGCTTCCTCCGTCCGGATCGGCGGGGTCGCTGGCGTGCAGCGAAAAATAATAGGGGGATCGGGCGCTCGTGATCAACACTGTCAGCGCATCGCCCCAATGATTGCCGGCGGCCCGGCCCAGCGGGTAGTTATGGAAGGGCGCCATGGCCGCAAGATTGCGCGACGTGATCGGCGATTTACGCGGACGCACGGGGAAGTTTCCCGGCAGCTGCGCCCAGAATGCCGCCTCGAGCGCCAAGTCCTCCCGCGCGACCAGCATGCCGGTATCCGCGAGCAGGCTGCGCGCCAGCGCGATGCCGTCGTTGAGCGCCTTCAGCCGGCCGGCTCGCGAGGCATCCCCACGCTCGTCGATGTCGGCCATCACTTGCAACGTAAAGTGATGCTCGCCCATGACGAATTCGTTGCTGGTCAGCGCATCGAGCGCCTCCTTGAGTTCGGCTGCTTGGGAGACCGCGAAATCTCCGGCATTCGCCATGCGGTTGAATTGGCGCTGCAGCAGCGCCTGGCCGGTGGCCTTGGTCAGAAACGCGAACGACTGGGTCAGCACGAAGGAAACCGGTGCCGACAGCAACAGGTCGTACATCCCCACGGTGGTGGGCGTCGGATATTCCTTGATGCCCAGCATCGCGCCCACGCGCGTCTCGGTGGGTGATCGATACTCGATGGTCTCCGACCCGAACAGCAGGCGCGTGCTCGCCAGCATCTGGCTCAAGGACACGCGGCGCAGCGGCATGCGCTGCCATTCCCCGTTGATGAGCACTCCGAGGTACTCGAGCAGCGACGAGTACCACGCCCGGGAGTGCTCATAACAGCCCAGCAGTTCCGGCTCGTAGCGCAGCAGCGACGCGCGCAGCGTCTGCGACAGCTTCTCGCACGCATCCAGCGCTTCGGCGAGTTCCCGCTGCGCCCCGTCGCGCTCGGTTCTCGCGAGAGCTCGCGACACCAGGCCGGCGGCCAGGCCCGACGCCGGCCGATACAGAACGCTCAAATAGAGGTCGTTTTGCATCAGGGTTTCGCCGCAGATGCGCCGTTGGTAGCGGTCGAGCATTCCATCGGCAAAGTAGTGGCCGCGGCGCGGCGCGCACGCCGCGGGATGCAGGCCTGAGAGTGGGGCCCGGCGCCGGATGACGTGTGTCCATAGCGCGACGTTCGGACTGGCGATGTTCCGCCAGAGCACGTTCAGGCGCTCGTGCCAGTTGTTGACTTCGGCGTCATCGTTGGTCTCGAATCCGGCGCCCCCCAAGCGAAACGTCTGGAGGTAATCGCCCAACGACGTGCGCACGATGTGCGGAGCGACGTGCGCGTCGTAGGGCACGCGTTCCGCGGCCAGCAGTTCGCGGCGCAGCGCGCCGCTGCGATTCAAGGCGCGCATGTGGCCGCCGGCCGGCCGGGAATCGCGACGCCGATGTCGGCACGCCTGCGGCGGCCGCGATCGTCGGGCAGATCCACGGTGAGCGGGGAGTAGCTGCTCGACTTCCACAGGCGATGGTTGGCGAACAGCGCCGGCAGGCGGGTACGCGCCCACAGCAGAATGAGATCGAAGAATCGGGCATCCCGCGCGCACAGCAGCATGCACACCCCGTGAATCGGAGCGCTGAGAAGCAGGATGAGAAGATTTTTAGTCACCAGGAAGGCTTCCATCACGAACACCATGTTGAAGAGGAGCGCCGAATAGGTGACTCCCCATCGCATGGGCGGGCGCGTAGCGCCCACGAAGAGGGGATCGGCCGTCAATCCAGGGATGGCTTGGCTCATGTCGATTCCTTGCGGCTAGACGCCGAACATCCCGCGGACCCAGGTAACGATCTGGGGCGCGCCGAACGCAATTGCGATGCCCAAAATCGCGCCAATACACCACCCCCACGACAAACGGTTTGCCATCGCCATTCCGCCGAGGAGCATGACCAGGATGATCGCGACCGGCGTCAGCCACGCGAGAATGTTGGTTTGTAGAGCGGTCGCTCCGGTCATGAACGGCGAAGCCTGAGCCAGCGCCAATCCGGGGGCGAAAACGGCCGGCGCGAGCAGCAATGACGTCGTGCGGGGGTGGTGCATGGCGGAATTCCTTTTCCGGGGAGGCGGGTGGCCGAAGCTCGGGACTACACCTCGGCTTCCAGAGCGCCCACGTCCCGGTCGTCGTGTCGCGCCGCTAGCAGCTCCCGTTTCGCCTTGCCCGGCGCGCCAAAGCGAAAGTTCTGCACCACGAACGAATAGTCGTATTGCTTTTCGCCTTCCTTGTCGGTCCAGTTGTTGGCGCGGATTTGCGCCTGCAGAATCAGCTGATCGCCCTTGCGCGCGTTCTTGGCGATGGCCTCGCCGAGACTCTCGAACGCGACGAACCACAAACTGGTGACGGTCTCGCGCACGTTCCCGAGCTCGTCCTTGCCCGCATAATCGTTGCCCACCAAGCAGAGCCGCGTATACGTGGTGTCGCCCTTGACCGCCAATTCCGGGTTCTTGGCCAGATTTCCGACGGCCGTAACTGTAAAGCTGTTCATGACTACTCCTTGTCTGTTGGGTCGCGGCGAGGACGGAAGGCCTTCGCTCGCGTGACATGCAGTCTGCGAGCGGCGCCGGAAAACCGAAACGCATGTATCGGCCCCGAACGCGCAGTTTTGCGATCGCGGCGACTGACGGCATAATGCAGGCGATCCCAAGAACTTGAACCAGCGCCGCAGCGTCGAATCATGGCCGTATCCTCTCTCCACTCAGCGCCGCGCGACCTCGCGACGGCGGCACCGGCGCTGCGCGCGGCCGGGCTGCGCAAGGCCTACGGCGCGATGATCGCGCTCGAGGACCTGTCCTTCACCGTGATGCCGGGCGAGATCTTGGGACTCTTGGGGCCGAACGGCGCGGGCAAGACCACCACCATCAACATGATCCTCGGGGTGCTGCAGCCCACCGCCGGCAGCGTGCACATCGCCGGCATCGACCTCGCCAAGCATCGTGCGCGGGCGCTCGCGCGCACGAATTTCGCGGCCGTCTACGCCACGCTGCCGGGCAACTTGACCGTTGCCGAGAACTTGACGTTCTTCGCACTCCTGTACGGCATCGAGTCGCTGCGCCGCCGCGTGGCGGAGTTGATCGAGGAATTCGATCTCGCGCACCTGCGCGACACCAAGTGCGGACTGCTGTCCTCCGGCGAACAGACCCGGGCGGCGCTCGCGAAGGCGTTGTTGAACAAGCCGCAGCTATTGCTGCTCGACGAGCCCACCGCCTCGCTCGATCCCTCGGCGGCGCAACTCATTCGCGAGCGGATCAAGCATCTGGCGACGCGCGATGGCTGCGGGATCCTGTGGACCTCGCACAATATGAACGAAGTGGAAAGCGTGTGCGACCGTGTGCTGTTTCTCTCGCACGGCAAGGGTCTGCTCGAGGGCGACCCGCGCACGCTGCCCCAGGCGCACGGCTCCTCCACCCTGGAGGAATTGTTCATCCGCGTGGCGCGCGAGCGCCTCGCCGCCCCATGAGGCTGCGCGCCGTCGCGGGCATCGTGCTGCGCCAGCTGTATCTGCTGCGCGGCAGTCCGGTGCGCGTCTTTCCCATGGTGACCTGGGTGGCGATCGACATCGTGTTGTGGGGGTTCATCACCCGCTACCTTAACTCGGTGAGCGGCAGCGGCGTCAACTTCGTGCCGACGCTGTTGGGCGGCGTGCTGCTCTGGGATTTCTGCACGCGCATCATGCAGGGGGTGAGCACGGCCTTTCTGGAGGACGTCTGGTCGCGCAATTTCCTCAATTTGTTCGCCTCGCCGCTCTCGATCTCCGAATACATCGCGGGGCTGGTCATCACCAGCGTGATGACCAGTTGCATCGGCCTCATCGTCATGCTGGTGCTCGCCGCGAGTGTATTCCACCTGCAATTCTTCGCGCTCGGCGCCCCGCTCGCGGCCTTCCTGATGGTGCTCTTCGTATTCGGCATCACGCTCGGCATCGTCGGCAGCGCCATCGTGCTGCGCTGGGGGCCGGCGTCCGAATGGCTGCTGTGGCCGCTGCCGGCGCTCCTCTCGCCCTTCGCGGCGGTCTTCTATCCCCTGTCGGTACTGCCGCCGTGGATGCAGTGGGTGGCGCATGCGCTGCCGCCGGCCTACGTATTCGAAGGCATGCGCGCACTGCTCGCCGGGCAGGCCTACCCGGCACGGCTGCTCGTGGAAGGTGCGGCGCTCGCCGCCGCGGAACTGCTGGCGGCCACGTATTGCTATGCACGCGTCTACCGCTACGCGGTGCGCTCCGGATTGTTGGCGCGCTACAGCGCGGAGGGGGCTGCCTAGGCTCCTGGCCGCTCCTCATGTCCGCAGAACATCGCCATATAACCAAGTGATGTTGGGTGTCGACCGCGAATTTCGGTAAGGTATCTTCCGGGCACCGCGGGCCGCGAACAACGAGTTGACCGTTCTCCCCCGTCCAGTTATCGACTTGTTCGCGCCTTGCGGATGCCCACCAACCCCCGCGCTGCATGCTAACCTTCCGCTGCGCAAGTAACAGCGAGCCCCGGAGTTGGTTCCCATGCGAATCGCGGTGCTGGACGATTATCAAGGTGTCGCGCGCCAGATGGCCGATTGGTCGGCGGTCGAGAAACGCGCGCGCGTCGATGTGTTTGGCGACCATCTGACCGGCACCGATGCCCTGGTCGAGCGTTTGCTGCCGTACGACGTCGTGTGCGTGATGCGGGAGCGGACTCCGCTCGGCCGGGAGATCATCGAACGCCTGCCGCAGTTGAAATTGATCTGCTCCACCGCCATGCGCAACGCATCGATCGACGTCGCGGCAGCCGCCGAGCGGGGCATTCAGGTGGCGCACACCGGCTATAGCTCCGCTCCCACGGTCGAGCTCACCTGGGCGCTCATTCTCGCGAGCCTGCGCCACATCCCCGAAGAGAGCGCGGCGCTGCGCGCCGGCGCTTGGCAGCGCACGGTGGGCGAGGATCTGGCGGGCAGAACGCTGGGCATCATCGGGTTGGGAAATGTCGGGTCGCAGGTCGCGAGGGTCGCCCTGGCCTTCGGCATGACCGTGATTGCGTGGAGCCAGAATCTCACCGCCGCGGCGGCCGCAGCGGCCGGGGCGCGGCTCGCGTCCAAGGAGGAATTGCTGCGCGCAGCGGACATCGTGTCCATCCACCTGGTGCTGAGCCGGCGCACGGCCGGGCTGATCGGCGCCGCGGAGCTCGCCCTGATGAAGCCCAGCGCACGCCTCGTGAATACTTCGCGCGGTCCCATCGTGGTCGAGTCGGCGCTCATCGGCGCCCTGGCGGCCGGCACGATCGCCGGCGCGGCCATCGACGTGTACGACACCGAGCCGCTGCCGCCGGATCACCCCTATCGCAGCATCGACAAGCTGCTGGCGACGCCGCATATCGGCTACGTCTCGCGCATTCTGTACCAGCGCTTCTATGCAGATACGGTGGCGAACATTCTAAAATGGCTGGATGGCCGCGCTTGATGCCCCGCCGCCCGCTGGCTGCGATCTTCATGCTTGGCGGCGCGTTGTTCGCGGCCGAATCGTTGGCCGACGCCCCCTGGAAATTCGCGGTATCGGGCGATTCGCGCAACTGCGGCGACGTGGTGATGCCCTCCATTGCGGCCGGCGCACGCGCCAACGGCGCGGTGTTCTACTGGCACTTGGGCGATCTGCGCGCCATTCACGACATCGATGAAGACTATCGGACGCAACATCCGACGGCGGCCTTCGGCGACTACCTGGCGGGGGCGTGGCTCGACTTCGAACGCAACCAGATCGAGGCCTTCGGATCCATGCCGTTTTTTCTCGGCATCGGCAATCACGAAACCGTGCCGCCCAAGACCCGCGCGGAATTCGTCGCGACCTTCGCGCGCTGGCTGGACGCGGCGCCGATCCGCGACCAGCGGTCGGCGGACGATGCGCACGATCACACGCTGCGTCCGTACTACCACTGGCGGCGCGACGGCGTCGATTTCATCAATCTGGACAACGCGACTGCGGATCAATTCGATGCGGCGCAGCTCGCCTGGCTGAAGAAGGTGCTGCAGAACGACCGGGCCGACGCCGCGGTGCGCGCGCTGGTGGTCGGCATGCATGAGGCCCTCCCGGAGAGTCTCGCGCGCGGCCACAGCATGAGCGACTCGGCAATAATGCAGGCGGCGGGGCTGCAGGCCTACGCGGCGCTCCTCGAGGTCCGCAAGGCCAAGCCGGTCTACGTGCTCGCTTCGCACTCGCATTTCGTGATGGAGAATGTGTTCGACACGCCGTATTGGCAGGCGCACGGCGGCGTGCTGCCGGGCTGGATCATCGGCACGGGCGGCGCCGTGCGCTACGCGCTGCCGCCGCTGCCGCCGCTGCCGCCGCAGGCGTCGCGCGCCGCGCTGGCAAGGACCTATGTGTATGGTTATCTGCTCGCCACCGTGAGCCCGCCCGGCACCGACGATCAGCAACCGATTCGCTTCGCCTTCCAAGAAGTCACCGAGGCGGCCGTGCCCGCCGAGGTGGCGCAGCGCTATGGGCCGGAATTGCTGCATTTCTGTTATCAAGAGAACGCACGGGAGTGAATCGCGGCCCTGCCATCCCGTGGCGCGTGGTCCCGCCGCTCGCGAGCACGGCGCTCATCATGATCGGCGCCGGCGTCATGGGGTCACTGCTCCCGCTGCGTTTCTCGGCGATGGGCTATTCGCCCGGCGTGATCGGTCTGTTCGCCACGGCCGAGGCCTTGGGCTTTCTGGTCGGCTGCCTGTACGCCTACAAGGTCATCGCCCCGGTCGGATTGGAACGCGCGTATGCCACGTTCGCCGGCATGAAGGCCGTCGCCATTCTCGGCCTGCATTTTGCGGACAGCGTGCCCGCCATCGTGCCGCTGCGCTTCCTGATCGGCTTGAATGCGGCGGGGCTCGCCATCATTGTCGAGAGCTGGCTGAACGCGCTGGTGCCGAACGAGCAGCGCGGCCGCGTGCTCACCATCTACGTGCTGGTGTACGGCCTGTTCTTCGGCGCCGGCCAGTTGTTCGGCCAGAACCTCAACGTGCGCGGCCCGGAATTGCTCATCATCGCGGGCATCGCCACCACGCTCGCGCTCGTGCCCATGGTGGCCATCGACGTGCGCGCCCCCATCTTGCCGCATGGCGTGAAACTCGAGATCCTGAAGGCGCTGCGCGTGTCGCCCGTGAGCGTGCTCGCGTGCCTGGTGAACGGCCTGGTCCTGACGGCCTTCACCACGGTGGGACCGCTGTTCGGCGAGCGCATCGGCCTAGACCAGCCGCGCATCGTCGTGCTGATGGCCTGTGTCTCCCTGGGCGGACTGTTCCTGCAATGGCCCATCGGGTATTTCTCGGACAAGATGGACCGGCTGTATGCCTTGATCGGTTTGGGCTGCGCCATCCTGGCGGTGGCGGCGGGACTGGTCATGGTGGACCGGCACACGCCGTTCCTCTTGCTCGCCGTGTTATTCGCGGTGTTCGGCGGACTCGGCGAAAGCCTGTATGCGGTGGGCGTGGCGCACGCCAACGACCGCGCGGTCATCGCCGACTACGTCGGGCTGTCCTCGACGCTGCTGTTCGTCTGGGCGCTGGGCGCTGCCATCGGCCCCACCACCGGCACCTATGCCATTCAGCTGACGACGCCGCGGGCATTCTTCGTCTACGTCATCGCACTCACGCTCGCCTTCACGCTGTTCGCGATCTGGCGCCTGTACCGCCGCCGGCTGTATCAAACCATCGAAGAGCGCGAGGAGTTCCTCGCGTACCCGCAAACCTCGCCGGAAATCTACGCCTGGCTGCCCTACCACCGCGAACCCGCCGGCCAGGCGGGGGCCGGCCAAGCCGGCCCGGCCGGGTCGGCCGCCGCGGCTGCGGGTGCCAAGCCTCCCGCCGATGCCAAGCCTCCCGCCGTCGGTGCCGTGCCGCCGGAGGCCTGACGATCAGCGCGTGAGTTTGCTCTCGACGCGCGTTAGTAATCCTTCCGATTCCGGGGAAAAATCCCATTCAGGTGAGGAAGCACTCTCTGGCTTCTTCGATTGGGTTCGCGGACGCTGAACGCAATCCTAAAATGATCGGGGCGATCCGGCGCTCGTCGCATCGCTATGACCCGAATCGGCAAAATTTAATCGATCAATCGTTTGAGCGCGCGAGCCGCGGGTGATTTCAGTTCGTTTACGCTCAGCGTTCCGTCGTTATCGACATCGGCCTGTTTGAATAATTTCTCAACGAGGGCAAGATACTCATCCTTGTTGAGAGTGCCGTCATTGTCCGAATCAGCCGCCTTGAACGTCTTTGCCCCTATCACACGCTTTACTTCCTTGCTGTCCAGTGTGCCGTCGGAGTCCTTGTCCAACTTATCAAAATGCGCACTCGCAGCCGCCTTCACTTCGGCAAGGTCGAGTGTCTGGTCGCTATCCGTGTCGTACTTCGAAACAGCGCCGGACGAGGGCGTTTCGCCCGCGGCCGATTGGGCCATAAGCGCGCCTCCGAGTAGTCCGCACAACGCCAAAGTTCCAATAATCAAAGGGTTATGTTTCACGCTCGCGCCTTTATCTCAATTTATGGATCAGGGTCGGTCCAAGCTCTTTGAACATAATAGCCGGTCGACGGGCACAAAGTCGCATCCGCCGCCACTACCGGTCTCAAGTAAGCGGATTGCTTGCTCAGCTTCCCGCCGCGGCCTGCACCGTCAAGTCCTCGGCGCCCGTGCGGGAGCGCGTGGCCGCAACGATGGCCGCCGCGAGATCCTGCTGGCTGCAGGGCTTTGACAATTTCAGCACGCCGTAGGCGGCCGGGTCCTCGGGCAGTTCCGCGTAGCCGGTCGCAAGGATGACCGGCACCTGCGGATAGCGCTCTTGGACGTGGGCCGCGAGCTGCAGGCCCGTCATGCCGGGCATCGCATGGTCGGTGAGCACCACGTCGACCACCATGCCTGAGGCCAGCTTGACCAGCGCCTCCGTGCCCGAATGGGCCTCGATGGCCGTATGCCCCAGGTCCTCGAGCATCGCGGCCGTGCCGGTAATGACCAACAGGTCGTCGTCGACGACCAGCACCTGGCAGGGTTTCGCGCAGAGCGAGGGCGCCGGCGCCGTCGGCGGCCGCGCCACCGATACGGCGGTGGTGCGCGCTCTCGGCAACCACAACTCGACCACCGTGCCCGCGTGCAGCTCGCTGCGGATGCGCAGGCGGCCGCCGGACTGCGCGGCCAGCCCGTGGACCATGGACAGGCCGAGGCCGGTTCCCTTGCCCGGGCCCTTGGTGGTGAAAAACGGCTCCGTGGCTTTGGCCAGGGTCACTTCGTCCATGCCGATCCCGGTGTCGGTCACCGTGATGAGCACATAGTCGCCGGCCCGCAGCGACGGATCCGATCGATCGGCGCCCAGTGTCGCCGCCTCCGCGGCAATGCTGAGCCGGCCGCTGGCCGGCATCGCGTCGCGGGCGTTGAGCGCCACGTTGAGCAGCGCCAGCTCGAGTTGATTGGCATCCGCCAGCACCGGCGGCAGCACGTTCGGAAACTGCAGATTGAGCTCGATGCCATGCCCCAGCGCACGCTTCAGCAATTCCTCCATGCCGCGCACCAGTTGGGCGACGTCCACGGACTGCGGTTTGAGCTCCTGCCGCCGGGAAAAGGCCAGCAAGCGCTGCGTCAGCGCAGCGCCGCGCTCCGCGCCCTGGATCGCATTGTGCAGCAGCCGGCGGCTGTGCTGGTCGTCGGGCGCCAGCCGCTTGTCGAGCAGCGACAGGCTGCCGAGCACCGCCATCAGCAAATTGTTGAAATCGTGGGCGACCCCGCCGGTCAATTGGCCGATGGTGTCCATTTTCTGCGCCTCGAAAAGCTGCGCGAGCGCGGACTCCCGCTCGCGCGTCCGCTCATCGATGCGCTGTTCGAGTTCCTCGTTGAAGCGCTGCAGGTCGGCGGTGCGCTCGCCCACGCGCCGCTCCAACTCGGCATTGAACCGTTCGAGTTGGCGGGTCTTGCGGTACAGGTCCACGAACACCTTGACCTTGGCGCGCAACAACTCCGGCACGACGGGGACCGGCACGTAGTCCACCCCGCCCAGCTGGTAGCCGCGCAGCTGGTCCGGATTGGTCGACAGCACCGCGGACACGAAGATGATGGCCGCGGTGCGAAAGCGCGGATGCTCGCGGATCATGGCCGCGAGTTCGAAGCCGTCCAGATCGGGCATGCAGACGTCGATCAGTATGAGGGCGACTTCCTTGCGCAGCAGAACTTCGAAGGCGGCCCGGGCCGACGAGGCCTTGATGAGGTTCTCGCCGATCTCCGCGAGTATCGCCTCATAGCTCATCAATTTGGCCTGGCTGTCGTCGACCAGCAGGATATTGACCTTGTCCTCTGCGTTCATGGTGCGCGGGTGCTCAGCGGTGCAGCCACATGCGCAACGCGGACAGCAGCTGCTCGACGTTCACGGGCTTCGCGAGGTAATCCGAGGCGCCCGCTTCCAGGCACTTCTCCCGGTCGCCCTTCATGGCCTTGGCGGTGAGCGCGAGAATCGGCAGGCGGCGCAGGCGCGGCTTCGCGCGAATGACCTGAATGGTCTCGTAGCCGTCCATGCCGGGCATCATGATGTCCATCAGCACGATGGCGACGTCCGAGCGCGACTCGAGCACGCTGATCGCCTCGCTGCCCGTGGTCGCGGTCAATACCTCCATGCCGCGCCGCTCCAGGACGCTGGAGAGCGCGAAAATGTTGCGCGCATCGTCGTCCACCAACAGCACCGTGCGGTGCATCAGGTCCTCGTCCGAGCTGTGCAGGCGCTTGAGCATCTGCTGCTTCTCGATCGGCAGCTCCGCCACGATCCGATGCAGGAACAACGCGGTCTCATCCAGCAGCCGCTCCGGGGATTCCACGCCCTTCACCACCACGCTGCGCGCCATGGTATGCAGTCGTGCATCCTCATCGGCGGACAACTCGCGGCCGGTGAACACCACCACCGGCACGTCGCACAGCGCCGCGTCGTCGCGAATGCTCTCCAGCACCTCGAATCCCGACATGTCGGGCAATTTCAGGTCGAGCACCACGCAATCCACCGGCTCATCTTTGAGCTTGGCGAGCGCCTTCGCGCCGGACTCGGCCGCCACGATCTCGATGTCCTCGTGGCTGAGCAATTCCGCCACGCCCTTGCGCTCGGCCTCATCGTCCTCCACCAGCAGCAGCCGCTTGCGCCGCGGACTGGCGTAGCCCTTGATGCGTGCGAACGCGACGTCCAATCCGTCCGGGGTGGTCGGCTTCTGCAGGAACGAGAATGCCCCGCGCGACAACCCATGGTTGCGGTCCTCGTCCAGCGTCACGATCTGCACCGGTATGTGCCGCGTCGACGGATCCTGTTTGAGCTGGGAGAGCACGGTCCAGCCCAGCATGTCGGGCAGGAAGATGTCGAGCGAAATGGCGGTCGGGCGGTGATCGCGGGCCAGCGTCAGCGCGTCCGCGCCGAGCTGCGCGATCAGCACCTTGAAGCCCTGTTCCTTCGCCGCCGCCATCATGATGCGCGCGTAGTGCGCATCGTCTTCGACGATGAGCACGATGCTGTCGCCGGGCACGATTTCGTCGCGATCGTCCAGGATCGGCTCCTGCGGCCGCTCCGTCAATCGCATCGGCGCGGGCGTCGGCGCCGGTGCAATGCCGTCCGCGGACGCCCCGGCGGCTCCGGCCGCGGCCACCGAGACCCTGCTGCCGGCGCCGCCGAGATACGCGAGCGGCAGATACAGCGTGAACACGCTGCCGACGCCCGGCGTGCTGCGCAGTTGGATCTCGCCGCCCAGGAGGTTCGCGAGTTCGCGGCTGATCGCCAACCCCAAGCCCGTGCCGCCGTACTTGCGGCTGGTACCGGCATCGGCCTGCTGAAAGGCCTCGAAAATGATGCGCTGTTTCTCGGCCGGAATGCCGATGCCGGTGTCGGTGACCTCGAAGGACACGACCTGCGGCGCATGCCGCAAGGTCGGATGGTCGGGATTCCAGCCGCTCGCCGCCGGCGCCACCGCCAGCCGCACGCCGCCTTCGGCCGTGAACTTGAAGGCGTTCGACAGCAGGTTCTTCAGCACCTGCTGCAGACGCTTCGAGTCCGTGATGATGCTGCGGTCGAGGTCGGGCGAAATCTCGACACCGAACTGGAGTTTGCGGTTCTCGGCCTCGTGGCGGAACGGGCGCGCGATCATTTCCAGCAGGTTGCTGAAGTACACCTCCTCCGCATCCACCGACACGGTGCCGGATTCGATCTTCGAGAGGTCGAGGATGTCGCTGATGAGATTGAGCAAGTCCGTGCCCGCGCCGTGAATGGTGCGCGCGAAGTCCACCTGCTTGTTGGACAGGTTGCCGTCCGGATTCTCCGAGAGCTGCTGGCCCAGGATCAGAATGCTGTTGAGCGGCGTGCGCAATTCATGCGACATGTTCGCCAGGAACTCGGACTTGTACTTCGAGGTGAGCGCGAGTTCCGTGGCCTTCTCCTCCACGGCGCGCCGCGCCTGCTCGATTTCCTGATTCTTGGCCTCGACTTCGACGTTGCGGTCGGCGAGCTGCTGCGCCTTCTGTTCGAGCTGCTCGTTGGTCTGCTGCAACTCGCGCTGTTGGGTCTGCAGCTCGGTCGCGAGCTGCTGCGATTGCTTCAGCAGCCCTTCGGTCTGCATGGTCGCCTCGATGGAATTGAGCACGATCCCGATGGACGTGGTCAATTGCTCGAGGAAGGACAGCTGCAGATCCGTGAACGCGCCCAGCGAGGCGAGTTCGATCACCGCCTTCACCTCGCCCTCGAACAGCACCGGCAGCACGATGACGTGCTGCGGCGGCGCGCGGAACAGGCCCGAGCCGATGGGCACCACGTTGCGCGGCATCTCCGTGATCAGCATGCGCCGCGCGTCGCGCGCGCATTGCCCGATCAGCCCCTCGCCCAGCTTCAGCCGCTCGGCGTGGCCGGCCGCCGCACCGTCCGCGTACGCGGACAGCAGCTTGAGTCCGCTGTACTCACCGCCCTCGACCTGGTAGATCACGCCCTGCTGGGCTTCCACCAGCGGCGCAAGCTCCGTGAGCAGCATGCGCCCGACGGTGGTCAGGTCGCGCTGCCCCTGCAGCATGTTGGTGAAGCGCGCCAGATTGGTCTTCAGCCAATCCTGCTCGGTATTGCGGTCCGTGGTGAGACGCAGATTACCGATCATGGTATTGATGTTGTCCTTGAGCTCGGCCACCTCGCCGCGCGCCTCGACCTGCACCGAGCGCGTCAGGTCGCCCTTGGTCACCGCCGTCGCCACCTCGGCGATGGCGCGCACCTGAGTGGTGAGGTTCGCCGCCAGCAGGTTCACGTTGCCGGTCAAATCCTTCCACGTCCCCGCTGCGCCCGGCACGTTCGCCTGCCCGCCGAGCCGGCCCTCGACGCCCACCTCGCGCGCCACCGTCGTCACCTGGTCCGCGAAGGTGGCGAGCGTGTTGGTCATGTTGTTGATGGTCTCGGCCAATGCCGCCACCTCGCCCTTCGAGGCCACGGTGAGATTTTGTTTCAGATCGCCGTTGGCCACGGCGGTCACCACCTTGACGATGCCGCGCACCTGCTCGGTCAGATTCGCCGCCATGACATTGACCGTGTCGGTGAGATCCTTCCACGTGCCCGCAACTCCCGGCACCTGCGCCTGGCCGCCCAGGCGCCCCTCCGTGCCCACCTCGCGCGCCACGCGCGTCACCTCGCCGGCGAACCCGTTCAACTGGTCGACCATCGTGTTGATGGTGTTCTTCAACTCGAGAATCTCCCCCTTCACGTCCACCGTGATCTTGCGCGACAGGTCCCCGCGCGCCACCGCCGTGGTGACTTCGGCGATGTTGCGCACCTGGGTGGTGAGATTCGCCGCCAGTAGGTTCACGTTATCGGTGAGGTCCTTCCAGGTTCCGGCGACCCCGGGGACCACGGCCTGGCCGCCCAACCGGCCGTCGGTGCCCACCTCGCGCGCCACGCGCGTCACTTCGCCGGCGAACGACCGCAGCTGATCGACCATCGTGTTCAGCGTCTCTTTCAGCAGCAGGATCTCGCCGCGCACGTCCACCGTGATCTTGCGCGACAGATCGCCGGTCGCAATCGCGGTCGCCACCTCGGCGATGTTGCGCACCTGCGCGGTCAGGTTGCCCGCCATGGAGTTGACGTTGTCGGTGAGGTCCGCCCAGGTGCCGGCCACTCCCGGTACCTGCGCCTGGCCGCCCAGCTTGCCTTCGGTGCCCACTTCGCGCGCCACGCGCGTGACTTCGCCGGCGAAGGCGTTCAGCTGATCCACCATGGTGTTGATGGTGTTCTTGAGCTCCAGGATCTCGCCCTTCACGTCCACGGTGATCTTGCGCGACAGGTCGCCGCGCGCCACCGCGGTGGTCACTTCGGCGATGTTGCGCACCTGGCCGGTGAGATTCGAGGCCATGGAATTGACGTTCTCGGTCAAATCCTTCCACGTGCCCGCGACGCCGGGCACGTTGGCCTGGCCGCCCAGCTTGCCTTCGGTGCCCACCTCGCGCGCCACGCGCGTCACCTCCGAGGCGAAGCGGTTGAGCTGATCGACCATGGTGTTCAAGGTTTCTTTGAGCTGCAGGATTTCGCCGCGCACGTCCACCGTGATCTTGCGCGACAGGTCGCCGTTGGCGATGGCCGTGGACACCTCGGCGATGTTGCGCACCTGGGCGGTCAGGTTGCCCGCCATGGAGTTCACCGAGTCGGTGAGATCCTTCCAGGTGCCGGCCACGCCGGGCACCTGCGCCTGGCCGCCCAAGCGGCCTTCGGTGCCCACCTCGCGCGCCACGCGCGTGACTTCGCCGGCGAACGAGCGCAGCTGATCGACCATGGTGTTCAAGGTCTCTTTGAGCAGCAGGATTTCGCCCGACACCGTCACGGTGATCTTCTTCGACAGGTCGCCCTGCGCCACCGCGGTCGCCACCTCGGCGATGTTGCGCACCTGGCCGGTGAGATTCGAGGCCATGGAATTCACCGAGTCGGTGAGGTCCTTCCACGTGCCCGCGACGCCCTTGAGCTGCGCCTGGCCGCCCAATTTACCCTCGGTGCCCACCTCGCGCGCCACGCGCGTCACTTCGCCGGCGAACGCATTCAACTGGTCCACCATGGTGTTGATGGTGTCCTTGAGCTCGAGGATCTCGCCCTTCACGTCGACGGTGATCTTCTTCGACAGGTCCCCGTTCGCCACCGCGGTGGTCACTTCGGCGATGTTGCGCACCTGGCCGGTGAGATTCGAGGCCATGGAATTGACGTTCTCGGTGAGGTCCTTCCAGGTGCCCGCGACGCCGCGCACGTTGGCCTGTCCGCCCAACCGGCCCTCGGTGCCGACCTCGCGCGCCACGCGCGTCACTTCGGACGCGAACGCGTTCAATTGATCCACCATCGTATTGATGGTTTCCTTGAGCTCGAGGATTTCGCCCGACACCGTCACCGTGATCTTCTTGGCGAGGTTGCCGCTGGCGATGGCGGTGGACACCTCGGCGATGTTGCGCACCTGCGCGGTCAAGTTCGAGGCCATGGAATTCACGTTGTCGGTCAGGTCCTTCCAGGTGCCGGCGACGCCCGGCACCTGCGCCTGGCCGCCCAGGCGGCCCTCGGTGCCGACTTCGCGCGCGACGCGCGTGACTTCGCCCGCGAACGCGTTCAATTGGTCCACCATGGTGTTCATGGTCTGTTTGAGTTCGAGGATCTCGCCCGACACGTCGACCGTGATCTTGCGCGACAAATCCCCGCGCGCGACCGCGGTGGTGACCTGCGCGATGTTGCGCACCTGCGCGGTGAGGCTGCCGCACATGGCGTTCACCGAATCGGTGAGGTCCTTCCACGTGCCGGACACGCCCGGAACCAAGGCCTGGCCGCCCAATTTGCCCTCGGTGCCCACCTCGCGCGCCACGCGCGTCACTTCGGAGGCGAACGAGCGCAATTGATCCACCATCGTGTTGATGGCTTCCTTCAGTTGCAGGATCTCGCCGCGTACGTCCACCGTGATCTTGCGCGACAGATCGCCGGTGGCGACGGCGATGGTGACCTCGGCGATGTTGCGCACCTGCGCGGTCAGGTTCGACGCCATGGAATTCACGCTCTCCGTGAGATCCTTCCAGACTCCCGTGACCTCGCGCACCTGCGCCTGGCCGCCGAGCTTGCCGTCCGTGCCCACCTCGCGCGCCACCCGGGTCACCTCGGAGGTGAACACCGAGAGCTGCTTGATCATGGTGTTGACGATGTTGGCCGAGCGCAGGAACTCGCCCTTGAGCGGCCGTCCGTCCACATCGAGCGGCACCGTCTGCAAGAGATCCCCGCGCGCCACCGCGGTGACCGTGCGCGTGACCGCCGTGGTCGGCCACAGGAGGTCGTCGATCAGCGCATTGACCGACCCTTCCATGTCCGCCCAGGCGCCGTCCGACAGGCCGAAGCGCACGCGCGTGCGCGTCTTGCCCTGCCGTCCGACCACCTCGCCGACGTGTTCCAACTGCTGCGCGATGCGTTCGTTGGCCGCGACGATGGTGTTGAACGTGTCGCAGATCTTGCCTTCGACGCCGGTTTTCGAGGCCGGCAAGCGGATGGAAAAATCGCCCGCCTGCATGGCATGCAGCGCGCCCAGCAACTCATGCAAATCGAGACCGGCCGCCGCCGCGGCGATTGCTGCGGACTTCGACGGGGTTGCGGCGCCGCCGTTGGTTCTGGTTGTGGCCGCGACGCTCGACTTCAATCCCATGGTGTCTCCATGCCGCACTCGAATGCCGTGCGTTGCGGCGTTCGCGGTGCCGCGTTGCACCGCAGGGAAATAGTGGCAGCGGGATAATTAAAAGTCTAGTGAAGTGTCGGGAGAAAGTATCTCGCGAAAGTGTCCGGTGATGTGGCGGCGCCGCGACGCGTGTAAATGTTACAATCTTTGGGCGCGCGTCCACCACGCTTGTCATCCACGAGTCATCGGCCCCTCTCAGCCGCGCGCGTCAGGTGCGCGGGTCAGCCGTGCATCAGCGGCGCTTGGGGCGGCCGGCGGGAAATATTCCGCCACCACGCCACATGCGGAATCCGCCCGTGAACGCGAAGTCGTTGTTGCCGAGACGCGCGCCGGGCGGCATCGTCTTGAGCTTACGCGCGTTGCCGCCGCCGAGCACGACATAATCCGCCTCCAGGGCGGCGCGCAATTCTTCGACGATGTCCTCGACCACGCGCCGCCATTTCTTCGCACCCAAACGGCGCCGGGCGCGGTCGCCCGCATACTCCTCGTACGTCTTGCCCTTCTTATACATCATGTGGGCCAGTTCCATCGCCTCGACCACCCCATCGACGATCATCGCGGAGCCCAATCCCGTGCCGAGCCCGAGGAACAGCATGCGTCCGCCTTCGTAGCTGCCGATCGCTTGCATCGCAGCATCGTTGATGAGGCGGGTGGGACGGCCGAATGCCGCACGGAAATCGAAGCCCA
The DNA here is from genome assembly GCA_049510875.1 of Steroidobacteraceae bacterium. Taxonomy (GTDB): domain Bacteria; phylum Pseudomonadota; class Gammaproteobacteria; order Steroidobacterales; family Steroidobacteraceae; genus Bog-1198. Next base: position 31,793 of record JBEKYO010000023.1, read on the forward strand.
CCCAACCGCGCCCCAAGTTGTGGGGTTCGGTCATGATCCTGCCGTGAATCACCACGCCCGGATAACCGATCGACACCGCGGTGTAGGTCCAGTCGCCGGTGAGCTTGTGGACACGGGCCACCATCTGCGCCGCGGTCATATCGGGGCCCGACACGAACTGACGCGCGCTGCGGCGGTTCGAGACGCGCATCTTGACGTGGCTGCCGCCCACGTCGATGGCGAGAACGCGATGCGGGTGCTTGGGTTTCATCATGGGCCAACGATACTCTACAACGATACTTTACTATGAGCGCGGCTGTCGCACGAGGTGCCCCATGGAAAACGCACCCGTGCTGTCGGTTCAAACCGACATTAACGATAATCGCTGCGCGTGGATTGCGTGACGCAGTTAACGCCACGCCCGCGATGCACGGCATAACTTTGCAGCCGCCCGATCAGGGCGGACCTGCAATTCCTCGGGGGCGGGGACAGACCATGCTCCACAGCGGCCGTTTATTCCTCGCGGGTTGCCTGGCGTGCGGGCTCCTGTCCGGCTGCGAGTCGAGTTCCTACAGCAACAGTCTCGGCAGCGCTGCCGTTGCGCCCGCGAGCATGCCCGGCGGAACAGCCGCACCCGGCCCTCCGGGATTCAGCGCCCCGAGCCTCATTCCGGGGACTCATGACCTGGTCCTCGCGACGGCCTCCGCCGCAACGGTGTCCGTCGTGATCGGCGCCAGTCAGACGCTCACCCTCACATTCGCCTCGAGCGACGGGCTGCCCATGTCCGGCTTCAGTCTCTCGGGCGCCGCGGGCGGCCTACCGGCCGGATGGAGCGGGCCCAGCGGTTTCACCTGCGCCATCGTCGCCACCGGCAACGGCTGCGTGGTGAATCTGCTCTATGCGCCGGCGGCGGCGGACAGCGGCACGCTGACCATCGGCTATGTGGCCATCGATAATGCGGGCCTGGCGCAAACCAATGGCGCGATCAGCATCGCCTACCTGGCCACCGCCCACGACAACGTGCTCGCCGCGGCGTCGCCCACCGGCGAAATCGATGCCGCCGTCGGCGCAGGCGCCGCCTCGGTGAGCGTCAATTTCATCACCGACGACGGCAACGCCGCCACCAACCTCGTGGTCACCACCGATCTTGCCTCCCTGCCGGCGGGCTGGACCAGCACCAGCCCAGGCAAATCCTGTTCCATCGTCAGCACGGGCAGCGGCTGCGAGCTCGCATTGACCTATGCGCCCACGGCGGCGGCCAGCGGCACGCTCACGCTCACGTACGGCTACACCGACGATTCGGGCGCGAACAAGATCGGAGCGCTGAACATTCCCTACCGCGCCACCTCCGCCAACAACGTCATCGCGACCGCATCGCCCAGCGGCGAAGTCCTCGCCGTGCAAAAGACCGCGGGACAAGCCGTGAGCGTCACGTTCACCACCGACGACGGCGCGCCGGCGTCGCAACTCCAGGTGACCTCGGACTTGACCACGCTGCCGCCCGGGTGGACCAGCGCCTCGCACAGCTTTGCCTGCGCCAGCGTCGCCACCGGCGACGGCTGCCGGCTCGCGCTCATCTATGCGCCCGCCGCCATGGCGAGCGGCACGCTGACGCTGGACTACGCCTACACCGACGGCGGCGGCACGGCGAAGACCGGTCTCATGAACCTGACGTACGCGGCGACGACGAATGACGACGTGGTGGGCACCGCCGCGCCCGCCGGCCCGATCGACGCGGTGCTGGGACAAGGCGCTCTGGCCGTCACCGTCAGCTTTGCCACCGATGATGCGCGCCCCGCCACGGCGCTGCAGGTGACCGGCGATCTTGGCCAGCTGCCCGCGGGTTGGACCAGCACCGCGAGTTCCTTCGCCTGCAGCGGCATCAATGCCGCGGCTGTCTGTGCGTTGCCCCTGGCCTACGCGCCCACGGCCGCGGGCAGCGGCACGTTGAGCCTCCCCTACTCCTATGTGAACGATGCCGGCGAGTCGAAGACCGGCACGGTGGCCATCGCCTACACCGCCACCGCGCCGTAACGCTCTCGGCGGCGGCCGGCGAGAAGTTTCATTGCGCGCGCGCGTTCCCCTTAAGATGCTCGGCGAGGAGCGTCCCAAGATGTCGAGGCTGGATGTGGTCATTGCCGGCGGCGGAGCGGTGGGATCCGCCACCGCGTATTTTCTGGCGAATCAATTGGGATTCTCGGGCACCGTCGCCGTCGTGGAGCCCGACCCCACCTACGGCTTCGCCGCAAGCACCCGCTCGGCGGCCTCCATACGCCAGCAATTTTCGACGCCGCTCAACATTGAGCTGTCCCGGTTCGGGATGCAGTTTCTGCGCGCCTGCGACCGCACGCTCGGCGAGGTGAACTTGACGGAATCCACCTACCTGTATCTCGCCACCTCGGCCGGCGCGGCCACTCTCCAGGCGAACGTCGAGGTGCAGCGGCGCTGCGGCGTCGAGACCCGGCTGCATGATGTCGCGTATCTGGCGGCGCGCTACCCGTGGATCCATGCCGCCGACCTGAGCGCCGTCGCCGATACGGCCGGCGGCGAGGGCTGGTTCGATGGCTACGGGCTGCTGCGCGCGCTGCGCCGAGCCAACGAGCGCAGCGGCGTGCGCTACCTGCGCGAGCGCGTCGAGTCGGTCCTCATGGACGGCGCGGCGGTCGACGGCGTGCGCCTCGGCAACGGCGATACGTTGCGGTGTCGATGGTTCGTGAATGCCGCCGGCACGCACTCGCGCGCCCTGGCCGCCCAGGCCGGCGTCGACCTTCCGGTGTTCGCACGCAAGCGCAGCGTGTTCGTCTTCAGCTGTGCGCAGCCCCCCATCGATTGTCCGATGGTCATCGATCCGTCCGGTCTGTGGTTCCGGCCCGAGGGCGACCGGTTCATCTGCGGGGTCGTGCCGCCCATCGATCCGAATGTCGCTCTGGATGACTTCGAGGTCGATCATCGCCAGTTCGACGACATCGCCTGGCCGGCGCTGGCGCACCGCGTCCCCGCCTTCGAAGGCGTGCGCGTCACCGGCGCCTGGGCCGGCCACTATGACTATAACGTCTTCGACCAGAATGCATTCCTCGGCGCTTGCGAGCCGGTTCCCAATCTGATTCTGGCCAGCGGCTTCAGTGGCCACGGCCTGCAGCACTGCCCGGCCATCGGCAGGGCGCTCGCCGAATTCATTATGTTCGGCGAGTACCGTACCATCGACGTCACGCCGTTTTCCTACGCTCGGTACCTGCGCGGCCAGCCGCTCCGCGAGCACTACGTCATCTAGGGGGGAGAGTCCCGCATGTTGCAGCTCGACGCCCATGAGGTGGCCGCGCGGCTTGGCCGGGTGCCGCTGATCGATGCGCTCGATCGCGCATTCCGCGCCGAGGTCCACGCGCCGGAGCGCAGGCACTACGCCGTCGGCGGCTCGCCGGACAGCAAGGACACGTTGCTCATCATGCCGGCCTGGCAAACCGGCGGCCTCATCGGCGTCAAGCTGGTCACCGTGTTTCCCGGCAACACCGCGCATGCCCGTCCCGCCGTGCACGCCTCCTATACCGTGTTCGACGCGGCCAATGGAGTCCCGGTGGCCGTGCTCGACGGAACCGAGTTGACGCGCCGTCGAACCGCGGCGGCCTCCGCGCTCGCCGCGCGCTATCTCGCCCGCCCCGATGCCAGCCGGCTGCTGATGGTGGGGACCGGCGCTCTGGCGCCCCACCTCATCGAGAGCCACGCCGCCGTGCGCCCCATCGAATCCGTGCGCGTCTGGGGCCGGAGGATCCACCGCGCCCGCGACATCGCGCAAGGGTTCGCGGGCCGCATGGACGTCGAGGCGGTCGATGACCTCGAGGCCGCGGTGCGCTGGGCGGACATCATCAGCTGCGCGACCCTGGCCGGCACGCCCCTGGTGCACGGGGCATGGCTCAAGCCGGGCCAGCATCTCGATCTCGTCGGCGCCTTCACCTCCGCCATGCGCGAGGCGGACGACGATGCCTTATTGCGCGCCAATATCCATGTGGACACGCGCGCGGGGGCGCTCGCCGAAAGCGGCGAACTGCTGCATGCCATCGCGAGCGGCGCCATGACCGCCGCGAACATCCGCGCCGAGCTCCGCGATCTCGCGCGCGGCACCGTCTTAGGAAGGCGCTCGCCCGAGGAGATCACGCTGTTCAAGAGCGTGGGCAGCGCCATCGAGGATCTCGCCGCCGCCGAGCTCGCGCTGCGCGGCGCCGGTCCGCAGCGCCCGGCTATCTGATCCGGAGCGAGCGGCTGCAGATCACGCGCGCCGGCACGCGCCCGAGGTCATCGAGTCGAAGGCGCCGCCGGCGGCTCGCTCGCTTTCCACACGGCCGCGGACGCGGGCCGGTCGCGAAGGCTGGCCGCCACACGCTCGCCCTCCGCCATCACGCGCAGCACGTTGCCGCCCGCGAGCTTGGCGATATCGGCATCCGTCCATCCCCGGCGCATGAGCTCGACGATGAGCGCGGGGTATCGGTTAACGCCCTCGAGTCCCGCCGGCGCATCGTCGATGCCATCGAAGTCGGAGCCGAGACCGACGTGGTCGATGCCCGCGACCGCGCGGATATGCTCGATGTGGTCGGCCACCTGGCCGAGCGTCGCCGACGGCCGCGGATGTTCCCGCTCCCACAGATCGAGCGCCGCCTTGGCCTCGGCCGGCTGGCCGATGTACAGGCCCACGTACGGCGGGCTGTTCAAGCGCGTGTGCTCCGCGGCGTCGTCAGCGTCCCAGCGCCGGCGCTCATCGGAGACGTAGCCCGGCGCGAAATTCGCCATCACGACCCCGCCGTTTTTCGCGAGCAGGGCGAGAATGTCGTCGGGCACGTTGCGCGGGTGGTCCACGAGGGCGCGCGCCGAGGAATGCGAATAAATCACCGGCGCGACGCTGACGGCGAGCGCCGCCCTCATGGTGTCGGGCGACACGTGGCTCAGGTCCACCAACATGCCCAGGCGGTTCATCTCGCGCACCACGTCCTCGCCGAAGGGCGTCAATCCGTGGTGCACCGGCACGTCGGTGGCCGAATCCGCCCAATCGTTGTTGCTGGTGTGCGTGAGCGTCATGTAGCGCGCGCCCGCGGCGTACATCTGCCGCAGGACGGCGAGCGAATCGTTGATCTGATGGCCGCCTTCGACGCCGATCATGCACGCCACCCGATGCGATTGGTGAATTCGACGCACGTCCGCCGCGCTGTACGCCATCGCGAAATCGTCGGCGTAGCGGGCGCACATGCGCTTCACGAGATCGATCTGTTCGAAGGTGGTCTGTACGGCCTCGTAGCCCTTGAGGTCCGGCGGCACCCACACCGACCAGAACTGGCCGCCCACCAGGCCTGCGCGCAGGCGCGGGATGTCCGTCATCAACGGCGCGCCGTCCGCCGGAAACGGCAGCCGCGCGGTGTCGGATTTCAGATCGATGGCCGTCAGATCGCTCTTGAAGCGGGCGCGGATCTCCCACGGCAGATCGTTGTGCCCGTCGATCAGCGGAGTCGCCGCGAGCACGCGCTCGGCCCGCCCGGCGTAGTCGGGTTCCGCACTCCAGACGGCCAGTGGAATGCACAACAATGCCATCAGCATACGAGTTGAAGCCATGTCCCATCCTAGGGTTGGTTTTGCCGCACGTTACCACTGTCGGCGGCCGGCATCGATTATCGGGTTGCGCAGGGCGCGGAATCTTGGGGCGCAGGGCCCTGTGCTAGAGTTCATGACGCGCACACGGAAGGCGGTCAATGGATCCCATAATGCGATTGATGCTGGCGGCGGTGGGCGGGATTTTGGGCGCGCGCGTCGCGGGTCCCGGCAACCAAGCCCTCGGCCTGGTGCTCGGTGCGTGCACGGGCTTCGCCATCGGCGAACTGCTCAATCTGCGCGCGCGGGTCGCCGCGCTCGACGCCGACATCAAGCGGCTGAGAATCGACCCGGAACGCGAGCGCACGCCGTCCCCGGCGCCCGGCGCCTCGCCCCAACCCTCGCCCGACAGCCCGGCCGCCGCCGCGCCCTCCGTCGCATCGCCCGTCGCGTCGCCCGCCGCGCCCTCCGTCGCATCGCCCACCGCGCCGCCCGCCGCGTCGCCCGCCGCGCCCTCCGTCGCATCGCCCACCGCGCCGCCCGCCGCATCGCCCACTGGATCGCCCGTCGCGCCGCCTACCGCATCGTCCACAAAGCCGCCCGGCACCGTGCCCGCCGCCGTGCCGCAGGCACCGCCGGAGCGGCCCTGGCGCGAGCTCGAGACGCCGCCGCCCCCGCTCGCGCCCACGCCCACGCCGGCGGGCGCGCTGCCGGAGTCGCCCGTGATCGCGGCGGTGCGCGCGTTCATCACCGGCGGCAATGCGTTGGTGCGCGCAGGCGTCATCGTGTTGTTCTTCGGCGTCGCGTTCCTGTTGCGCTACATGGCGGAACACACCCGAGTATCCATCGAGTTTCGCTTGACCGGCGTCGCGCTCGCCGGCGTGGCGTTGCTGCTGTTCGGTTGGCGCCTGCGGCGCTCGCGCAGCGGCTATGCGCTCGCGCTGCAGGGCGGCGGCGTCGGCATTCTGTATCTCACCGTGTTCGCGGCGCTGCACCTCTACGCCGTGCTCTCCGCCGCGGCTGCGTTTCCCATTCTGGCGCTCATCGCGCTGCTGTCCGCAATGCTCGCGGTACTGCAAAACTCCATGTCGTTCGCCTTGCTGGGCGTCATCGGCGGCTTTCTCGCTCCGGTGCTCGCGTCCACCGGTGAGGGCAACCACATCGTGCTGTTCAGCTACTACGCGGTGCTGAACGCCGGCATTTTGGCCATCGCATGGTTCAAGTCGTGGCGGCCGCTGAACCTCGCCGGATTCGTATTCACCTTCGCCGTCGGCACCGCCTGGGGCGTCCTGCAATATCGCGCGCAGGACTTCGCGAGCACCGAGCCGTTCCTGGTGTGGTTTTTCCTGTTGTTTCTCGGCATTTCCATCCTCTTCACATGGCGGCAGCCGGCCAGGTTGACGGGGTACATCGACGGCACCTTGATCTTTGGCACGGCCATCGTGGTCTTCGCCCTGCAGTCCTCCATGCTGCATGGGCGGCTGATGGCTTTGGCGTACAGCGCCATCGCCATGAGCGCGGTCTATCTGGCGTGTGCGTGGCTGTTGAAGCGCCGGGGCGACCCGGCTCAGGCGCTGTTGATCGAAGCCTTCATCGCCTTGGGCGTTGCCTTCCTCACCCTGGCCGTGCCGCTCGCGTTGAACGCGCGCTTGAACGCGGCCACCTGGGCGCTGGAGGGCGCCGCCCTGATCTGGGTGGGCTGCCGCCAGCGCCGGGCACTGCCGCGCGTCGCCGGCGCGCTGCTCAACCTCGCGTCGGGCTGTATTCTCGCGACGCAGTTCGATGCGACCCCGCTGCACACGTTCCTGCCGTTGGGTTCCTACTTCGGCGTGTTGACCCAGACCGCCGCCGCCGTGTTCGCGGCGCGCACGCTGCACCTGTATCGGCAGCGGCTCACGGATTCCGAGCAACTCGTCCCGGACCTCCTGTTCTGTTGGGGACTCATGTGGTGGGTGATCGGCGGCCTTGCCGAAATCTCGCAGTACCTGCCGGCCTATGCGGCCGCGGGATCGTTGGCATTCGTGACCGGGACCGCATGGCTGTCCAGCGAGTTTCATCGCCGAGTGCCGCTCGCCGCGGCGGCGGCGGCCGCGCTGCTGCAATTGCCCGCCATGCTGATCGTGCTCACTGCGTGCAGCGTCGTCTCAGCCACACATCCCTTTGCAGCGGGCGGTTGGCTCTCGTGGCCGCTGGCCTTTGCCGGCTGGTACCTCATCGCCCACCGCCACGAAGGCCCCGCTCGCGCCGCGCTCGCCAATCTCGTGCATGCGGTGGCCGCCTGGCTGCTCGCCGTCATCGTCGGCTGGGAAGCGGCCCGGGCCATTCGCCTGGGCATTGGGGGAAGCACGGCGTGGGCGGCCACGGCATGGGCGGCATTTCCGGCGCTGTCGTTGTTCTTGCTGCCGAGGCTGGTGACGCGAATCCACTGGCCGTTCGCGCGAAACCGCGACACTTATCTGTTCATGGCCGGGACCGGCATGGCGGTGTACCTGGCCCTGTGGAGCGTGGTCACCAACCTGATCTCCCAGGGCGAGTCCGCGCCGCTGCCCTACATTCCGCTGCTGAATCCTCTGGATCTGGGGCAGGCGTTCGTGCTGCTCATTCTGTTCAGGTATTGGCGGTTTCTCGGGGCGGTTCGCGCCGCGGGGTTCATGCGTCTCGATGCCCGGGTGCCCTTACCCGCGTTGTGCGCGCTCACGTTCATCTGGTTCAACGCCTTGTTGCTGCGAACCCTGCATCAATGGTTCGGCGTCCCCTTCGGTTTCGACGAATTGCTGGGATCGACGCTGGTTCAAACCGCGCTGTCCATATTCTGGGCCATACTGGCGTTGGCCACCATGTTGTTCGCCGCGCGTCGGCACCTGCGCGCGACGTGGTTGGTCGGCGCGTCGCTGTTGGGTGTCGTGGTGGCCAAGTTGTTCCTGGTGGATCTTTCGAGGATCGGGTCGATCGAACGCATCGTGTCATTCGTCGGGGTCGGAGTGCTCATGCTGGTCGTCGGTTATTTTTCGCCCCTGCCGCCGGCCGCCAAAGCGCGGCCATGAAGCGCAGGGTCGGATGGCTGCTCACACTGGTGACGGTGCCGCTGTTCGGCAACGCGGCGGACCTGTCGCCGCAGGATTTTGCCTTCGGTCTGCCGGTGCTGACCGAGAAGGATGCGGCGGTGTATCGCTTCGCGCTGCCGCTGTCCGTCTATCAAGACACTGTCCGCGACGATCTCGGCGACCTGCGGCTGTTCAACGCGCAGGGCGAGGCGGTGCCGTATTCGCTGCTGCGGCGGGCACCGCCCTCGGAAACTCATCAGGCCGCCACCGCCCTGCCACTCTTCCCTCTGCGGGGCGGAGCGCGGGTCGTGATCGACGGGGTGCGGCTCTCCGTCGACTCGCCCGGATCGGCCGTCAATCTCCAGACGCAGACCGGCAGCCTCAACTCCGCGGTCAACCAATACATTCTCGATGGCCGCGCGCTGACGGCGCCGGTGGCGGCGCTGCGCCTCACCTGGCCGGACACGGCCTCCGATTATTCGGGCCGCGTGAAAATCGAAGTCAGCGAGGATTTGGGCGTCTGGCAGACCGTGGTCGCGGCCGCGCCCACCGCCAATTTGCACGCCAACGGCCAGGCGCTGATCGAGAATCGCGTCGGACTGGCGCCCACCATCGCAAAGTTTTGGCGCATCTCCTGGGTGGGGCCGCCGCCGTCGTTCGAATTGACGTCGGTGCTCGCCGAACCGGCCGACAGTCCGGTCGAATCCGTGCACGCGGCGCTCGAGGTCGAGGGCACCACGAGCACGGCGGAAGCGGATGCCGAATTGTTCGACTTGGGCGCCCATCCGCCGGTGTCGCGCCTGAACGTGGCGCTGCCGGAAGCAAACACGGTCAGCACCATTGAATTGGCGTCGCGCCGGGCGCCCGGCGATCCCTGGCGCACCATCACCCAAGCAGGCTTCTACCGCCTGAAGACTCAGGAGGGTGAACAGCGGAATGCCCCCATCGAGATCGGCATCGATCGCGATCGCTACTGGCGCGCCCGGCTCGTCCGCGGCGGCGGTCTGCCGCAGCGCCCCTTGCGCCTGCACGTGGAATGGGTACCCAACGAGGTCACTTTTCTCGCCCGTGGGCAGGCGCCGTTCCTGCTGGTGTATGGAAGCGCGACGGCGGCGGGCGCGGAGGCCGATATGGCGCAAATTCCCACCGACGTGGAGATTGCCGCCGCCACCCTCGGCGCGCGGCAGATGATGGGCGGCGCGGGCCGGCTCGCCCCGAAGGCCGCGGGTTTCTCCTGGGTGCGGGTGTCCCTGTGGAGCGCGCTGCTGCTCGCCGTGCTACTGCTCGGCTGGATGGCGTTCCGGCTCTCCCACGACTCCGGCGGCTCGAATGGTTCATCGGGAGTGCGCCGCTAAAGTTTTCCCACTTCGCGCCGACTCTTCCCCTGCACACTTCCGCAAACAGGGGCCATATTATGTCAACGAGCGCAGTGACCGGAACCGCTAACACACCCAACGTATCCACGGTTCAGGCCACGGGCAGGTCCTTCCGCAGGGGGCATCACGGCGGTTCGGACGCCGGCAGCAGTTCGAGCGCCGGCAGCTCCGTGCAAGGGGGCGGCAAGCTCTACTCCGCGCTGCTCTCCGCGCTCGAACAGTTCGTCGCCAATAACCCCGCGAGCACCGGCACCTCGACCGCCGCTGCCGCCGCGGCGAGTTCTGCGACCGCCTCGACCGCAACGGCCGCCAGCACCGCCGCCGCCGATTCCACCGCCGCTGCCACCGCCGCTACCACCGTCACCGCTGCCGCCGCCGCTATCGCCGGCAGCGCGGCCGGCACCGGCTCGACGACATCCACCGCCACCACCGGCGCGGCGAGTTCCACGGGTGCCGGCAGCACCGGATCCGCGGCCGCGTCCGCGAATTCATTGCCTCAGGATCTGCACGCCTTCTTGCAGGATCTGTTCAGCGCGCTGCGCCAGGCCGGCGGCTCGGACGCACAGCGCGGCGACCGGCGGCCGCCCTCGGGGCGTGGCGATCGCGCGCCGGACGTAGCGCCGGCACCGGCACCGGCACCGGCCACCACGGCCAGTACATCGACCTCGACCACGGCCGGCGGCACGAGCGCGTCTACGGCCACCGCGTCTACGGCCACCGCGCCGGCGGCCACGACGTCCGCGGCGACGGCATCTGCATCCACGGCCGCGGCCGCGACGGCTACGGCTACGGCTCCCGCGACCACCGGGACCGCGCCCGCGACGTCCGGCAGCAGCAGCGCGATCGCGCAGTACGCACAGCAAGGCCTCATCGCCGCGCTGACTTCCTTGGTCAAGGACTTGAGCGACAGCGAGCTGGTCAGCGCGACGACGGCGGCTGCGGGCTCGTCCTCGGGCGTATCGGCGAGCACAGTGGCCGCGCTGAATACGGCATTTTCCAAGCTGATCACGGATTTGGGCGGAACCACCTCGTCAACGTCGGCGAGCAGCAGCGGCGCGTCCACGGCTGCCGGCAGCACGGCCTCCGCGACCACCGCGGCCCCGAGCACTGCCGCCGCCGCCGGGACGACCGCGGCCCCGACCAGCTCGGCAGCCTCCGGCCAGTCGGGGACGGCGGCACTGCAATCGTTCCTCAGCAGTTTCTTGCAGGATCTGCAAAACGGCCCGAGCACGCCCACGAGCACGTTGGGTTACGGCGTCGATACCACCGCGTGACGCGAGCGCGTCAAC
>JBEKYO010000024.1:0-55721 GCA_049510875.1 Steroidobacteraceae bacterium
GCCATTCGCGAGGTTCGCGAGGAGACGACGTTGGACGACATTTCGTTCGACTGGGGCATGGTGTTCATGGACACCGGGCCCTACAACAAGGGAAAGATCGCCCGGTATTACATTGCGCGCAGCAAGGAGACGCATATCGAACTGCCGGTCAACCCGGAGCTTGGGACGCCGGAACACCACGAAGCCAGGTGGGTGGACTACGAACGGGCGCTCACGATGGTCGCGCCTCGTTTACAGCCGGTGATGCGCTGGGCCTACGGCGTCGTGAACCACGGGGGCTTGCGCCCCAGGCCGAGGGACCTGCGGTCCGGCGTCAACTAAGCGTGACTGCACCGGCCGCGATCTCGATCACATCGCCGCTCACCCCGATGCGCCGGTCGATGTCCACCTCGAGGTAGAGCGACGAAGGCCGGCCGGCCATCTCGCCTTGCGATATTTCACAGTGCAGCGGCAGCGGCCGGTCCGTCGCAATGCACCATCCCCCGAAATTGGCCGTCGCCGAGCCGGTCGCCGGATCTTCGAGCATGGCGGCACCTTGAACGAAGAAGAAACGCGCCAGGGTTTTCCCGGCGCCGCGTCGTGCGAAGACGTAGATCATTTCGACGCCCAGCTCATTTTGGATGGCGCTGCCTGCGGCCAATTGCGGCGATGTGCGTCGTACGGCGTCCTCGCTGGTGAGCGGCACGATCAATTGTTCGGTACCGGCCTTGACCCACAACGGCCGCTCACCGATATCGTCTTCACGAAGCCCCAGCGCACGCGCCAACACGGCTGGCGGCGTGCCGGGTTCGCGCCAGGTCGGCGAAGGCGCCCACAGGGTCCAGCGGTTGCCGCTTGCGTCGACCGGGATGATCCCCGCCTGCAGTTCGAGGCGCAGCGAGTCCCCGGCCATGCCAAGCGCACGGCAGACATGCGCGCTGCCCAGGGTCGGATGACCGGCAAACGGCATCTCGAAGGTCGGCGTGAATATGCGCACTCGCGCATCCGCTTTGGTGGAGGGAAGAACAAAAGTGGTTTCGGACAGATTGAACTGACGCGCCAATCTCTGCATGGTTGCATCGTCGAAGTCCGCACCGTTCTCAAAAACACACAGCGGGTTCCCGGTTAGCGACTCCTGCCCCCGCGTGAAGACGTTGACGATGCGAAACGGATGGGTCCCCATGCCCCGGGAAGTATATACGGGCGACCGCTCATCGAGGCCGCCCGTATACTTCGACTCCCGAGCGCGTGGACGCGGTTACGGCCGGACGACGAGGACAGGCGCCGGCGCGATGACGGCGACGCGCGGGCCGTAATACCCCCGGTGATAGCCATAGGGCGCCACCACACAGCCCGACATGACTATAAATCCTATTGGAATCAATAACTTAATTAATGTTTTCATGGCCGTCCCTCCTGGGGTTTGTTGCGTCTCAAGAAGCACAACGGCTGTGGCTACCGGCGGGATGACACCATGAAGAATCCTTAAGGTGCCGCTGCGGGGTTACGCCAAGGTGTGAAAGACCTTTTGCACATCGTCGTCCTGTTCGAGCCGGTCGATCAGCGCCAGGACCTCGGCTGCTTGATCCTCGGGAAGCTCGACCGGTACGGAGCAGATGTATTCGTGCTCCGCCGACAGCGGCGCGATGCGTCGCGCTTCGAGCGCTTCCTGCAGCTTGCCGAAATCGTTGAATGCGCAACGGATGACCAACTGCGGCTCGCCTTTGTCCCCGGTGCTCTCACCCATCTCCTCCAGGCCGTGGTCGATGAGGTCGAGTTCCAATTCGTCCTGATCCTTGACTCCCGCCGGGTCCAAGCGGAACACGCCCATTTTCTTGAACAAAAAGCTGACGCTGCCGGAATTGCCCAGGTTGCCGTCCCCCTTCACGAAAATATTGCGCAGGCTGCCCACCGTACGGGTCGGGTTGTCGGTGGCGGTTTCCACCAACAGGGCGACGCCATGCGGCGCATAGCCCTCGTAGAGAATTTCCTGGTAATTGGCCGCTTCCTTGCCCGACGCGCGGCGGATCGCCGCGTCGGTTTTGTCCTTCGGCATGTTCACGGCCCGGGCGTTCTGTAGAATGCGGCGCAGCGTCGGGTTCGCCGCCGGATCGGGTCCGCCCGCATGCACGGCCATCGCAATGTCTTTCGCCACCCGGGTGAATTGCTTCGCCATGCGATTCCAACGGGCGAACATCGCGTGTTTTCTGACTTCGAATATGCGTCCCATGATTTTCCACCCTGCGTAATGGCCATTGCGGCGCTCTTCAGGACGCGCATGGTAGCAATACCCGGTCAAACCGCTAGCCGGACGCCAATAACCAGCGTTCGCATGTGCGAAGTCGGAATTGGGCAGGCATTTTCCGGACCGCCGTGAATCCATTGCCCTGCGCAGTCCCTGCTGCGCGCAAGCCCGGGGTGGCAGTCCCTGGCCACCCGCGCGACGCATGCGTCGCGCCCATGGAGGCTGCGGGAAAAACCTCCTGTTTTTCACGCTCCGAAAAATGCCTGCCCAATCCCGACTTCTTCAATCTTTTCCGTTGTTCATGAATGGTTCCGGCTAGACTTGCAGCTAGTTCGTCAAGGCGTCGCTTATGAGTGCAGTCCCATTGGGTGAGGACCCGGCCGCGGCCAGTTTCCGCGATCTCGCTTTGTCGGAACCGGTCCTGCGAGCCCTCGCCGACGTCGGTTACGAGTCGCCCTCGCCCATCCAGGCCGCGACCATTCCGGTACTCCTCTCCGGAGCGGACATGCTGGGTCAGGCGCAAACCGGCACCGGCAAGACCGCCGCGTTCGCGCTGCCCGCCTTGTCGCGAATCGATCTGTCGAAGCATGAGCCCCAGGTTCTGGTGCTCGTACCCACCCGCGAGCTCGCGCTGCAGGTCTCCGAGGCGTTTCTCCGCTATGCCGCGCACATCAAGGGCTTTCACGTGCTGCCCATTTACGGAGGCCAAAGTTACCAGCCGCAGCTGAATGCGCTGCGGCGCGGCGTGCACGTAGTCGTGGGCACGCCGGGCCGTGTCATCGACCATATGAATCGGGGCACGCTGAAACTGAGCGGCCTCTCGCTGCTGGTGTTGGACGAAGCCGACGAGATGCTGCAGATGGGGTTCGTCGATGCCGTCGAAAGCATCCTCGAACAAACGCCGCCGCAGCGCCAGGTGGCGCTGTTTTCCGCGACGATGGCGGCGCCCATCCGCCGTATTGCGGCCAAGCATCTGCGTTCGCCGGTCGAAGTCACGATCAAGAGCAAGACCAGCACCGCCACCAATATTCGTCAGCGTTACTGGATGGTCAGCGGCATGCACAAGCTGGATGCGCTGACCCGTATCCTCGAGGCCGAACCCTTCGATGGGATGCTGGTGTTTACCCGCACCAAGCAATCGACGGTGGAGCTCGCCGAAAAGCTCGAGGCACGCGGCTTCGCCGCGGCGCCGCTCAACGGCGATATTCCGCAACCGCTGCGGGAGCGCACCGTTGCGCGCCTGAAGGCCGGGCAGATCGACATCGTCGTCGCAACCGATGTCGCCGCGCGCGGGCTCGACGTCGAACGCATCGGCCACGTCGTCAACTACGATGTGCCCTACGACACCGAATCCTACGTCCATCGGGTCGGCCGAACCGGCCGTGCCGGACGCAAGGGCGAGGCCATCCTGTTCATCGCGCCGCGCGAACGCAATATGCTTCGCGCCATCGAACGAGCCACGCGGCAGGTGATCGAACCGATGAATCTGCCGACGGTCGACGCGGTCAATGCGTTGCGCATCGTGAAGTTCAAGCAACGCGTGCTGGAGACGGTCGCGCAGGCCGAGGCCAGGGCATTGCGCCCTGTGATCGAGCAGCTCGAAGCGGAGACCGGCCTGCCGCTCATCGATATCGCGGCCGCGATTGCGGCCATGTCCCAGGGCACCACCCCGCTGCTGCTCGGCGCCAAGGGAGACCGAGGCGTCGAGGAGCGCGTGCTGCCGCCGAGCCGGTTCGAGCAACCATCGGAGCGGCGGGCGAATGGCCCGCCGCCGCCCCCGCCGCAGACACGCGCTGCGCCGGCCATCGAAGCGCACGTCCCGGCCGCCGAGGAGTCCGAGAGAAAGCCGCGGCCCAGGACCGGCAACTCCATGGAGACTTTTCGCATCGAAGTGGGATCCACACATGGCATCCGGCCGAGCAACGTCGTCGGAGCGATTGCCAACGAGGCGGGGATCGAGGGCGTGCACATCGGGCGCATCGACATCCGCGAGGATCACAGCTTCGTCGACTTGCCAGAAGGCATGCCGAAGCAGATATTCAAGTTATTGCAGAAGGTCTTGGTGGCGGGTCGCGAGCTCAAGATCAGCAAAGTTGGGGCAACGTTGCCGAGGCCGCCGAGGGCATCGACGGGAACGCGCCAGGCCGGGCCGCGCGAGGCAGAGCCGCGGTCGAAGCGCAAGATGCTGAGCCGCCGGCCTGCGCCGGCCCGGAGCAAAAGGGATTGAGGGTTTGTCGTAAACACTGAGGAGTCGAGTCATGGGCAAAGGCATGGATCGAAAGAAAGAAGAAAAGAAGAAGCCGACCAAGACGCTGGAAGAGAAGCGCGCCGCGAAGCGGGAAAAGAAGCAATCGCGGGGATAGGTCGGGCCGCGCAGGTACGGCCGGTCAGGCACCCTGGCCGGCATCCGGTGATGGATTCTTCAGACCACCCGGCCGCGCCGGCCGCCGCCCAGAAAATCCCGAACATTGGCGGCGATTTCATCGAGGCAGCGTTGCCGCGCCTCGCGGGCGGCCCAGGCGACATGAGGCGTCAACAATAGATTGGGTATGCCGGGATCGAGCAACGGGTCGCCGTCGACCGGGGGCTCCTGCGGCAACACGTCGATACCGGCGCCGCCGAGACGGCCGGCCCTGAGTGCTGCGGCGAGGGCATCGCCGTCGATCAATCCGCCGCGCGCCGTGTTGATGAGCAACGCGTCGGGCTTCATCAGCGCCAATTCCCGCGCGCCGATCATCCCGCGGGTTGCCGCCGTGAGGGGACAATGCAGCGACACCACATCCGATGTGGCCAGCAATTGGTCGAGATCGAGGCGTTCCGCGTGGCGCGCGCCACCGGGACGATTGGCGATGACCACCTGCATGCCGAACGCGTGGGCGGCCTTCGCCGCGGAACGCCCCAACTCCCCCCACCCGACGATGCCGAACGTCCGCCCGGAGAGCTCGCGGATGGGGTGGGCCAGCACGGTCAACACCTCGCTCCGCGCCCAGGCGCCGCTTTTTGCGAGTTGCGTGAACTCATGAACATGTTGCGTGAGGCCTAAGACCATGGCCCACACGTGCTGCATCACCGAGGAGGCGCAATAACCGCGGACATTGCAGACGCCGATACCGCGCTCGCGGGCGGCCGCGAGATCCACATTGTCGGTTCCCGTGGCGGCGAGCGCGATCAGTTTCAGGCGCCGCGCGCCGCTCAAGTGTTCGCGGGTCAGTTCGAATTTATTCAGCAGGACGATTTCGGCCTCGTCAATTCGCCCCGCGACTTGCGCATCATCCGTCGACCCGAAAAAAAACAAGTCCGGCATCGCGCCGGTCAAGCCTGACGTGTTCAGATCTCCGTTCGAAACGGTGTCGTAATCCAGAAATACGGCTCTCACGGCAGGTTAGAATACCGTGTGAAAAACGCCCGAGCCGTCATCAGCCTGATCGCCGCCAATGTGGTGATGTACGCACTGCAGTACTCGTCCAATGGCCGATTGGAGGAGATATTGGCCTTGTGGCCCTTGGTTCCGATGGATGGGCATGTGTATTTCCATGTGTGGCAAATCATCACCTATGCGTTTTTGCATAGTACCGATACCTATTGGCATCTGTCCCTAAATATGCTCGGGTTGTGGATGTTCGGCGCGGAGATCGAGCGGTACGTCGGGTCATGGCGGCTGCTCGCATGTTACTTCGCGTCAGTGATTACCGCCGCGCTCACCCAACTGGTCGTTCCGGAATTGATGCATGCGCCGCCGGGCCAAACCATTGGCGCCTCGGGCGGGGTCTTCGGACTGCTTCTCGCTTATGCGCTGCTGTTTCCCCACCGAAAAGTCGTGCCCCTCATCCCGCCCATTCCGATGCCCGCCTGGCTGTTTGCCACAATTTATGCGGCGGTGGAGCTTTTCTTGGGCGTCACCGGTACTCTTTCGGGAATCGCGCATTTCGCTCATCTGGGCGGCATGATCGGAAGCGCGTTGGTGGTCCTGCAGTGGCGCTGGGCGCGCCGCTCCTGGATACGCGGACCAGGACAGCGATAGGGGTACGAGGGGGGAACGCAAATACATGCTACATAGGCGCATGACGCGGGCGTGGGGTTTGATACTGGCGGCATCGTTGGCCTTGCCGGCGCACGCCGAATGGGTGCGGCGCGTCACCGACGGCATCATGGGCACGCGGATCACAGTCGAGTTGTGGGCGGATGACAAGGACAAGGGCGAAATGGCGATCGACGCCGTGCTCGATTCAATGCGCCACGTCGACGAGACCATGAGCACCTATAAACCCACCAGCGAAGTCTCCTTGGTCAATGCCAAGGCGGCCGACGGTCCGATGCCGATCACCAAGGAACTGTTCGATTTGCTGACCAAGGCGAGGGAATACTCGGAAATCACCGAGGGCGCATTCGACATCACCTATGCCAGCGTGGGTTACATGTACGATTTTCGCAACCACATCCGGCCTAGCGAGGGCCAGATCGAGAAGGCTCTGCCCGCCGTGGACTACCGCCATGTGCTGCTCGATCCCAAAAAACAGACCGTGCAGTTCTCGCAGCACGGCGTACGCATCGATCTAGGCGGGATCGCCAAGGGCTACTCCGTGGACCGTGGAATCGACGTGCTCAAATCGCTCGGGATCACGAGAGCCTACGTGTCCGCCGGCGGCGACAGCCGGATCATCGGCGATCGATTCGGCAAACCCTGGGTGGTTGGCATCCGCGATCCCACCAAGGGAGAGGGAGCGGTCATTACGCGCATTCCCCTCGTGGATGCGGCGATCTCCACCTCGGGCGATTACGAACGCTACTTCGAGGAGAACGGCGTGCGTTATCACCACATCATCGACCCGCATACGGGCCATTCGGCCAGCAAGGTGCGCAGCGCGACCGTCATCGGTCCGAATGCCACGCGCACCGACGGCCTGTCCAAAACGGCATTCGTTTTGGGGCCGGAGAAGGCCATGGAAATCTATAATCGAATCGAGGACATCGACGCCATCATCGTGAAGCTCGACGGCACGGTCATTCATTCCAAGGGGCTTGCGCCTGGGCATTGACGGCTGAAACCACGTGCAAGCCGCCAGTCCCGCGCGATCGAACGCTCCCGAGATCAGGCCCGCGATCGTATTCGCGGTGCTGGCCTTCGCGCTGGCGCTTCGAGTCCTGCATTTGTCGAGCGCGCTCAAGAGTCCGCTGAGCTATCAGCCGGGGCCCGACGAAGATTACTACCTGCGATTTGGCGAAGCCGTGGCCGCGGGCCGCGGCGCGGAGGCACCGGAATTTACGTTCATGGATCCGGGCTACGGGTATTTGCTCGGCGCCGTGTTCAGGCTGGTGGGCGTCAACGCCTTCGCCGTGTACCTGCTGCAGGCGCTGTTGGACACCGCGACGGCCTACGGAATCCTGGTCGCAGGACGGCTGCTCGGACGGCCTCGCGCGGGGTTGTTCGGTGCCCTGCTGTACGCGATGACATCCACGGCGATCATGTTCTGTGCCGCGCTGTTGAAGGAGACCTGCGTTGCCAGCTATTTCACCTGGTGGGTGGTGGGGGCGCTGGCGCTGTACCGCTCCGAGCGAAAGCTCGCCTGGGCTTGTTTTGGCGTATTTTGCGGCCTTGGCATCGCGCTGCGGTCCACGTTGGCGCTGCTGGGTCCGCTCGCCGTGCTGCTGCCGGGACTCGATCGATGGGCGGGCGGCGCGGGAGCGGCGGAGCATCGTGCGCATGCCGCGGGGACATGGCTCCGCAAGGCCGCGCTGGTCGCCGCCGGCACGGCGCTCTCGCTCATGCCATGGTCGATGCGCAACTTCCATGCATCCGGAAGCCTCTCGCCGCTGCCTCACAACAGCGGCATCGTGCTGCACCAGGTGTACAACGCGCAGAATCCGCAATCGGCGATTTGGATACCGCCGTTCGTGAATTATTCGCATCCCAGCGAAATTTGGCGGGGCTACGCGGCCGAGGCGGAGCGCAGGGCGGGGCGTACGTTGGCTCCTGGCGAAGTGGACGGGTATTGGAAGGGCGAGGGTCTTGCGTTCATGCGCGACCATCCCGGACAGGTGCTCGGCGATATGGCGCACAAGAGTCTGGTCTTTCTGGCCGCCACCGAGGTGCCCAACAACCGGTCCTCGGCCGAGGAGCGGCTGTTCTCGCCGGTGCTCGCGCTATTGCCGCCGCCGATGGCGTGGTTGCTTGCGATGGGGCTCTCGGGTTTGGTCTGGCTCGCGATTCAGGACCGTCGCTGGCCGGTCCTGGCCGCGCCCATCGCCATTTCATGGCTCACCATGGCGGCTTTTTGGGCCGAGGATCGCTTCCGATTTCACGCCGTGCCCGTGCTCGCCCTGTGCAGCGGCATCTGGATCGATGGCATTGCGCGGAAGTTTGGCGACGTGCGCGGCTGGTCATCCCCGGCCCGCCGCCAGTCGGCGATATTCGGCCTGCTGGCAGTCCTGATCTTTGCGACGTCACTGCTGTTGGGGCGGCGGTTCCCTCCTCCCGAGGTGCGTTGGGACCATGTGGTCTGGGGTTACATCAAGATGGGCAGGATTGAGGACGCCCGTAGCTTGGCCGAGCGCGTTGCGCTCGAACAGCCGGACAACGGACCCATCCTCGAAGCCCTGGGCTACCTCGCCGCGACCTCCCAACACTATGAGGAGGCGGTGCGGAGCTATCAACGCGCCATTCTGGTCCGGCCGCGGTCCTATCTTGCCCACTACAATTTGGCCAAGGCGCTGCTTGCGCTCGGGATGCGCGCACAGGCGGCGGACGAAGCCAAGATCGCCCTGAGTCTCGAGCCCTCGGCGGATACCCGGGCTCTCGTGACGCAGACCGAGGCCCCCGGGGCGCCCAGCAGCCTGTCCCGGTAATCTTCTGGCCGCGAGCGCCGCGGACTTTTGCTCGGACAGGTTTCCAAGGTAACTTCAGTCTAATCCCTGAAATTGTTGAACTGCAGCGGCACGTCGAACTGCGCCTTGCGCAGGAATGCAATGGCATCCTGAAGGTCATCGCGCTTCTTGCCGCTGACGCGCACTTTCTCGCCCTGCAGTTGCGCCTGCACCTTGAGCTTCGAGTCCTTGAGCAGCCGGGTCACTTTCCTGCCGGTGTCGGCGTCTATTCCATGGCGGAGCACGACCAACTGCTTGGCCGTCGCGAGATTTACCACCGGATCCTTCACTTCCAGGCAGGCAACATCGATGCCACGTTTGGCGATTCTCAATTTGAGGATCTCCAGCATCTGTTTTAACTGAAAGTCCGCCGGCGCACTCATGGTCACGGTCGTTTCATCGAGCTCAAAGGTCGCGTCCGTGCCTTTGAAGTCGAAGCGCTGCGTGAGTTCGCGCACGGCTTGGTCGACTGCATTGGTGAGCTCATGGGTGTCGATTTCGGAAACGACGTCGAACGAAGGCATGTTACGGCTCCAACCCTCAGCTTTCCGCCAGCAGTTGGTCGAGGGCGCTCTTGAATTCGGCGACGAACAGAGTGTAGTGCTCGCCGGTGGCAGGCCCCGAATACCCGGTGTGAATCATGCGTACATGGCCCTTGCGATCGAGGATTATCATCGTCGGGAAGGCATAAACGCGGTCCAGCATCGGCAGCTTCTTGGCCGCGTCGTCCTTGTCGGAGACGCCGGCAATCAACGTGGTGTACTCGATGCCATAGTGTTGCCTGAACCGCCGGGTGGCCGCCGCTGCGCGATCGAAATCACCGAAGTGCTCGAACATGAGCGCGACGATCTCGAGGCCCCGCGAGCGATAGTCCCGATAAAGCGGCTCGAGGAACGCCGCTTCGTCGTGGCAGTTCGGGCACCAGCTTCCCGCCAAGGCAATGACCATCACCTTGTTCTGGAATCTGGCGTCCTTTGAAGTCACCACGTTGCCGGCCAGATCGGGAAAGGCGAACTCGAACGCTTTCGCGCCGGCGCGCATGTTCGTCAGAGAATACGCGTTGGGCAGCGCGGCGTTCGCGTCGCGCTTCGCGGTCCAGCGTTCGTGATACGCGCTCCCGGACCAGAAATCGCCGGCCAACGTTCCGTCGGCTCCGGCCTTGGCCTTGTATAGGAACGCGTGTGCGCCGTCGAACGTCGAGAGGTAGAGTTCGTCGCCGCGCGCCTGACCGGCGAGGAAGCGATGGTCACCCGTGTCGGTCAAAAAGGTGCCGGTGACGACGCCATGCGACTCCGAGAATTCTCCGACCGCCGTTTCGCTCGTGCCGTCATCCTCGGAAAAGGTCACCGACCAGCGGCCGGACACGTCGATGCCCGCGCGCGAAGGCCCGGGGAAGAAGCGGTAGGTCTGCGAACGCTGCGCACGCAGCGGGATGTGCTGATCCTTGCCGCCCAGCTTGTCCAAGACGAGCTCGCCCTGTAATCGATCGCCCACGGCCACGGCCGTCAGACGATTTTCATAGCCCGGCATTTTGATGTCCAAATGCGGTCCCCGTACGGCCACGTCATCGAGTTCCAAGCGCTCCTTGCCATTGATGAGGTAGCCCACCCAGCCCGCGCCGCCGTGCCTGAGGGCGAGCCCGAATGGCAGGTCGCCTCCGGGGGACTGCAGCACGACCCGGTACGTCCCCGCCTGCACTGCGCCGGCATCGGCCGGCGGTGCGCCGCGAACGCCGGCGGCGGGCAGGCAGGCACATAAGGCAAACCCCAAGGCCTGCGCCAGCACCGGCGCCCGCGGCGGATCTACGACGTCATGTTGGGCGGTCATCAACGGTGCCTTGCTCCTCGAGTCGCTCAACGATACCCGCGCGCCTGCAATGTGAAAAGGTGCGCATAGCGTCCGTTCGCCGTCATCAACGATTCGTGGCTGCCACGCTCGACGATGCGGCCCTCCTCGAGCACCAAAATCTGGTCCGCCATGCGCACCGTCGAGAACCGGTGTGAGATGACGATTGCGATGCGATTGCGCGTCAGCTCCCGGAAATGCTCGAACACCTCGGCCTCTGCTCCTGCATCGATCGCGGCGGTCGGTTCGTCGAGCACCAAGATGTCGGCTTCACTGCGCATGAAGGCGCGCGCCAGCGCGATCTTCTGCCATTGCCCTCCCGACAGCTCGCGGCCGTCCTTGAACCATTTGCCGAGCTGGGTATGGTAGCCGGCCGGAAGCTGTTCCACGAATTCCGCGGCCAAACCTTGCAGGGCGGCGCTGCGCCAACGCGTCTCGTCGTCGAACGCGCGCGCATCCCCGGCGCCGATGTTTTCACCCACCAGCATTTGATAGCGCGCGAAGTCCTGGAATATGACCCCGATGCGCTGGCGCAGCGTCGTTTCCTCCCACTCCTGGAGGTCGAGCCCATCCAACAATATTCGACCCTTGGTCGGCGTGTACAGCCGGGTCAACAACTTGATGAGCGTGGTCTTTCCGGAGCCGTTCTGTCCCACCAGCGCGAGGCTCTGCCCGGGGGTCACGTGCAGGTCGATGCCCGACAAGGCCGGGGTGATCGCGCCCGGATAGATGAATTCGACGCCTTCGAAGCGAATTCCGTCGCCCGGACTCGGTCCGTGCTTCGAGCCGCCACCGCTCCGGCCGACCGGCTGCTCGAGGTACTCGTAGAGATTCGACAGATACAGGTTGTCCTCGTACAAACCGCTGACGGCGGACAACGCCGCACTCACGGCCGTCTGTCCCTGCCTGAACAGCATCAGATACATCGTCATCTGTCCGACCGTCATCGCGCCGAGCACGGTTTCGGCCGCGATCCAGGCATAGCCGCCGTAGAGCGTACACGTGCCAATGAGCCCCAATCCGAGGCCCCAGGCGTCGCGCCGCAGCGTCAAATCGCGATCCTCACGGTATAAGCGTGTGAAAATATCCCGATACCGATCGAGCAATCGCGGGCCCAATTCGAATAATTTGACTTCCTTCGCGGAGTCCTCGCGCGCGAGCACCGATTCGAGATAGATCTGCATGCGCGCTTCGGGAGCGCGCCAGCGGAACAGCCGGAACGCTTCGCCGGAAAACCTCGCCTCCGCGACAAAAGCCGGCAATCCCGCCAGCACCAGGAGCACCACCGCCCAGGGGGAGAAGCGCACGAGCAAGCTGCCGAAGGAGATCAGCGAAATCGCGTTTTGCAGCAATCCAAAGGTGCGCATGACCAGACTCAACGGGCGGCTCGAGGCTTCGCGGCGCGCGCGCGTCAACTTGTCGTAGAATTCCGAGTCTTCGAATTGCGTGAGGTCCAGAGTCAACGCCTTCTCGAGGATCATGACGTTGACGCGTTGTCCCAGCTGTGCGCGCAACAACGACTGGGCGAGCGAAATTCCGCGCTGCGCCGCGGACGTCGCGGCAACACATAGCGCCTCCAGAAGGACGTACTTGACGACGTCGCCCAGCAGCGTCGCGCCGGTGCGCCGGTGCAGATCGGCCGCGTGGATCACCGCGTCGACGATCAGTGACCCGACGTACGCGAGTCCGGCCGGGAGAATGCCGGCGGCGAGCGTGAGCAAGGCGAGCGTGATGGAGAGGGCCTTGTTGGTGGTCCAGACCAGCACCAAGGCGCGTCGACTGTACGCAAAGACATCCATGAGTCCGCGCTGGAGGTTGGCGCCGTCCGCTGCTGCGGCAGTGGCGTGAGGATGCGCGGCCAAGATGCGGTTACTTGACCAGCCGCAGGCAGAACGGGTAGCGGTACGGCTTGCCGTCGCTTACCTGCACGGCGGCGATGATGACCAGCACGAGATTCACCAGGCCCAGGACCCAGAGCAGTACGAATCCGATCAGCACGAGCGCCAGACCCAGAAAAACCAGTCCCAGGAGCAGCACCGTAATTTGAAAGTTGAGCGATTCCTTGGCCTGTTCCGCGACGAACGGCATGGTGCTGCCCTTGGTTCGCCAGATGATGAACGGCCCCAATACCGTCAACAGCATCAACCCGCCAAACGGGAAGAAAATCAATCCCGTGCCGCCCATCAGCCACGCGAGGCCGCACAGATGCGCTGCCATCGCCCAGTTGCGCTCATCACTGCTCAAGTCCGTATTCATGAGACCTCCCGTGGACACGCTCCCGCAGCCGGCGCTCCGTGCGGCTGGCGCGGCGAGCCTTGAGCGTATAATGCACGATGGGACCGGTATGGCGGAGTTGTCGTGAAATTCAAGGCCTTGCTCAGTCGTTGGAAGAAAGATGCAGTCCCTGCGAAAACGGCGAATGAATACCCGGTGCGGTTGACTTTGCATGACGCCGCGCGTTTGCACGCGCTGGCGGCATTGTTCCCCGGCCAGCGCATCCCGGAACTCATCACGGACCTGCTGCATGCCGCGCTCGATGAGGTCGCCGCCGCCATGCCGTACGAGCCCGGACCCAAGATCATATCGCGCGACGACCAAGGCGATCCGGTTTACGAGGACGCGGGCTTGACGCCGCGGTTCGTGGAACTCACGCGCGAGTTCAAGAAGGGCCTCGAAGCGGAGTCCGGCAAGCCCCCTTGACTACCCCCTTGACGATATGTGCGCGGGGCGGCGATACTCTCGCCCCATGTCGACCACGTTTCCGAAGCTCGATGCCCGTTGGTGGTGGCGCACTTCCCCTTAAGGAGTGGGCGCTGGTCGCTTAAGTTTCAATTCGGTCGTTTTCCCCAGAACCCATCTCCGCACGCAGCGGGCATGGGTTTTTTGTTGTCCTCAAGTTTTACGGGAGTACATGAAACCACCTTTTGACATCGCGGCCGATCTGGACACGCCGGTGTCGGCCTATCTCAAATTGGCGCCGTTCAAGCCGCGATTCCTGTTGGAGAGCGTGGAAGGCGGCGAGCGCCTCGCGCGCTATTCCTTCATTGGTTTCGGTGACTGCCTGGAGGTCCGCCTGGATCGCGATGGACTCGATGTCGGTGGAGTTCACTCTGCGAGACCCCGCTCGAAGGCCGAATTTCTGGCGGCGTTGCGCGGCGCTCTGGCCATGGCGCCGCAGCCCCAGCCGGAAATTCCCGGGGTGCCGCTGCTCGGCGGCTTGGTGGGCTATACCGCCTATGACTCGGTGCGCTATTTCGAGCGGGTCACCGGACGCAGCCTCGATGAGACCGAAACTCCGCATGCCCATTACATCGCACCGCGCTCCTTGCTGGTATTCGATCATTTGACGCGCGGCGTGGCGCTGCTTCACGACGGCAGCGAGGCGGAACGCCAAAGTCTGCGCCGCGAGGTGGTCCAGGCCCTGCGCGGTGCCGTTCCGGTGCTCCTTGCTCCGGTCCCCGGGACATCGCGCGGCTTTTCGCCGGCAATCGCATCGCTGCCGGCGGCCGCGCATGCCGCGGGGGTACGGCGCGCCCAGGAGTACATTGCCTCGGGCGACGTGTACCAACTCGTCCTCGCGTCGCGCTTCGAAGGTCGTCATACCCTGTCGCCGTTCGAGGTCTACCGCGCGCTGCGGTTGTTGAATCCATCGCCCTATATGTATTTCTGCGAACTGGGCGACATCACCGTGGTCGGCTCCTCGCCGGAGGCGCTGGTCAAATCGCACGGCGGGCATGCACAACTGCGGCCCATCGCAGGGTCGCGGCCGCGGGGTGCCGACGCCGCGCACGATGCGGAACTGGAAGCGCAATTGCTGGCCGATCCCAAGGAGAATGCCGAGCACGTCATGCTGGTCGATCTGGCGCGCAACGATCTGGGCCGCGTGGCGACCGCCGGGTCGGTGCGCGTGAGTCCCTACCGGGTGATCGAACGCTACAGCCACATCATGCACATGGTCAGCGGCGTGAGCGGCACTCTGGCGCCGGGACGGGACGCATTCGATCTATTTGCCGCCACGTTTCCGGCCGGCACCCTGGTCGGAGCTCCGAAGGTGCGCGCGATGGAGATCATCGATGAACTCGAACCGGTCGGCCGGCAGCTGTACGGCGGCACGGTGGGCTATTTCGGCCGGCGCGGCGACATGGATCAGGCCATCACCATTCGCACGCTGGTTTTCCGCGGCGACCTCTACAGCTATCAAGCCGGCGGCGGTATCGTCGCCGACAGCTCGCCCGAGGCCGAGTACGACGAAGTCATGGCGAAGAGCGCCGTCATGCGGCACGCGCTTGGCATAGCTGCAGAGGGGCTATGAGCGTGCGTCCCCGAGTATTGCTCATCGACAACTACGATTCGTTCACCTACAACCTGGTGCAGGCCTTCCTGGTGCTGGGCGCGGATGTGGACGTTCACCGCAACGATGTCATCACCATCGACGAGGCGCTCGCACGGGATCCGACTCATTTGGTGATCTCGCCGGGGCCTGGCACGCCGGGCCAAGCGGGCGTATCCATGCCTATGATCGCTGCCTTCGCCGGGCGTATACCGATATTCGGCGTCTGCCTGGGGCACCAGTCCTTGGTCGAGGTGTTCGGCGGAAAAGTGGTGCGCGCCGGGCGGCTGATGCACGGCAAGACGTCCCCGGTTGCGCATGACGGCAAGGGACTCTATGCCGGCATGCCGCAGGACTTCCAGGCAGGCCGCTATCATTCCTTGATCGCCGACGCCGCGAGCATTCCCGCCGTCCTTACCGTCACCGCGCGTACGGCGGAGGGTGAGATCATGGGAGTGCGCCACAGATCGCTGCCGATCGAGGGCGTGCAATTCCATCCCGAGAGCGTGCTGACGCCCGAGGGGCCGGTCCTGATGGGCAATTTCCTCAGAAGTTAGTGGATGCAGACGCCGCTCAACACCCTGGAGCACCTTCTCGAAGGCCGCGATCTGACCGAAGGGCAGGCGGCCCTGCTGTTGGAACGGTTGGCGGGTGCGGACGTAGCGCCCGCGATGGCGGGAGCTCTGCTGGTGGCGCTGCGCTGCAAGGGAGTGACCGCCGCGGAGGTGCGCGGATTTGCCGGAGCCATGCGTGCGCTCGCCAGAAAACCTGCGTTGCCGGCATCGCCCGACGCCATCGATATCGTGGGAACGGGCGGTGACGCCTCCGGAAGCCTGAATCTATCCACCGGCGCCGCGCTGCTCGCGGCGGCATGCGGGTTGCCGGTGGTCAAGCATGGCAACCGCTCCATCTCGAGCCGCAGCGGCAGCGCGGATTTGATCGAACGATTGGGATTCAGGCTCCCGCTGGATGAGTCTCGGGCCGCGGAGTGCTTTGCGGCAACCGGGTTCACGTTTCTGTTCGCGCCGTATTTTCATCCGGCCATGAAGGCGGTGGCGCCGATTCGCGCCGCGCTTGGGGTTCGCACCGTGTTCAACCTGCTGGGGCCCCTGACCAATCCCGCTGCACCGCGTTTTTACCTGATCGGCGCCTTCGATGCCGCTGCCGCGGAGTTGATGGCCCACACCTTGGCGGGTATGGACATGGAACATGCGTGGGTGATCCACGGCGCCGGCGGGTGGGATGAAGCGACGCCGATGGGGCCTTTCCTCGCCTTCGACGTGACTCGCGGCGAGATACGGCGCCAGCTCGTCGATCCGCGCGACCTCGGACTCGAGCCATGTCTTGCCGCCGATCTGGCCGGAGGCGATGCCGCGGCGAATCTGGCCGCGCTGCGCGACGTGTTCCATGGGCGCGAGCGCGGCGCGCACCGGGCGGCGTTGCTTTTGCAGTGCGGTCTCGCGCTCCACATAGCGGGCCGGGCGGACTCGATTGCCGCGGGCATCGACATCGCGAGCTCGGCGCTGGATAGCGGCCAGGCGCTGCGATGGTTGCTGCAACTGGAGAGATTTGCGGCGGAGTCGGCCGGCGCATGAGCGGTTTTCTGGATGAAATGGCGCGATCGAGTGAGGCCCGGGTGCGGGCGGCGATGCAACGCGAGCCGTTCGCGGCGCTGGAGGATCGCGCCCGACGCACTCCGGCCGGCGCGCAATTGCGCTTGTCCGGCGCGGGTTTCGACGTCATTGCGGAGCTCAAGCTACGCTCGCCGGCGGCCGGCCGGTTGGGCGATCAGAGCCACGACTGGCGGGGGCGCGTCAGCGCGTACGCGCGCGGCGGCGCGGCTGCCGTGTCCGTGCTCACCGAACCGTCGAGATTCGACGGATCGTTGGATCATCTGCGCCAGGCGGCCGAGGTGCTGGCGCCCCTGCGCGTCCCCGCGATGCGCAAGGACTTCCTGGTGGATCCGTACCAGGTCCTCGAGGCGCGCGCCGCCGGTGCGGGTGGCGTGTTGGTCATCCTGCGCATGCTGACGCGTGAACGAATCTCCGGCCTCCTGGACGCCGCGGCCGAGCATGGTCTATTCGTGCTGTTGGAGGCATTCGACGCGGCGGACCTGGGTCTGGCGCGGGAGATCCTGGCCGCGCGCACGCATCGCGCCCCCGTCTTGATGGGGATCAACAGCCGTGATCTTCAGACCCTTAAAGTCGTGCCGCGGCGCTTCGCCGACCTGGCGCCGCTGCTGCCCCTGCAGACGGCCTGTGTCGCCGAAAGCGGCGTGGCGACGCCGTCCGATGCGCGCACCATGCGCCAGCTCGGATACCGCCTCGCCTTGATCGGCAGCGCCTTGATGAGTTGCGACGATCCGGCCGGGCTGCTCGCGGAAATCTTGAACGCGGCTCGCACACCGCAACCTTAAATGGCTACACTCGGTGCAATGTGGATAAAAATTTGCGGTATGACCAGTGCCGATGCCATCGCCGCCGCCGCGGAAGCCAAGGTCGACGCGGTCGGTTTCGTATTCGCGCCGAGTCCGCGCCAGGTGACTCCGGGCCAAGCGGCGCAGCTGGCGGCGCTCGCCCCGCCCGGCATCTTGAGAATCGCGGTCGCGCAGCATCCTCTGCAAATGAAGGTGGATGAAATCTGCCGCATTCTCAAGCCGGATTATTTTCAGACCGATGTCGAGGATTTGCGGGAACTGAAAATTCCGTCGCACGTCAAGGTCCTGCCGGTGGTGCGCTTTGGCCGCAAGACGCCCAGCCCCTTGCCTGCCCGCATGCTGTTCGAAGGCCCCTCGAGCGGCATAGGCGAACTGGCCGACTGGGGGAGGGCGGCCGAGCTCGCCCGCCAGACCGAGGTCATTCTCGCCGGTGGACTGTCGGCGCAAAACGTCGGCGAAGCCATCCACGCGGTGCGGCCTTTCGGCGTGGACGTGAGCAGCGGCGTGGAGGACGAACCGGGCGTGAAGGACCCGGAGAAAATCTACGAATTTGTGCGCGCCGCGCGGGCCGCCGCGAAACGAATGGAGCACGACGCATGAACTCACCGCTGCGCGCAGACACCGCACAATTTACCGCCTATCCCGACGCCAAGGGCCGCTACGGTTCCTTCGGCGGCCGCTTCGTGCCGGAGACCTTGGTGCCGGCGCTGGATCGGCTGCAGGCGGGGGTTACCCGCCACCTCAACAGTGCGGCGTTCCAGGCCGAATTCACCCACGAGTTGAAAACCTGGGTCGGGCGTCCGACGGCGCTGTCTTTTGCGCCTTCCTTGAGCAGGCGCTGGGGCGCCGAGGTCTGGCTCAAACGCGAGGATCTCGCCCACACCGGCGCCCACAAGATCAACAACGCGGTGGGCCAGACGCTGCTTGCAAAGCGCCTGGGCGCGAAGCGCATCATCGCGGAAACCGGCGCCGGACAGCATGGTGTGGCGAGCGCCGCGGCGGCTGCCAGGCTCGGAATGCCGTGCGTCGTATACATGGGGGCGGTCGACGTCGAACGCCAGGCGCCGAATGTCGGGCGTATGCAGTTGATGGGAGCGACGGTGGTGCCGGTGACCGGCGGCGACAAAACCCTGCGCGCCGCCATCGATGAGGCGCTGCGCGATTGGGTGTCCGATCCGGACGGCACCTATTATGCGTTGGGTTCGGCCGTCGGCCCGCATCCCTATCCGTACTTGGTCCGCGAACTGCAGGCCGTGATCGGCCGCGAAGCGCGCGCGCAGATGCTCGAACTCGCCGGAGCGTTGCCGGATGTCGCCGTTGCGTGCGTCGGCGGCGGGTCGAATGCGATCGGGCTGTTTCACCCGTTTCTGGGCGATGCAGCGGTGCAGCTGCTCGGCGTGGAGGCCGGCGGCCGCGGCGCCGGCCTCGGGGACAATGCGGCCTCGGTGACGTTCGGCACCCCCGGCGTCCTGCAAGGCAGCTATACCCTGATCCTTCAGGACGCGTTCGGACAGGTTCAGGAAACGCATTCGGTGTCCGCCGGCCTCGACTATTCCGGTGTGGGCCCGGAGCACGCCTATCTGGCGAAAAGCGGCCGCGTCGCCTACGAATCGGCTACCGACGACGAGGCGTTGGACGCGCTCGTGGAATGCGCCAAGTTCGAGGGCATCCTGCCCGCCATCGAAACGGCGCATGCGATTTTCGGTGCTCGGCGCTACGCGCACGCGCACCCCGGCGCGCGAATCCTGATCGGCTGCTCGGGCCGCGGCGATAAGGACATGCCCATTCTGCAGCGCACGGTGCTGCGCGATCTGCGCGCGTCATGAAACCGCGCGATGCTCTTTCGGCCGCCATCAGCACCGCGGCGGCGCGCGGCAGGCCGGCGTTGATCGGATTTCTCACCGCCGGATTTCCCGACCGGCGGCATTTCAGGGACAACCTGGGCGCGGTCATCAGCGCATGCGACGTCGTGGAAATCGGCGTGCCGTTCAGCGACCCCATGGCCGACGGCACGACCATCCAGCGCGCCAGCTTCGTCGCGCTGGCCGACGGCGTGACGCTGCCCTGGATACTGCAAGAGGTCGCATCCCTGCCGCAGCCGCGAACCGCGCCCATTCTCTTAATGAGCTATTTGAATCCCTTGCTCAAGTACGGATTGGACAAGCTGCCGCACGACGCTGCCTTGGCCGGCGTCGCGGGCTTCATCGTCCCGGATCTGCCCTATGAGGAAAGCGACGATCTTAGGGCTGCGCTCGATGCAGAAGGCTTGGCGTTGATCCAAATGGTCACGCCGGTCACTCCGGCCGAGCGCTTGAACATGCTGTGCAAGGCCGCGCAAGGGTTCGTGTACGCAGTCACGATGACCGGAACGACCGGCAAGTCCGCGGAAGTGCCCGACGAGGTATTGGGCTACATGGATCGCGTCAGGCGGTGCTCGACGGTTCCGGTATGCGCCGGGTTCGGCATACGATCGCGCGAACAGGTGGCACGCTTCGCCGGCCACGTGGATGGGGTCGTGGTCGGCTCGGCGTTGGTCGAGACTTTGGAGCGAGGCGAGGACGTGCGAGCCTTTCTCGGATCGCTACGCTAGGACGGCATCAATCGAGGTGGGAGACTCCGTGAAGCGAGTGTACCGGGCGGCGTCGCTGTTGCAGGTTGCTCACGCCCGCAATGTGCTCATCACCGCAGGCATCCAATGCGAGTTGCGCAATCAGTATCTGGCGGGCGCCCTGGGCGATGTGCCGATGATGGAAACCTGGCCGCAGCTGTATGTCGATGACGCCGACGAACGGTTCGCGCTCAGCGCTTTGGCGCGCGCTGCCGCCGCGACCATCGGCGTGCCGTGGACGTGCAAAGACTGCGGCGAACAACTGGAGCCCCAATTCACGCAGTGCTGGCGCTGCGGTGCGGAATACAGTGCCTCGGATCCGTAATTCCCAGTGCACCGCATGTGCCAGCGCCATGAGAAGCGCCCTCGGCCGGGTGTGATTAATGTCATATCACGGATATCGCCTTTGTTCATCAACGAGTTATCAGCGCATGTCGGACAAACTCCGACAGCGAATATCGCGAAGTCTGAGCTTAGGTTCAGCGCCCTACCCTGGTCTCCATTGCTGGCACAGGTTACAAATCACTCCGGTGCTTAGTGTAACGATTACACGGGCGCGATCCGGAGGAGACGTAAAGTGATGAACAGCGCGAGAACTGAGGTTTCCGAGCCTGTGCGGCGGTTCGCGGCGCCGAGCCCCCTGTTGGGGGAGTCGCACGCGATGCTGGAGGTGTTCCGGCTCATCGACCGCGTGGGTCCGACCGAAGCCAACGTCCTTCTGACCGGCGAGAGCGGCTCAGGCAAGGAATTGGCCGCGCAGTCCATCCATGATCGCAGTGCCCGGCGCGGCGGTCCGTTCGTCGCAATCAATTGTGGCGCGATCCCCGCCGGACTGATCGAAGCCGAACTGTTCGGCTATGAGAAGGGTAGCTTCACGGGCGCCGTGCGTGCGCACGCCGGGGTGTTCGAGCGGGCGCGGGGCGGCACGCTGCTGCTCGACGAAGTCACTGAAATGCCGATGGACATGCAAACGCGCCTCTTGCGGGTCCTCGAGACGCGCAGGTTCTACCGGGTCGGCGCCAGCGTGGAGTTCCTCTCGGACGTTCGTGTGATCGCCTCGACGAATCGCTGCCCGCTGCAAGCCGTCCAGAACGGGCAATTGCGCGAGGATCTGCTGTACCGGCTCGCCGTGTTTCCGATCGATCTGCCGCCCCTGCGCAGCCGCGGCGACGACGTCGACCTGCTCGCCGAGAGCTTCCTGGCGGATCTCAACAGCCAGAACGGCACGCAGAAGCGGCTTTCCGCGTTTGCGCGCATGACCTTGAAACAGCATAGCTGGCCGGGCAATGTGCGCGAGTTGAAGAACTGCATCGAACGCGCCTTCATTCTGGCGGACCAAACGCTCGATCTGGCCCCGCTGATTCAGAGTCTGGCGACGGGCCGGGCCGGCGAGGTGGCGACGGACCGCGAGCGCCTCGACATTCGCGTGGGCTCGCGCATCTACGACATGGAGCGTTCATTGATCGAGGCGACGCTCGACTACTTCAAGGGCAATAAGCGGCGTGCCGCGGATGCCCTGGGCTGCAGCTTGAAGACGTTGTATAACAAACTGAACGGATATTCACAGAGCCAAGAATGCGCCAGCAGTTGAGAGCCGGCGTCATGGGAGATCACAAGTGTCACGAGTATTGATCGCCGACGATCACGCGGTCGTTCGGGCAGGGTTCAAGCAATTTCTGGAAGCGGATTCCACCATCAACGCCGTGGGCGAAGCGGCCAGCGGCAACGAGACGCTCGATCTGCTGCGTCAACAGGAATGGGATCTCGTCCTGCTCGACATCCATATGCCGGACCGCAGCGGCTTGGATATCTTGAGGCATATCCAGACGGGCCATCCCACAGTTCGCGTGCTGGTGATGAGCGGACTTCCCGAGCAACAGTACGCGGTCAATGTGCTGCGCGCCGGAGCGAGCGGCTACTTGTCGAAGGACAGTGCTCCGGAAGAACTCATGAAGGCCGTTCGCACCGTGCTGTCGGGACGGCGGTACGTGAGCGCGGCGCTCGCCGAGATCCTGGTGGCCGACCTCGACGGCGACCCGGACAAGCCCTTGCATGCCCGGCTGTCGACCCGTGAGTTCCAGATTTTTTGCAAACTGGCGGCCGGCCGCGGGGTGTCCGATATTGCCAACGAACTCAGTCTCAGCGTGAAGACGGTGAGCACGTACCGCAGCCGAATCCTCGAAAAAATGAGCTTCAGCGCGAATGCGGACATCACATCCTATGCACTCCGAAATGGACTCATTCAGTAAGCGATGAACCGTGACTCACTCCTTCCTCAATGGTCGCTGCGCCGCCGGCCGCAGCCTGCTTCATTGCGTCCGTGAGCCGGCGTTAACATGCGCGCACAACCTGTGGATGCGATCGTGATGGCTTCCGGTCTGCGGGTCTTGCTGGTTGAGGACTCGAAGGTGCTGACCGAGCGGCTCACCGAGGCCATCCGGCAAATCCCGGAGGTCGAGCTCATTGGCACGGCGGATACCGAGGCGGGCGCCCTGGCCGCGGTCAAGCGCGATTCGGTGGATGTCATCATCTTGGATCTGCACTTGAAGCAGGGAACCGGATTCGGAGTGATGCGCGCATTGGCGACTGCGCAGTTGAAACCGCGCATCATCGTGCTGACCAATTACGATTTGCCTGAATACAAGAACGCCGCCATCGCGCTCGGGGCGACCCATTTCCTGGATAAGGCGAGAGATTACGGGCGGCTGCCCGAGGTGTTGCACGAGATCTGCGAAGCGCATTTGGCGAAACACTGAAATCTCATCGCCCGCCCGCCCGCCCGCGGCCACGAAAATTACTCTGACAGGCTCCCACGCCGAATGGCACTCACTTAGGCCGCAAGAGAGCCTTGATTGCTCGGCGGTGCTGCCAGCTAACGGGTAAGCCTAAAGTAAGCGCAATTACTCCTATGCCGTCGCGGCCGGGAGCGGCACCGGGGAGGGCTCAAACAGCAGCATGCTGGACAGCGGAATGCGCGCCGTCACGATCGTGCCGCGGGTGGCGGCGGCGTGGATCTCCCAGTCGCCACCCAACGCAGCGATGCGATGCTTCATCGAGGCCAGTCCATGCGAGGTGATGGGTTGTGGCCGGTGCATTGAAATGCCCTTCCCGTCATCGGATATCCGCAGCACGAATGTGTCCCCATCAATGTTGACGGCCAGGTCCGCGGAGGTCGCGTCGGCGTGCTTCAGGATGTTGGTCAGCGCCTCCTGCGCGACGCGAAAAACCCCGATGGCGGCGTCCGGGCTCACCCGCAATTCCGTCTCGGGAATCGTTTCGCTGCATTTGAGCCCCGTGCGGCGGCAGGATTCCTTGAATTGCCAGCGCAGCGCAGCGAACAAGCCCATGTTGTCGAGCAGCGTGGGGCGCAACTCCTCCACCACGCGCCGCTTGAGGTCGATGCCCGCGCTCAGGGATTCGTGGATGCGCTTGAAGCGCTGTTCGATGGCCGGATCCCCGGTCGGCAGGCGCTGCTGCAGCCACGAGAGGTCCATCCTGGCCGCAACCAGCAGCCCGCCGAGTTCATCATGCAATTCGCGCGACAGCGCCGATTTCTCCAGCTCGGAGACTCCTTGCAGATGGGTGGAGAGCGCCGTGAGCTCGCGGGTGCGGTCGTCGACCTGCCGCGCCAACTCGCGCTTCTGCAGCTTGAGGTCGGTGGCCTGTTGCGCCCGCCGCCGCATGTCCGCGTACACCAATACCGTGGCCAGTACGACGAGACCGATGTTGAGCATCGCTCCGCCCAGTGTGATCCACCGCGAGAGCCGTAGATCCGACCGCCAACGCGCCGTGGCGGCCGACAATTCGGCGCCTTCCCGCTGCCGCAGCACCGCGACGTTCGCGAGAATGCTGTCGGTCGTTCGTTTGCCCATGTCGGTTCGGGCGGCGCTCTGCGCCGCGTCCAGGCCGGACTTGCCGTACAGCGCCAGGGTATCGTCCAGTTCGGCCAGTTTTTCCCGGGAGAGATCGCGAAATCGCCGCATTTCGTCGATGGGTCGGGCGCCCGCGCCGTATGTTCGCTGCAGCCGGTCGAGTGCCCTGCCAATCTTGCCGGCAGCGGCGGCGTATGACCGGAGATAGGTATCTTCGCCGGTCAAGAGGTATCCGCGCTGTTCCGATTCGGCGTCGGTGGTGAGCGCGAGGAACTCGTCCAGGGCTTGTTCGCGAACCTCGGAATTGTGCACACGCTCGTCGGCCGCATTCAGCCGAGCTTGAGTGTCGGCGGCGAGAAGGAACATGCCGGCCAGAAATCCGATCAACAAGAGGGGGGGCAGTACGATGTACCACCGGCCGATGCTGCCCAATTCCTCACTCAAGATTTTCATGTAAAAATGCCCGCGCCACGCCGTTAGAGTCTAACATGTGGGCAATTTCCTACATTGGGCGCTGCACAATGGCCGATGGGTTTGGCCCCCTGCAGCCGGTAGTGTCGTAGCGTAGAAGGAGAAGGACCTATGGAAACGTTAGGGACGGCTGACGGGATCCGTGCCGCAGGCCATCGTGCCGGCCAGGACATCGGAGAGGCAGCCAGCAATATCAAGAACGTGGCATCGGCAGAGATTCAGAATCTGATCGCCGACGTCGAAGATCTGGTCGCGCGGATCGCGGACCTCAAGGATGCAGATGTCGTGCGCGTGCGCAGCAAGGTGCTGCGCGCGGTGGGCAATGCCAAGGAATCTCTCGCGGAACGAGCCGACAGCCTGCGGCGCCAGGCGCAACGGGCGGCGGTGACGGCGGATGACTTCGTGCACGACAGCCCCTGGCAAGCGGTGGGCATCGCGGCCCTGGTCGGTGCCGTGGTGGGTATCCTGGCGACGCGCCGCTCCTAGGCGCACGTCATGCGTTTGCTGTGGTCACTGCCGAAGGCGGCGCCGGCGCTGCTGCGGCACATCGCGGGCTATGCGGAACTCGCGGGCGAAGATTTGGATCAGACGCAGCGTGACCTCGGCGCGCAGCTCATGGCGGGCGCGATCCTGGGACTCGCCCTGTTTTTCGCCGTCTTCTCGGCGTGCCTGCTCGTGGTGGCTTTGACGTGGGATACCCCTTACCGGGTCTCCGCAATCGCCTGGATGGGCGGCGTGTTCCTGGTGATTGCCATAGTGGCCGGCGTGTACCGCTCCAATCTCGTGCGGGCACAGGCGCCGTTTCTCGCCACCGTGCGGCGGGAGTGGAAAGACGATCGTGTCATTCTCGAGCGCATTCTGTCCTCGGACCAGGATTGACCGGTGAGCGAATCCGGCGATTCGAGAGCTGAAATCCTCGCCAAGATGGCGCAGTCGCGCGCGGAAATTCGACTCCTGCTGGAGCCGGCGCAGCATGGGGCCGGCGCGGATCAGGGCGGCCGCGCCGCGCACGCCGGGGGCGGCAATGGCCAATTTCCGCGCAGCCGCACCATGCAACTGCTGCTGAGCGGCCGCGGCGTCGGGACCGTGGGCGCGGTTGTCGGAGGCTTGCTGATGGCGCGCCCCGCGCTGGCGATTCGCCTGGTGCGCATGATTCCCCTGGGCGCGGTGGCGCGAATGCTGCTCGTCAAGGGGATCACGGCGCTGCGGGCCAGGCACGAATGACGAGGAGCGTCATCCGAGGGTGATGCGAGCGTAGTGGTGCGAGCCGTCGTCGACGAGCCCAAGAGCGGCGCCGGGCAATGAAATCTCGCGGTCATCGAGCGAGGCGCGCACGATTCCGCGGCATACGCGATTGGGGTTTTCGACCGCGATGTGATACGTCGACGCGCCGTGCGTGTACGTTATCTCGAATCCGGGCCAGGCGCGTGGGATGCAGGGATTGATCGACAGGGTGTTGCCGCGCAAGTCGATTCCGAGGATTCCCTCGATGCCCGTCCGATACATCCACCCCGCCGATCCCGTATACCACGTCCAGCCGCCCCTGCCGACGTGGGCCCGCGCGCAATACACGTCGGCGCATACCACGTAGGGTTCGACCTTGTACCTCAGTATCCCGGCGGGCGTGCTGGCGTGATTGATGGGATTGAGCAGGGAGAAAAGTTCTGCCGCGCGATCGCCGTCGCCCATCAGCGCAAATGCCAGCGTGGTCCACGCGGCGGCGTGAGTGTACTGCCCCCCGTTCTCCCGCAGTCCCGGCGGATAGGCCTTGATGTAGCCGGGATCATGCGCAGTTTTATCGAAGGGCGGCGTGAAGAGCTTGACGAGAGCGTCGCTGCGGCTGACCAATTGCTGATCGACCGCCGACATCGCGAGTGCGGCGCGCGCAGGCTCGCCGCCGCCGGATATGACCGCCCACGACTGCGCAATGGCGTCGATCCGGCATTCATCGCAGGCAACCGAGCCCAAAGGCGATCCATCGTCGAAATAGCCGCGCCGATACCAGTCGCCGTCCCAGGAGCCGTGCTCGATGGCTTGTTGCAAAGCGGACGCATGCTTTCGCCAAACCTCGGACTTGAGTGTCGCGCCGCGCTGGTC
This sequence comes from Steroidobacteraceae bacterium, assembly GCA_049510875.1. Taxonomy (GTDB): domain Bacteria; phylum Pseudomonadota; class Gammaproteobacteria; order Steroidobacterales; family Steroidobacteraceae; genus Bog-1198. The sequence continues at coordinate 26,746 of JBEKYO010000024.1, forward strand.
GCTGACGGCGGCGAACTTCAGCAGCGTGGCATGCAGAAACCACCCCAGCCATACGCTCTCACCGCGCCCTGCCGCTCCGACGCGATTCATGCCGTCGTTCCAATCGCCCGCGCCGAACAGCGGCAAGCCGTGCGCGCCGAGCGCGAGGCTCGAATCCAACGCGAGCGCGCAATGATCGAACAGCGTCGCCGTGGCCGCCGTGACCGGCGGCGAGGAGAAGATCTCCTGTTGATCCGGCGTCAAAGGAGGTCCCTCCAAAAAAGGCACCTGCTCGTCGAGAATCGCCACGTCGCGCGTGACGTCGAGATAATGCGAGACGACGAAAGGCAGCCAGACGCGGTTGTCCGAGATTCGGGTTTTGACGCCTTGCCCGGAAGACGGCAGCCACCAATGCTGCACGTCGCCTGCCGCGAACTGCCGCGCGGCTGCGCGCAGGATGTGTTCGCGGGCGAGCGCCGGACGGGATACGCACAGGGCCATGACGTCCTGCAGCTGATCGCGAAAGCCATAGGCGCCGCTCGACTGATAAAAGCCCGTGCGGGCCCACAGGCGGCAGGCGAGGGTCTGGTAGAGCAGCCAGCCGTTCAACAAGATGTCGACGGCGCGGTCCGGAGTTCTCACCTGGATGGTGCCCCGGGTCCGGTCCCAATATTCCGTGACCGCCGCGAATACGCCGTCGAGATCGATGTTTCGGTAGCGCTCGATCAACCCGACCGCGGCGTCCTTCGAATCGGTCTCGCCCAGCAGAAACACGAGTTCGGTTTCCTCTCCGGGTTGCAGGGTGAGGTCGGTTTGCGTGGCTGCGCAAGGATCCAATCCGCCACCGACCCGGTTCGACAAGCGATTGGCGGTGAGCAATGCCGCGGGCTCCGACAGCGAACCGTGCCGGCCGATGAACTCCGCGCGATCGCCGGTGCATGCCAGTTGCTTGCCCCTCGCGTCCAGGAACACGACGCGCGATTGAAATTCGCTACGCCACGGATTGCGCGCCAGCAGGGCGCATGTTTTCGGTTCGATCTCCGTGACGATGAAGGGTGCCGTTCGTGCGCGCTGATTCCCCAGGACCAGATCCGCGTAATGCGCGAACGACAAATGGCGGGTCGTCCCGGAGCGGTTCGCGATCTTGAGGCGGGAAATCTTCACCGGGTCCGACACCGGCACGAATTGCAGCAAATCCAGGGCCACGCCGTGCGAGCTGTGTTCGAAGCGGCTGTAGCCGAAACCGTGATGGATCAGGTACGAGGAGGCGGGCTGCGCAATGGGTTGCGGCGTGGCGCTCCACAGATCGCCCGTTTGCACATCCCGGATGTAGATCACCTCCGCCGGCGCATCGCCGACGGGATCGTTCGACCACGGCGTCAGTTGATTTTCGCGGGAGTTGAGCGACCACACGGTGCCGGCCCCGTCCGCAGACACCTGAAAGCCGAATTGCGGATTCGCGACGACGTTGATCCAGGGCGCCGGCGTCCGTTGCCCCCCCTGCAGCAGCATGAGGTACTCGCGGCCCCCGGCGGCGAACCCGCCGAGTCCGTTGAAGTATTCCACGTCCGGCAGCGAGCGCGGCGCATCGGGATTCGGGAGCCTCGCCGCGTGGCGCCGCTCCGGCCGCCGCATCGGCGCCGGCTCGCGCAACCCCGCAACCTGATCGGCCAAACTGCCCCGGCGCGCAATGAAGACCGCGCGCGCGGCGGTCTCCAGAAGCTTGCTGCCGGCGGCCGGTAGCGAATCGCCGCGCAGCGCGAACACCCTGCCGCGGCCGGCTCCCTGTGGGTCCTGGCCGGGCGCGCGCGCCAACCCGATCGCCGCATCGATGGCCTGCTGAAACTCCGCGGCGTCGGACTCCGGGCGGTCGTTGATGATGATGAGATCGACCGACAGCACCTTCAGGCGCCAATACTCGTGCGCTTGCAAGAGCTGCCGCACGACCTCTAGATGGTTCTGCTCATCGACGCGCAGCAGCACGATCGGGAGATCGCCCGACACGCCGTACGCCAACAGCGCCGACGGGCCCATTTGATTCTCGTCGAGGACCGCGCGGTCCGCGCGCAGCGTCGCATCGTTGTACAGCACCTGATTGGCGATGCGCTGGAATTGCTGCGCCTCGTCGCAATCGATTCCCAGAGACTGCAATTGCATTTGCGTATGGGCCGACGCCAGCGCCTTCGTCCGTTCGAACGCCGCCGGGTCGCGGTGCTCGTCGACCAACGACAGAGCCTGCGCCCGGCTCCCGGCGAGCAGGGTCCAAAAGGAGATTCGCGCCGTTTTCCCGGGGGCGAGCCGCACGCGGCGTCGAAGCGCAAACACCGGGTCGAGCACGGTCCCCACGGTATTCGACAGGGGGCGGGCGTGAAATACGGATATCGCATTGCGCGGATCGTTGCCGCGTCCCAAAAAACGCGCCCGATCGGTCTCGAACTGCAGGGTGCCGACGGCTTCGCCCTCCAGCACGCTCACGTGAGCAGCCCATACGGGGGGCTCTTTGGGCTCCCGATTTCGCCGCGTCGCGAGCAACGCACCCGCCTCCAGGATGAACTCGGTCTGGACGAACATCTTTGCGAACGCGGGATGGGCGGCGTCCGCGTCGGCAGAGGTCAGGACCACCTCGGCATACGACGTCACTTCAATTTCGCGCAGCTCGCTGCCGCTGTTCGTGATCGCGATTCGCCGGACTTCGCCATCGTGAGCCGTTGACACCACGATCTCGGTGGCGCTGACGATGGGGCCGTCCGTACGGGTGATCTCGACCCTATCCTCGAGGAACGACACCTCGTAGCTATCCGGCTCGCGGCCAACCGGCTGGTAGCCCGCCGACCAAACCCGTCCGCTCGCCACGTCGCGCAGGTACACGTATGAACCCCAGCAGTCGCAGGTCGCATCCTCGCGCCAGCGAGTCACCGCGGTGTCGCGCCGACGGCTGTAGCCCGAGCCGGCCGCCGTGACCATGACCGCGTAGTTGCCGTTGGACAGCAACTGGGTTCGCGGCGAGGCGTGATGCGGTGTCGTAAAGCGACGCGGTGTCGGTTCGTGCACGAGACGGACTCTACTCTGCGGTCACTTCGACGTCGACCGACAGGGACAGGAAATCCGAAGCGGTGCCGATGAAGGAGCCGACCAATGGCGCAGCTTGAGAAGCTTCGCGCGCGACCGCGACGCGGATCAAATTGCGCCCGCCGACCAACGCATTGGTCGGATCGAACTCCACCCAGCCCACGCCGGGCAAGTACACCTGCAGCCAGGCGTGAGTCGCACCCCCGCCGACGAGGCCGCCGCCGGCATCGATCAGCTTTTCATCGTAGAGGTAGCCCGACACGAACTGCGCCGCCAATCCCAGGCAGCGCACCGCATCCAGCATGAAAACGGCGAAATCACGGCAGCTTCCGCTGCCCAGCTCCAATGTCTCGATCGGAGTCTGCACGCCGACCTCTTCGCGGCGCTGATACAAGAAGTCCTTTTTGATCGTGCTGTTCATGGCCAAAAGCACGTCGAGCGTGGCGTAGCCCGGCGTCCTTGCGAGCAGCGCCTTTACCCAGCCATCGAGTTTATGATCGGGATCCGCATAGTGCCGTGTCCGGGAAGACGCCAGGTCGATGTCCTCGGATGCCGAATAGCTCAAGGGCAATGTGGCCGCATAGTCATCCACGACGATGGTGCGCGCCGGCAGCGGAAAATGCTCCGCCCGAAAGGTCGACTCGAACCTCAATTCCGCGGCCGGGTCGGCGAACGTCGCGACCGCAATGGAGTTGCCGAAAACATCGTGCATCCAGCGCAGGTCCGACGGCTGCGGCGTGATGATGATGCCCGTGTCGAGCAGCCGCAGATCGTGGCTGTCGCGCGGCCGGCTCATGAGCCGATGCCTGCCGAGCACGACGGGCTTCTGGTACCGATACTCGGTCCGATGTTTGACTTTGAGGACGGTCAACGGATTCTAACTCACGGGTTGTGCCGCCAAATGCTGAGATTCAGGGCCACTCCCAGGCTGACCCATGCCAGATGGGGGAGCATCAGCCATGCGGCCGCCGCCCGGACGGCGGAAAACTCGCGCAACGTCCACACCAGGGCCAACCACAGCGCGACGATCAGGAACAATCCCGCACCGACATTCCTCGCACCGAAGAATACCGGCGCCCATGACGCGTTGAGCGCGAGTTGAAACGCGTATGCGAGGAGCGCGATGTTGCGCGCGGGGTGATAGCGCTCGCTCCACACCAGCCAGACGGCGGTTCCCATCAAGACGTAGAGCAGGGTCCATACGGGACCGTACCATGCCGCGGGCGGTGTCCAGGCCGGCTTCTTGAGCGACGCGTACCACGCCTGGCTCGAGGCCGCGGCGCCCGGCGCCGGCGTTTCCGCTCCCCGGACAGCGGACGGCGCGGCGCGCGGCGAGAACACCGCACCCAGCGCTCCGGCCGCCAATGCGAGCGCGATGAACGCCAGCAACGCCAACCAGTTCGGCCGGGCATTGCGGCCGCGGTAGCTGGTCGGACGGTCGATCTCGATTCTCACTCGGGCTGCCGCCGCAACGAGCGATATCGGACGATCATGATGATGGCGGCGCACAGTTGCACCCAGCCGAACCACGGATAGCGGGCGGACTCCGCCAGCCAGATCAGGCCGGACAGCCACAGTACGCCCGCCGCGAGCGCCGCGTCTCGGCGGCTGTGGGCCCGGCGCAGTTCGGCGCGCAGCTGACCCATGCCCGCGCTTTCCACCTGAATTTTGAGGCGGCCTTCCGCCGCGTCGCGCACGGCACTTTGAAACAACTGCGGCACCTGCTTCAAGGCCTCGATGGTGTCGGGAAGCTGCGTGCGCAGCCTGCGCAGAACCGCGCGCGGCCCCGTCTGTTCGCGCATCCAGGAACGCAGGATGGGCTGCGCGGTCTTCCACAAGTCGAGTTCCGGATACAGTTCGCGGCCCAGGCCCTCGATGTTCAGAAGCGTTTTCTGCAACAGTATCAACTGCGGTTGGATTTGCATGTCGAAGCGGCGCGCAGTCTCGAACAGCCGCAGCAGAACCTGCGCGAACGAGATCTCTTTCAGGGGCTTGTTGAAGATCGGTTCGCAAACCGTGCGCACCGCCGACTCCAGCTCGTCGACGCGGGTCCCCTTGGGCACCCAGCCCGATTCGACGTGCAACGCCGCCACCCGCGCATAGTCACGGTCGAAGAATGCCAGAAAGTTCGCGGCAAGGTAATGTTGATCGCGAGGCTGCAGGGTGCCGACGATGCCGAAGTCGACCGCCGCATAGCGCGGGTGCTGGGGATCGTCGACCTGCACGAAGATGTTTCCGGGGTGCATGTCCGCGTGGAAAAAATTGTGCCGAAATACCTGCGTGAAGAAAATCTCGACGCCGTTCTCGGCCAGCTTGGCGATATTGGTGCCGCGCGCCCGCAGTTCGTCCATGCGGCTGACGATGACGCCGTGAATCCGTTCCATCACCATGACGTTGCTGCGGCAGTAGTTCCAATGGACGTCGGGAACGTAGAGCAGGGTGGAACCGGAAAAATTTCGCTTCAATTGCGCCGCATTGGCGGCCTCGCGCATGAGGTCCAGTTCGTCCAGAATGGTCTTTCTATACTCGTGAACCAGCTCTATCGGGCGCAATCTGCGGGCATCCTCCCAGTACTCGTCCGCCAAGCCGGCAAGCGCGTCCATGACCGCGAGATCGAGGTCGATGACCTCGTGCATGGCGGGCCGCAGTATCTTCACGACCACATCCTGCCCGGTCTTGAGCCTCGCCCCGTGCACCTGGGCGATGGAGGCGGCGGCAAGCGCTTCGGTGTCGAAGGTGGAAAAGACGTCATCGAGTTTGGCGCCCAATGCGCTTTCGATGGCAGCAATGGCCACGTCGCTGCCGAACGCGGGCACGCGATCCTGAAGTTTGGCCAACTCGTCGGCGATGTCGATGGGAATCAAGTCGCGGCGCGTGGACAGCGCCTGCCCGAACTTGACGAAAATGGGTCCCAGCTCCTCGAGCGCCAGGCGCAGCCGCTCGCCCCGGCCATTTCCGGCACTGCGCTGAAACCACGTCCACGGCGACAGGTAGAACAGGAAACGAAACGGGCGGTACAGATGCGTGGCCCGTACGAAATCGTCCAGACCGTGCCTGACGAGGGCGCGTTGGATCGTCAACAAACGCACCATGACCCGCAGGCGCATCAGACGGAGCCCTTCAGCCGTTGCTCGAGCCGCGCAATGCGCGCTTCGACCCGATCCGCGGTTTCCCGCAGTAAGTCCACGCCCTGCAGAAATTCCTCGAGCTCCGTCCTGTTCGTGAGGTCGCGGCTTTCCTCCTGCAGATACTCGGCGATGTTCTCGCCGGCGGCGCGCCGCGTTTGCCGCGCCCAGGCCGCGGTCTTGCTGGCGAACTGCGACAGGCGCCGGGCAGCGAAGTCGCCGATGAGCCGCGACAGTTCCTCCTCCAGGTCGGGGCGCGCCAGCGCGAACAATTGTCGGTACAAGGATGCGATTTCGGCCTCGCCGCGCACTTGCACCGGCGCACGCCGCAGATTGCTGCCGGCGCCGGGGCCAGCGCCCGCCAACTGCAGCATCGCGAGGGCGGATCCCGCGAGCGTGGCATTGACCGGCAGAGAGGTTGCCGATTCGGGCGCCCGCTCGGCGGCGAGGAGCGCCAGCCGTCCGCCGGTCACGCTGGCGCGAATTGGAGGCACCCCGTCGATCTCGATGCGCAGCGCGGTCGCCTCCAGGCGGCGCGCCAGCGTGCTTGCCGCCACGGACGACTGCACGCCGCGATTGAGCAAGGCTTCAACGGCGGCGAGCCATGCAGGGGTTGCGGGCATGTCAGATTTTGTACCCGCGGTGCAGTGCGACGATGCCGCCGCTCAGATTGTGGTATCTCGTCTGGGCGAAGCCCGCGTCGCGCAGCATTGCGAGCAACGTTTCCTGGTTCGGATGCATGCGTATGGATTCGACCAGATAGCGATAGCTGTCGCGGTCGCCCGCTACCAGGCCCCCTAATGCCGGCAGCACATTGAAGGAATAGGCGTCGTACAGGGGCTTGAGGCCGGGCGCGACCGGCGTGGAGAATTCGAGGATCAACAATTGGCCGCCCGGCTTCAATACCCGGTGCATCGAGCGCAGCGCGGCAGCCTTGTCGGTCACGTTCCGCAATCCAAAACCGATGGTCAAACAATGAAACGAATGGTCCTCGAACGGCAGACGTTCGGCGTCCGCGACCAGCAGCCCGACATTGCCCACGAATCCGGCGTCGATCAGGCGGTCACGGCCCCGCTCCAGCATGTTGGGATTGATGTCCGACAGCACCACCCGGCCTTCCTTGCCGACCTGTCGAAGCATGCCGAGCGCGAGATCGCCCGTCCCGCCGGCAACGTCCAACGCCCGTTGGCCGGGCCGCAGGCCGGTGAGCGAGAGGGCGAAGCGCTTCCACAGGCGATGCACCCCGAATGACATCAGGTCGTTCATGAGGTCATACTTGCCCGCGACCGAAGCGAATACGGAATGGACGCGCTTGGCCTTCAGGGACCGGGCGATCCGTTCGAATCCAAAATCGGCATTGGGGTCGGTGTCGGTCATGATGCTCCTTGGGGATCAGCCAGCATTGTAGCCGACTGCAGCGGACTGGCCTTAAGTCGGTGTTGCCCCCCGTGGGGCTGCGCCCCGCGAGCTGCGCCCCGCGATACACCCCGCGAGCTACACCCCGTTTCCAGCCCCGGCGGCGGCGCATCTTTCGAGATACCGGGTCCAGTTCGCTTGCCGCTCGCGGCCCAGTTCGTGCAGCAAGCGCCACGAGTACAGTCCCGTGTTGTGGCCGTCGTCGAACACGAGGCGAACGGCGTAATTGCCGATGGGTTCCACGCGGGTGATCCGTACGTCCTGCTTGCCCGTTTGCAGCGTCCCCTCGCCGCCGCCATGTCCCTTGACTTCCGCGGACGGTGAAAATACGCGCAAGTATTCGAAGGACAATTCGAAGCGGGAACCGTCGTCGAAGCGCACATCGAGTATGCGCGATTCGGTCCGTAGTTTGATCTCGACGGGCTGTGGCATGCGTGGCCCGCCGTCTACAGAATATACCGGGACAAATCCTGATCCCGCGCCAACTCGCCGAGGTGGCCTTCCACGTAGGCACGATCGACCAGAACATGCGTGCCGCTGCGATCGGCGGCTTCGAAGGAGACGGACTCCAAAAGTCGTTCCATGACCGTGTGCAGGCGGCGCGCTCCGATGTTTTCGGTGCGTTCGTTGACCTCGAAGGCAACCTCCGCGAGTCGCTGGACGCCGGACGCCTCGAACTCGAGGGTCACCCCTTCGGTCGCCAGCAATGCCGAATATTGGCGGCAAAGCGATGCGTCTGGTTCGGTCAAAATGCGCACGAAGTCCTGCACCACCAGGGGTTCGAGCTCCACCCGGATCGGCAAGCGCCCTTGCAACTCGGGGATCAGATCGGAAGGCTTCGACATGTGAAAGGCGCCAGAGGCGATGAACAGCACATGGTCGGTCTTCACCGTGCCGTACTTGGTATTCACGGTGCAGCCTTCGACCAGGGGCAACAGATCGCGCTGTACGCCTTCCCGCGAAACATCCGCTCCCGTCGTTTCCTGTCGCCGTGCGATCTTGTCGATCTCGTCGATGAACACGATGCCGTTTTGTTCGGCGTTCTCGACCGCGCGGGTCTTGAGTTCTTCCTCGTTGATGATCTTCGCCGCCTCCTCGTCGACCAGCAGCTTCAGCGCCTCTTTGATCCTGAGTTTGCGCTGTCGGCTTCGACCGCCCCCGAGGTTCTGGAACATGCCTTGCAGTTGCTGTGTCATCTCCTCCATTCCCGGAGGCGCCATGATTTCGACGCCGACGGGCAGTGCGCGCACTTCGATTTCGATCTCCCGATCGTTGAGTTCGCCTTCACGCAGCATTTTCCTGAAGCGCTGGCGCGTGTCGCCATCGCGCGTAGCCGCATCTCCCGTGAATCCCGCCTGCGCCCGCGGCAGCAGCGCATCGAGGATGCGGTCCTCCGCCGCATCCGCGGCGCGGTGGCGCACCTTCGAGATTTCCTCTTCTCGGGTCATTTTGACGGAGATGTCGACAAGATCGCGGACGATCGAGTCCACTTCTCGGCCAACATAACCAACCTCAGTGAATTTCGTGGCTTCCACTTTGATGAAGGGTGCCTTGGCAAGCCTGGCCAACCGGCGGGCGATCTCGGTTTTACCGACGCCGGTGGGGCCGATCATGAGAATGTTTTTCGGCGTGATCTCCGCGCGGAGGTTGTCGGCCACCTGCTGCCGGCGCCAGCGATTACGCAGCGCAATGGCCACGGCGCGCTTCGCGGCATTCTGGCCAACGATATGTTTGTCCAGCTCCTCGACGATCTCGCGCGGCGTCATCTGCGACATGGGGTCTCAGAGCTCCTCGATCGTCAGGTTTCGGTTGGTGTATATACAGATATCTGCGGCGATATTCAGCGAACGCTCCACGATGTCGCGCGCGGACAACGCGGTTCCCTGCAGCAGCGCCAGGGCCGCGGCCTGGGCGTAGCTGCCGCCGGAGCCGATGGCGATCAACTCATGCTCCGGCTCGATCACATCACCGTTTCCCGATATGACGTAGGTGCTCTCGGCATCCGCGACACACAGCAAGGCTTCGAGCCTGCGCAGGCTGCGATCGCTGCGCCAATCCTTGGCCAATTCAATCGCAGCCCGGGTCAGGTTGCCGAATTTCTCCAGCTTGCCCTCGAATCGCTCGAACAATGTGAAGGCGTCGGCGGTGCCCCCGGCAAACCCCGCCAGTACCTTGCCGCCGTACAGTTGGCGCACCTTGCGTGCATTGCCCTTCATGACGCTTTGTCCGAGGGTTACTTGGCCGTCGCCGCCGACGGCCACCCGGCCCTCGCGCCGGACGGCGAGAATGGTGGTTCCGTAGATGCGCTCCGGGTGGTGGTTCATGTGAACCAAAACATGTGGGGCCGGCGGACGCCCTTTCAAGCCTTCACGCCTTGCGCCGCCGGGCGCGCGGATGAGCGGCGTCGTAGACCTTCGCCAGGTGCTGAAAGTCCAAGTGTGTGTAGATTTGCGTGGTGCTTATGTCGGAATGCCCCAGCAACTCCTGAACACCGCGCAGATCCGAGCTCGATTCGAGAAGATGGGACGCGAATGAATGCCGGAACATGTGCGGGTGCATATGCACGGCCAGCCCCATGCGGCGCGCCCAGCCGGTCACCCGCAGCTGCACGGCACGCGGGGTGAGGCGCCGTCCCGTGCGGCCGACGAACACCGCGCTCCCGGCCCGGGGCAGACTCTCGCGCTCGAGCAGCCATTTGTCGAGCGCCGCCACCGCAAAGCGTCCCACGGGCAGGATTCGCGTTTTGCTGCCTTTGCCGTCGACGCGTACCGTACGATCCTTCAGATCGATGGCCTGCAGATCCAGATTGACGAGTTCGCTCAAGCGCAGGCCCGACGAGTAGAACAATTCCATGATGGCCTTGTCGCGCGTCGACAGCGTATCGTCGGCGCGGAATTCCAGGAGTCGGCTCATCTGGTCGGCGTCCAGGGTGGTGGGCAGGCGCTTCTTGGATTTGGGCGCGCGCACATCGTGCGCGGGGTTCAATTTGCAGCAGCCCTCGCGCAATAGGAACGCGTAAAAGGTTCGCACGGCCGACAGACGCCTTTGAATACTGCGCGGCGCCAGCCCGCCGGCATGCTCGGACGCAGCAAACGCGCGCACCTGCCTGTTGTCGAGCGCTTGCCACCGGCGAATGGCGCGGCGGCCGCAGAATTGCAGCAATTGATCCAAATCGCGGCGGTACGCGGCGGCCGTGTGAGCGCTCACACGGCGTTCGTGCGTCAGGTGCGCCACGAACCGGTCGATCCACGCGCTCTGATCCGCGGCCACGGCGCGCCTTTAGCGGAATTTAGCGTATGAGCGCGTAGGTCACGAGCTCGCCGATTCGGGACAGAAACTCCGTACTCATCGCCGGGTGAAACCGGTCCGCATCGCTCGCGCCGATGGCCAGAATTCCCAACGCGCCCTTCGGGCCCAACGGGGTGAGCGCCACCGAACCGATCTCGATCGAATCCTTGCCGAAAAGATAGTCGCGCTGCGCGTCGCGAATCTGTCCGCATCTCGGCTTCCCGGCCTGCAACAGAGACTCGAACGTTTTCATGTCGCTGCTGCCGATGTCGTCGGCCCGCAGGAACCGCCCCGCCGACGCCTGCAAGGGCCGGGCGTCTTCGAGAAACAGCACCAATACCGAGTGCATGGCATCGAAGTCCTCGCGAAGAGATGTCTCGACTGCCTGGATGGTCGTCAACAAATCGTGGGTTCGAATCAATCGCTGACTCAAGCGATGGATCCGGTCGGCAAGCGCATCATTGGCGCGGGCCACGTCGACCAATTCCTTCAGTTTACGCTCGAGCGACTGATTGCGTTCGCGCAGCACTTCGACCTGTCGCTCGACCAAACTCACGGTGGCTCCGGCATCGCGCAGATGCGGCAGCCGCAATTTGGCGAGCAAGGGTCCATTTCGCTCGAAGAAGTCGGGATAGGTCTGCAGGTATTCAGCGACGTTCGAGTCGTTGAGAGAGTCTTGTTTGATTCCGCGTGCTTGACTCGTTGTCATTATTCACCTCCGTACGTCCCGTTGAATATCGATCGATCCGGTAAACACCATGGTTGCCGGTCCCGTCAGCCACATGGGCTGCCCCGTCCCCGCCCAAGCGACCATTGCAGTGCCGCCGGGCAAGTCTACTCGGACCTGTGAATCGAGGAGATCCCGCATCCGCCCGATCGCAACGGCGGCGCAGGCGCCGGTGCCGCACGCCAGTGTTTCACCGGCGCCGCGCTCGTGCACCCGCAAGCGGATGTGCCTGCGATCCAGAATTTGCATGAACCCTACGTTGGTGCGCCTCGCGAAGCGCGCGTGGCCTTCGATGCGGGGCCCGAGGCGCTCGACCGGCGCGGTCCTCACATCGGGGACGCCGAGCACGACGTGCGGATTGCCCATCGACACGGCGCCAAACTCTACCTCGGCGCCGTCGATGTTGAGCGAATAGGCCGCCAATTGGGCGGGGGCGTCCATGGGCAGGGAGCGCGGCTCGAAATCCGGTACGCCCATGTCGACGGCGACCAGCCCGTCGTCCCGGATGCGCGCTTGCACGGGTCCGTCGGCGCTCTCCAAAATCAGTTCGCGTCCGAGCTCGGGCTGGCGCGAGTACATCAAGGCAGCCACGCACCGGGCGCCGTTGCCGCACTGCTCGACTTCGCTGCCGTCGGAATTGAAGACCCGATAGAACACACGGCTGCGCGAATCGCGCGGAGCCTCGAGCATCAATGCCTGATCGAAGCCGATGCCCGTGTGGCGATCCGCCAGAGCGCGAATCAGGTCCGAATCGATGGGCTCGTCGGCGTCGACAGGAGGGGCATCGAAGACCAAGAAATCGTTGCCCAAGCCCTGCATCTTCAAAAACTCGATGCGCATCGCTACAGCATATCACTCCGTCGATGCCCTATCATTCGGTTCAGGGGGTTGCGCAGCGCGGCTGCGAGTTTTACCTTACAGAATGACAACAACGTTGGGGGATTATGCGCCATGTAATGGTCTTGAACGCAAAAGGGGGCTGCGGCAAGAGCACGCTGTCGACCAATATTGCGGTGTTTTTTGCAAGGAGCGGCCAGCAAGTATGCATCGCGGACTACGATCCGCAAGCCTCGAGCCTGGACTGGCTGGCGCTGCGTCCGGCTGATCTGCCGCCGATCAGCGGAGTCCCGGCGCACGAGGAGGGTCTGCGGAGCGTGCCGCGCTCCACCGACGTACTGGTCATCGACGCGCCCGCCCGCGTACACGGCGTGGAACTCAACGAGCTGGTGCGACGTGCGGAAACCATCATCGTTCCCGTGCTGCCCTCCAGTGTCGACATGAAGGCCTGCTCGCAATTCATGGCGGAACTCCTCGAAATCGGCAAGGTGTCCCGCAAGCAGGCGCGTTTGGGGCTGATCGCCAACCGGGTGCGCGAGCACACGCTGATCTACGAGGAGCTGGACCAATATTTGTCCAAGCTCAAGGTGCCTTATTTGGGCTGTTTGCGCGAGGCGCAGAACTATGTTCGTGCGTATGCGCGCGGAATGGGCGTGCTCGAGCTTCCCGAGTATCTGGCGGCGCCCGACTGGAAACAGTGGGAGCCGATCGGCGAGTGGCTCGGCAGCAAGCGCAGCCTGCCTTAGCCGGCGCAATTCGTTATCGATCAGCATCCGATCTTTTCCGTTGTTCACGAATGGTTTCGGCTGGGAACCTGCCCGAGGACGCCTCTATGGGGAATGCCCGAAGTTCCCGGCTCGGCTACAGGCTCGCGCGAATGCCTTCGTCAAGATCGTGAAAGGCGAGCGTCACGCCGAGCTCGTCGAGCATGCGCCGATTCGCGACGCGTCGAGATTCGCTCAAGAATGACCACGACAGGGCCGAGAAGCTCTCGCGGGCATCGGCCAGACTGACCAGAGGCGGCGGCGGTAAACCGCAGATGCGCGCCACCCGCTGCAGATAGGCCGTGAGGCTGTCGTCAGTGCCGTCGGTCACGTTATAGATGCGCGCATCGGCACGCGTCGCGAACCCGGCCGCCACGCAGGCGCTCACCAAATCTTCGACGTGAATTCGATTGCTCGGCATGGCTTCGCGCGGATCGATGGCCGGATCCCCGCGCCGCAGCCTCTCCAGAGGAAGCCGGCCAGGACCGTAAATTCCCGGGATCCGCAAAATGCACCAGGGAACGGCATGCGAGTCCGCCCATTCGCGCAGCGCGTTCTCGGCTTCGAGCCGGCGTCCGGCACGCGGCGAACTCGGCGCGGGCGGGGTGTCCTCGTCGACCCCGCCGCCGCCGCGATCTCCGTAAACACCGGTGGTGCTGAAATAAATGAATCGGCGCGGTTTACCGACGGTGTGCTCCAGCAACCGTTCGAGCCGCGCGTCCCCAGCACCTTCGGGCGCCGGAGGCACGGTGTAATACACCAAATGCCCCTCGAGATCGATCAGCGGCGGGGTGGTGTCCAAGTTCAACAGCTTCGATTCGGCCCCGATGGCGGTAATCTGCCGCAGGCTTTGATCCCGCGTTCCGAAGCCCCGGACCAGGTGCTTCTGGCTCTGCCAGCGTTGGGCGAGCCTGAGCCCGGCATAGCCGCAACCGACGATGGAAACCGAGTGCATGCTATGGTGGTGGGTAAGGAATCACTGTGCGCGTCAGTCTATCCAAGTCGGATCGGAGTTTCAGTGTCGCACCGGAACAGCCGGTGCTCGCCGCGGCCCTTGCCGCCGGCCTCAATCTGCCGCACAGCTGCAAGGGCGGCAACTGCGGCGCGTGCCGGGCGAGGCTGCTGCAAGGCGCGGTGACCTACCCCAATGGCCGGCCGCTCGGGCTGTCGGAAGCCGAGGCCGGTGAGGGCTACATATTGCTGTGCCAGGCGCGCGCCCTCGGCGATCTCGCCATCGAAACCTACGAGATCAGAACGCCCGACACCGCGGACATCAAGCGTTTGCCGAGCCGCGTCGAACGCGTCGAGAGTCTGTCGCATGACGTGCTGGCCGTGTACCTTCGACTGCCCGCTGCCGAATCCTTTCATTTCCAACCCGGGCAGTATGTCGACATCATGTTGTCCGAGGGACGCCGGCGCAGTTTCTCCATCGCCTCGCCGCCCCACGACTCGCGTTTCCTGGAACTGCACATCCGGCGGGTTCCGGGCGGCGAATTTACCGAAAAGATGTTTGCCGATGACGCGCGCCGGGCATTGTTGTCCATCGAAGGACCGCTGGGTCACTTCGTGTATCGGCATAACGACGGCATCCCGATGCTGCTGGTCGGCGGCGGCACCGGTCTCGCGCCGCTCAAAAGCATTCTGCGGCACGTCGTCGAGAACGATTTGAACCGCGAGATGACGCTGTATTGGGGGGTGCGCGCGGAGCGCGATCTCTACGCTCACGGCGAACTCGAGGCTCTGGCGCTTCGCGCACCGAAATTCCGCTACCACCCGGTGCTTTCCGAGCCGAGCGCGGCCTGGCGGGGGCGCCGCGGCTGGGTGCACGAGGCGGTGCTGCACGACCGTGAGCGTCTCGATTCCGCCGATATCTATGCCAGCGGGCCGCCGCAGATGATCGCTGCCCTGCGGCAGTCCTTCGCGCTGCGCGGCGCCGATCCCGCGCGGCTGTTTTTCGACTCGTTCGATTACGCGCCGGACTCGTCCGCGCGCCAACGGACGATGGCGGCCACCAAATCCTGATCCTCCGCCGTGTCCGCTTGCAGAATCGGACCTCGCACTCCGTGTTCGAGCAGCGTATGGGCCACCCGCGCTCCCGGCACCAGCCAGTGCACGCGGTCGAATTCGCGGCGCATGGCGGGCGTGGCCGTCGCGAGCAGGTTCGCCGCGATCTCCGCGCTGGTGGCGGTAATCACCTGAATGTCGCCGGCGGCCAATCGCGCCTCCAAGGCTGCCAGCGCGGCGGGATCGTGGATGGCGCGCTCGCGCTTGTACACGCCCGCGATGACGACGTGCGCGCCGCGCCGGCCGAGTTCCTCCTGCAGCAGTTCCCGGCCGTGCAAGCCGGTGACGATCAACACCCGCTGTCCGGCGGGATGCGCGAGCCTGGGATGCAGCAGCAGGCCCTCGGAATCGAATCCCGCGGCGGGAGTCAGCGTCGCGTGAAACCCCTCCCGGGCGAGCGCGCGCGCCGTCGCGGGTCCGATCGCGGCGAGCGTCGATTCGCGCTGCGACCTGAGCAGCGGCGCGCCGAATCGGACGGCGTTCGCGCTGGTAAATATGACGAGGTCGAAGGCCTTCTGCGCCCCTAGCCGAGTCGCGAGTTCGTCGATGTCGCCGGAGGGGCTGATCTCGATGGCAGGGAGCCGCACGACCGTCGCTCCGGACGCTTCCAGGAGGCGGCACAGCGGCGTCGCTTGCTGCTCAGGCCGGGTCACCAGTACTCCGACGCCTCGTAGTGCCGCCATGGTCAGCCGCCGCGGAGCCGCTCGAGCAGTTCATCCGCGCCGGCAGCCAGCACGCGATCCGCAAGCTCTTCACCCAGACGCCGGGAGTCCTCGGCGCGGCCGGTGACAGAGGCGCGCAGCAGCCTCGACCCATCCGGTTCTGCGACGAGGCCCTCCACCGTCAACCGGCCGTCCACCAGGGTCGCGTGGGCAGCGATCGGGGACTGGCAGCTTCCGCCGAGGCGTCCGGCGAAAGCGCGCTCGGCGTCCATCGCGGCGCGGGTCGGGGAGTCCTCCAGCACGCGGAGCAGGGAGCGCGTGCGCACGTCCTCCCTCAGGCACTCGATGCCGATGATTCCCTGGCTCACCGCGGGCAGGGAGATGCTCGCATCCAAGCGCGCCGTGATGCGCGATTCCCAGCCCAACCGGACGAGGCCGGCGCACGCGAGGATGATGGCGTCCAATTCCCCATCGTCGAGACGCCGAAGCCGCGTGTCGACATTGCCGCGCAATGCCACGATTTGCAGGTCGGGCCGCGCGGACAAGAGTTGCGCTTGGCGCCTCAGGCTCGAGGTGCCCACTCTGGCTCCTCGAGGCAGATCCTGGATGCGTTGGGCTTTTGGCGAGAGCAGCGCGTCGCGGGCGTCCGCGCGCGGCAGTACCGCGGCGATCAGCAATCCGCGGGGTAAGTCGCTCGGCACATCTTTCATCGAGTGCACGGCCATCTCGGCGCGCCGTTCTTCCAGGGCGACCTCGAGTTCCTTGATGAACAGCCCTTTGCCCCCGATGGCCGCCAGGCTTCGGTCTTGAATGCGATCGCCCTTGGTGGAGATGGGTACGAGTTCGACGCCGACGCCGGCATGGGCGCGACGCAGCAGCGCGGCGACATGCTCGGCTTGCCAAAGGGCGAGCTGGCTCTTTCTCGTGGCAATCCGCAGCACCGCCGGGGGCGTTGCGCTCATTCGGCTTTCGGCGTTTCGGGGAACAGCTCCGATTTCAGCCGATAGATCGCGGAAATGTCTTCATCCCCGAAACCGCGCTCGATCAGCTTCTGGTATTCGTGCAAGGTGGATTCAACCACCGGCAGCACCGCGCCGCGCCGCGCCGCCATTTCGCGGCAAATGCGCAGGTCCTTGTCGTGCAGGCGCACGCGAAACCCGGCGGGAAATGCGTTGTTGGCCATGAAGGGGGCTCGATTGACGAAGTACCAGCTCGAGCCCGCCCCTTTGCCCAAAGTCTCGATCAACCGGTCGAGCGGCAATCCCTCGGCATGCGCGAACGCCATCGCCTCGCCGACCGCCTGGATGATGCCGGCGCACATGATTTGGTTGGTGGCCTTCGCCGCTTGACCCGCTCCGCTCGGGCCGAGATAGGCAACGGTCTTGCCCAACGTCTCCAGAATCGGCCGCGCCCGATCGAATACGCCTTCATCGCCGCCCACCATGATGGCGAGAGAGGCATTGCGCGCGCCTTCGACGCCACCGCTCACCGGACAATCGAGAAACCCAACATCGAGGACCGCGAGTTGCGCGTACATGTCGCGCGCCGTCCCGGCCCCCACGGTCGAGCAATCCATCACGATCATGTTCGGGCTCAAGCCGGGGTCGAGGCCCGTCACCACGGCGCGCAGATCGTCGTCCGCGGACACGCAGATGACGACCGCTTCGCAATTGCCGGCCAGTTCGGCGAGACTGACGAAGGCGTGGCACTTCAATTCCTGCGCGAGGGCGGTCGCTTTGTCGGCGGTGCGGTTCCATACGCCGGTCAGCAGGCCCGCCTTGTGTAGATTGCGTGCCATGTGCACGCCCATGGCGCCCAATCCGACCATGCCCGTTTGCATACGCGACCCAACTGTTGGTTTGAGGAACGCGAGAGCTTAAGGCTTTGCGCCCCAAGCGGCAAAGGTCAGTTCTTCGTCGGCTAGGAAGTACCAGTGCAAAGCGTGTCGATATCAGTCTTGGCGCTGAGGCGCTCCGCATCCACTTCTTCGGACGTCAGATATTGGCGCTCGCCGTCGGCGCCGGTCTTGTAGAGCTTGCGGCCTTCGATCAATTTCTTGTAGCGCTCCTGCGCGTCGGCACACTGCTTTTCGCGCGACTTCGCGACATCCTCGTCCACCGCCTGCTTGGTCGCGGCTTGAGCCGCCGGAGTCGCGGCATTGGCCGCGCCGGGAGCGGCCGCGGCTGGACGCGCCGCAGTGGATTTCGGCACATGATTGCCCAGCAGTTCGACGACTTCCGCGTGTACGCCATCCGGCGGATGGTCCCCGTACTGCAATTTGCCCTGGGCATCGGTCCACTTGTACACAACGGCTGATGCCAAGCCGGACCAGGCGATCAACGCTGCGCACAATAGAAGGCGTTTCATGCTCTTAATCCTCGCTTGCAACCTATAAAGCGCGTGAGCCGGCCTCTCCTGTCCGTATTCGCACTGCGTGCCCAAGCTCGGAGACGAATATTTTGCCGTCGCCAATTTTACCCGTTCGCGCGGTTTCAATGATGGCTTCGACCACTCGATCCACCTGATCGTCATCCACTGCCAATTCGAGTTTTACCTTGGGCAGAAAGTCGACTACGTATTCGGCTCCTCGATAGAGCTCAGTGTGGCCTTTTTGGCGGCCGAAACCCTTGACCTCTGTCACGGTAATGCCCTGAACCCCCACCTCCGCCAGTGCCGATCTGACATCGTCGAGCTTGAAGGGTTTGATGATGGCAACAACCATTTTCATACGGGCAAACTCCTGGTAAACGATAAAGTTAACAGGCCAGCGGCGGCTTAGTACAGGATTTGTGGCGCCGCAGCATGGAGTATTGGGTTTTTCTGATGTATAAAACGCCTAGCGTCTTGCGTCGGGCGCGCGACTATAAAAAACGGCGCGGGCCCCGTGAGGGAACCCGCGCCGCCGGGATATCGCACCGACGGGGGAGTTGGCTGGCTTGCCGGCGCGAGATGCTCCTAAAATGTCAGAAGTTTCGGCCTCGTTCGACTACGGGCGAGGCCTCTGAAATCCTCGCGAGTAATCCGGAATTCGCAGCGTGCGGAGCTGTCGCTCACTGGAATTCCCATTCAAATCGCATCCGGACCGGTCTCCCCGGTCCTCACCCGCAGTGCCTGTTCGAGCTCCAGCACCCAGACCTTCCCATCGCCGGTTTTGCCGGTTCGAGCCACATTGCAAACTGCTTCCATGACCTGCTCCGCTATCGAATCATCCACGGCGAGCTCGATCTTCGCCTTGGGCAAAAAATCCACACTGTAATCCGCGCCCCGATAGGTCTCGACGTGCCCGTTTTGGAGTCCGTAGCCGTGAACCTCGGTCACCGTCACACCTTGGATGCCGATGTCCGCCACTGCCTGTCGGACCTCGTCGACCTTGAACGGCTTGATCACGGCTGTGATGAGCTTCATGCAGTGATCCCCGCTTGCAAGGAATATCGAGCCGCCTCGGACCAGTAACGAGTACTATTGTTCTTGGCAATGCAGCTTCCATGCCAGGCAACCGGCGCCGCCGGATCAACAACTTGCGCGTCAGAAGAGCGGGCTCGCCGCACTATTTCGGTGCAAGATAGGGGGTGCGGCGCGTTATGGCGGTGCGATTTGGCGGGGAGGATGGGAGGTGTCGAATGAGTTTTCTTAATTCCAACGCACTGGACGATCTCGCCCGACGGTTGGCAGAGGCGGTGCCCGAGTCGGTCCGTAGCTTCGGGCGCGACATGGAGGCGAATTTCAAGGCGGTCCTGCAGGCGCAGCTCAGCAAGCTCGATCTGGTGAATCGGACTGAATTCGACGTGCAAGCGGCCGTGTTGGCCCGCACGCAGGCTGCGTTGTCGACGCTGGAGGCGCGCATCAAGGAGCTCGAGGCCAAACTCACACCGCAATAATCGATCCGGTCGAGCGGCGCCGGCGGTGGACGGGGCACGTCGGCACGGTGCAGAGCCGAGCGTGCGCCGGCGTGGCGGGATGGCCGAGCAGGCGATGGGCATACTGTATTACAGGCGGCATTTCATGCTGTTGGCGTGCGTCTCCGCGGCGCTGGCCGCCAGCGGCCGTTGGACGCCCGCGTTCGGCGCCGTTACGGCCTGCGGGCTCTATGGCGCGCTGCATGCGTCGGCGGTGGTCATCACGCTGCGCGCGCCAACTCCAGTGCGCAGAAAGCTGCTGTTCGTCGCGGGCGGGGCATTGCTCAGCATGTTGAGCGTGACCGTGAGTCTGTATGCCAGCCGACTCGACGCGACGCTTCCCGGCATGGCGAAGCCCGCGTTGCTCCTCACCTTGTCGTCCGGCGGCGGCGGTGCCGGCTACGGGATCCTGATCGGGCGCCTGCTCGGGGCGGACCTCAAGCCGCCGGCGCTATGGTCGATTTCGCTCGGCTGCGTGGCGGCAACCCTCGCCGTCCTCGCGTCCGGGATTTATCTGCGATACGGCGGCTGGTGGTTCGCCGTCGCTTGGTGGTTCGCATTTTCGATTGGCCTGCGGTGCCACGACGGACGAGCGGCCCGGGCGGCTTGATAACACCCATCGGCGGTGGGACCATCGATGCCATGCAGAATCCGATGATGATTCGCCGGGATGGCGGGTGTACCTGCGGGCTGGTGCGCTACCGCATGACCGGCAGTCCGCTGTTCGTCCACTGCTGCCACTGCCGCTGGTGTCAGCGGGAAAGCGGGGCCGCGTTCGCCCTCAACGCGCTGATCGAAGCGGACCGGGTAACGCTGCTCAGCGGCCAAGTTGCGGTCATTGCCACGCCGAGTGCCAGCGGACGGGGTCAGCGGATCTCACGCTGTCCGCAGTGTCACGTTGCCGTGTGGAGCCACTACTCGGGTGCGGGCGCCTCGGTGAACTTCGTTCGCGTCGGAACCCTGGATGAACCCGATGCATGGCCCCCGGACATTCACATCTATACGGACTCGAAACAGCCGTGGGTGATCCTCCCGCCCGGCGTGCCGGCGGTGGCCGAGTATTACAAGGCGTCGGAGCATTGGCCCAAGGAAAGTCTGGAGCGCCGCGAGCTGCTCCGAACAAAAGCACGCGGCGCGTGAGGAATCCATTAAACTGGCCGGCATAGGGACGACGTTGCGCCGAACCGCGAGGCGTGATCTTGGGAGATGGTGGAATGAAGACGTTCATGGTGATCGTGGCTTGGTGTTTGCTGTTCGTGCTGTGCTGGCCGCTCGCACTTCTGGCGGTCGTTTTGTGGCCGCTGGTGTGGCTGTTGGCACTGCCTTTTCGGCTTCTGTCGATCACATTCGATGCCGTGTTCGCGCTGCTCAAGGCCATCCTGATGCTGCCGGCGCGTTTGCTCGGATACCGGCCCGGGCAGACCGGGCGCATGACCTAGCAGCCCCGATATTTCGCGCACTCGCGGGATGATCTCAGCTCTCGATTCGCTGGCGCGGCTGCGTGATGGAAACCGTCGATTCGTGGCGGACGTCAGAAGCCATGACGCACTGCCCAGCCGCGCACGGCGCATCGAACTCGCCGCCGGGCAGGAGCCGTTTGCCGCCATCCTCGGGTGCTCGGATTCGCGGGTACCGGTGGAAATCGTTTTCGATCAGGGGCTGGGGGATCTGTTCGTCATCCGCGTGGCCGGCAACATCGTTGCCCCATCGCAGGTGGGCAGCGTGGAGTTCGCCGCCGAACAGTTCGGCACCCGCTTGGTCGTCGTCCTCGGACATTCGAATTGCGGCGCAATCGGCGCGACCCTGGAACAGCTGCAGCGGCCCAAGGAAAACCAGTCCCACAATCTGCATTCCATCGTCGACCTGATACGCCCGTCGGTCGAGGACCTGCTGGCCACCGACCTCAGGCATAACTTGCATGAGTTGGTCCATCAGGCCGTTCGCGCCAACATCCGCGCCTCCGTCAACCACCTGCGCCACGGATCGGAAATCATCGAGCAACTGATACGCAACCACGGTCTGTTGGTGGTTGGCGCGGAGTACTCGTTGGAGACCGGCGTGGTCGATTTTTTCGATGGCGTCCCGGTCGATGTGTGACGAGGCGAGGCGCTGGACGCAGATCGTCCGCAGCAGGTAGTATCGCCTCCCCCTACATGCGCCCGTAGCTCAGCTGGATAGAGTGTCGGCCTCCGAAGCCGAAGGTCACTGGTTCGAATCCAGTCGGGCGCGCCAAAAACACCCGGTCCTATTTGGACGCTGCGGCTCCCGCGGCCGCGGCATCCAAGGACTTGGCCGGCTTGCCGATGGGCTCGGCGCTGCTCGCGCGCGGCGCGATATGCAGACCTCGGCCCACGGCGCCACCCACGGAGGTGGAAAACAACTCGTCGAGCAGACCCCGGGGGGCGCCGCCGCGGTTCATGAGCCGGCTGGTCCATTGCAACGAGGGATCGCCCCTCCTGCCTGCCTGGAGGCTCAGGCTGTTGCCTCCGGCTTCCCACAGGGTCATCACGCGCACGCGGTTGAGCGATCGATATTCGGGCAATCGCTGCCACACCGTCGTGCGGCTCATTATCGATTCATCGTCCACGCCGGCACCGCCGGAATTCGGGTTCGGAATCGAACGGGCGCGCGGGCGAAATTCCTCGGCCGAATAGCTTTTAGTTTCGGGCAGGTCCGCCGCCTGGTAGGGCGCCGGAATCGGAAACAGAGTGGCCGGCAACGGCGTGGGCTGCCGCAGGTCGGCGAAATCCGGCCTCGCCGCGGCGCCGGACAGGGGCGACTGATCGCCCGCGAGCGCTTCGGTGGTGTGCACCAGCGTCCACAATATCAACCCCACGAACAACGTGTCGTATGTCCCCAGCTCGCGCGTCGTGCTGCGGTGCGCCTTGGCGCTCGGGGCTATGCAGGTGCTCGGCATGCTGAATGAATGTTGCATCGTGATTCCAACCACACTGCCAGCATCCCCCTAAGATGAGGTGGGAGCCCGTGGTCTACGTCACAAATTTGCGCCGCATCGGTGGCCGACACCAGGGCCTCGCAACATAACGGCATGAGAAATCGTGTTATGTCGCGCGTGCAGCGCTTTTCAGGCGAGCTTCGGTCCGTCGAGTTGGGCGCGGGCGCTTTCCCAATGCTGGCCGTCGAAGGCAGTCACCGATAGGGACTCGACCGTTTGGCTGTCGATGCAGCGCGCGTTGACGCTGACGCCATCGGGATGCGAGCGGGGGATATAGAACGATTTCACGCCGCAATGCGAACAAAAATAGTGCTTTGCGACGCCCGTGTTGAAGGTGTAGGTCGCCAAATCGTCGCGGCCGGAAACGAGCACGAATCGAGCGGCGCTGACGATCAGATGCAAATATCCCGATTTAGCGCAGATCGAACAATTGCAGTCCGATACTTCCAGTTTCGCGGGGGCCGTTACTTCGAAGCGGACGCGCCCGCAATGACAACCGCCGGTGTGTGTAACCAGGTCCTTGGCGCACATGTCGATCAACGCTCGGTATCAATGCTTGTGTTCTTGAGCGGCCAGATCGCCGACCAACATCAGCAGGCGTTCCGGACTGCCTGCGGTACGCACGTCCGCGATGTACTTGCCGTTGACGACGAAGGTGGGCACGCCTTCGATGCGATAGCGCAGCCCGAGTTCATCCGCCCGTTGCATCGAGACGTCTACGGGCAACGAGTGATAGGTCGTCTTGAACGCGTCGTCGGGAATTCCGAACTTCTTCAGGAACACACCTTGGACCCGCTCCGCCCCGGCCGCGTCGTTGGGGTCGCTCGCGATCAGGGGATCGCCGTTGACGTGGATTTCCTTGAAAACCTCGGTATGCAGCTGGTCGAGCTTGCCCATGCTCTCCAACGTGTAATAGAGGCGCGCGGTAGAGCGGTGCGATTCGCTCCACATCACCGGGACCCGGGAGAAGCTGATATAGGCAGGCTTGGTTTTTCGCCAGGACTCGACTTGTGGATCGATCGCATAACAATGCGGGCAGCTGTACCAGAAGAACTCCAGGACCTCGACCTGACCCGCCGGAACCGACGTGGGTTGCGCGGGGACCAGACGGGTGTAATTGACGCCCTCCTGCCACAGCGGCGGCGCGGTAAGGGGAGTCTCTGCGGCCGCGGCCGCCGTGCTTGCCGCCATGGTCGAGGCGACGGCCGCCAGGAGGGGGTTGTGCGCGCCGCTGTCGCCAGCCGTGTCCCCCGCCGTTTCGGTGCCGTCTTCATTGGACTGAGCGAGCTTGTCCGGCTGACTCGGAGCGAGACCCGCCTCTTGACGCTGAGTCGCGCTCGCCGTCGGGGTCGATGGAGTCGCCGGAGGAGCCAGCGCCGTCGCCGGAGTCGTGGCGGCCGGTCCCGCGTTGTTCGCCGTTTGCGGCTTTCCGCACGCGGCCAGGATCAGCGTGGCGCTGAGGTACAATCCCAGAGGTAACGCGCGCATGTTCAGCGAAGTCCTTGCACGTAAGAAGAGAGATCGCGCATGTCATCCGGCGATAAGCGCTTGGCGATGGTCTGCATGATTGCGTTGGGTCCGGAGCTGCGCGCTCCCGACGCATAGTCGGTCAACTGCTTGACGACGTACTCGGCGTGCTGTCCTCGCAGCGCCGGAAATTCCGCGGTCTCGACGCCATAGCCGTTAAGGCCATGGCATGCCGTACACGCCGGAATGCCGCGGGATTTGTCGCCCGCCCGGTACAGCTTCTCGCCGGCCTTCGAATGCGCTGGATCGGCCTCGAGTCCGGAATTGACCTGACCGCCGAAGAAGGCGCCCAAATCCGCCATGTCTTCGGGGCTCAAACTCATCACATTCGCCGTCATGATGGGATTGACCCGCTTACCGTTTTTGAAATTTTGCAGCTGTTGGCCGATGTAGGCGGCGCCGAGCCCGGCGAGGCTCGGCCACTGCGGGTTGACGCTGTTGCCATTGGCCCCGTGGCAGGCCTGGCACACGACAGCCTTCGTTGCCCCGGCTTCCGGGTTTCCATCCGCCAGGCCGACGTTGCCGGCCATCGCGCCGGCAATACCCAGCGCAAGAACACAAGGCCGCTTCATGGTCGCCCCTAACCTCATTCGGGAGTGAATTGTTCGCCGCGGTAAATTGTACACTAGAGTCAATAATTTGCGTCTCAGGCTCCAGCAGCAACCATGTCGACTTATCCACACGTGAAATTCGTGACGAGCGCTGCCGAGGCGCATCAACTCGCCCCGGATACCGGCCGAGAAATCGCCTTCGCCGGCCGATCCAATTCAGGCAAATCCACCGCAATCAATGCGATCACGCACCGGTCCGGTCTCGCGCGAGTGAGCCGCACGCCGGGCCGCACTCAACTCATCAATTTCTTCGAGTTGGCGCCCGACCGACGGTTGGTCGATCTCCCGGGGTACGGATTCGCCAAGGTGCCGGAGCGGGTACGCGTCAAGTGGTTGCAGCTCATGGAGCATTATTTCGACGTACGCGAATCGCTGGTTGGGCTCATCCTCATCGTGGACGGACGCCGCGGCCTTGGTGCGCAGGACGCGGCCATGCTCGAGTGGGTGCTCGCCCGCGATCGACAGGCGCACGTGTTATTGACCAAGTCCGACAAATTGAATCGCCGGGATTCACAGCGTGTGTTGCAGGAAACCAAAACCGCGTGCGCGGATACCGCCGTTACCGCTCAGCTGTTCTCTGCGCACGCAAAACAAGGGTTCGACGAAGCTCGAAGCGTGATGGAGCGGTGGCTGGCCGTGCATTAAAAAAAGGCCCCGGTGGTTGTTTTGACACAGCCACCGAGGCTAGACCAACCCGGCATGGGGATGACAAACCGGGTCTTGCCCGCTCAGGGAGAAGAGCGGGGAGCGTCTTTAACGCTCATGGGATTAGATGGGGCCACGATGCGAAAGTTCCAGGGTGTTTGTGTGCATTTATTCGGTACCGCCCAATTCGCTCAGGCAGGCACCAATTTGGGCGAAATGCGCGAAAAAACCGCCCGAACTTTACGTTCCCTGCCATTTCTTTACACCCGCCTGCTAATGCGCCTCGTCCCAATTGCGGCCGACTCCTACATCGACCTTAAGGGGCACTCTGAGTTCGGCAGCCTGCGCCATGTGCCACCGGATCTGCCCGACGACGGTATCCACCGCCGCATCGGCCACCTCCAGCACCAGCTCATCGTGCACTTGCATGATGAGCTGCGCCGGCGTCGCGGACGCCCGAAGCCATGCGTCGACCTCGATCATGGCCCGTTTGATGATGTCGGCCGCAGTGCCTTGCATGGGGGCGTTGATGGCGCTGCGTTCCGCGTATTGGCGCAGTGCCTGGTTTCTCGACCGGATCTCGGGCAAATACAGACGGCGCCCGAAAATCGTTTCGACAAACCCGGCATCGCGCGCCGCTTGCTTGGTCTCATCCATGTAGCGCTTCACGCCGGGATAGCGCTCGAAATACAGATCGACATATTTCTGCGCCTCGCCCCTGCCGATGCCGAGCTGACGCGCGAGGCCGAATGCCGACATGCCGTAGATCAGCCCGAAGTTGATCGCCTTGGCCGAGCGCCGCTGGTCAGCGGTGACGGCCGCGAGCGGTATTGCGAAAACCTCGGCGGCCGTCGCTTGGTGCACGTCGCGGTCTTCCGCGAACGCCTTCAGCAAGCCGGCGTCGCCCGACAGATGAGCCATGATGCGCAACTCGATTTGGGAATAGTCGGCTGCCACCAGCGAATGCCCGGGCGGTGCGATGAACGCCTGGCGGATGCGCCGTCCTTCCGGAGTTCGAATCGGTATGTTTTGTAGATTCGGATCCGTTGACGACAGCCGGCCGGTGGCTGCAACGGCCTGATGGTAGGACGTGTGAATGCGTCCAGTCTGTGCATTGATTTGTTCCGGCAGCTTGTCCGTGTACGTCGACTTGAGCTTTGCCACCCCGCGGTACTCGAGAATCAATTTCGGCAGCGGATACGATGCCGCCAATTCCTCCAGCACGTCCTCCGCGGTCGACGGCTGGCCCGTCGGGGTCTTGCGAGTGACGGGAATGCCCAGCTTGCCGAACAATATCTCCTGCAGCTGTTTCGGGGAATCCACGTTGAACGCGCCGCCCGCCTCGGCATGGGCTTGCGCTTGCAGGTCCAACATGCGCGCCGCGAGCTCCGCGCTCTGCTTCTTGAGAAGCTCGCGATCGACCAATACTCCCGTCCGCTCCATGCGATAGAGCACCTGAACGAGCGGCTGCTCGATCGATTCGTACAAATTCCTGAGTCGCGGTATCGCTTCGAGCTGAGGCCACAATGCCTGGTGCAGCTGCAGCGTGACATCCGCATCCTCGGCGGCGTAGTCGGCGGCGCGCGCGACGTCGACCTGATTGAACGTGATCTGCTTTGCACCCTTGCCGCAGACATCCTCGTAATGAATGGTTCTGATGCCAAGATATTTTTCGACGGTGGAGTCCATGTCGTGCTTCGCGACGAAGACGCTGTTGAGCACGTATGATTCGAGCATGGAATCATAGCGCTGGCCGCGGAGCGCGATTCCGTAATTCGCGAGAATATGGCAGTCGAACTTGAGATGGTGGCCGAGCTTCGGCTTGTCCTCCGCCTCGAGCAGCGACTTCAGCGCAACCAACACACGGGCGCTGTCGAGTTGTGGCGGGGCGCCGGGATAATCATGCCCGAGCGGAACGTAGGCCGCTTCGCCTGCCGACACGGCGAACGACAGGCCGACGATCCTCGCCCGCAAGTAATCGAGGCTGTCCGTCTCCGTATCGAACGATATCAGCGGTGCCGCTGCGAGTTTCGCAAGCCATGCGTCGAGCGCTTCCGGCGACGTCACCGTGTGGTACTCGCGGCGCCGTGCGGGCGCCGCAGTCGCGGAGGCCGGCGCGCCGTCTGCCGCGCCGGCGTTCGCGGAATCGCCTGCTGCTGCCGCAAGGCCTTCGGGCGCCGGCTGCGCCACGGCGGCTTGCGGCGAGGCATCGAGCGATCGCAACAGCAATCGCAATTCCAAGCGCGCATACAGTTCGCGGAGCCGCGGCACGTCCGGCGCTTGCGGGGCCAACCCGTCGACGGCGACGGCCAGCGGAACCGCGGTGTCGATGGTCGCGAGTCTTCGCGACAGTTCGAGCGTCGCAAGTTCGCTGCGGAGATTTTCGCCGACCTTGCCCGCGATCGATGCGGCATTGGCGATCAATGAGTCCAGCGTGCCGTACTGATTGAGCCACTTCGCCGCCGTCTTCGGCCCCACGCCGCTGACCCCCGGAATGTTGTCGGAGCTGTCGCCGACCAACGCCAGATAATCGACGATCTGTTCCGGGAACACGTCGAATTTCGCTTTCACGCCGTCGCGGTCGAGACGCGTGTTGCTCATGGTATTGACCAGGCCGATTCGCGGACCGACGAGTTGCGCCATATCCTTGTCGCCGGTCGAGATCAAGACGTCGAAGTGCGACTCGGCCGCCTGCTTCGCGAGCGTGCCGATCACATCGTCGGCTTCAACCCCGGCGACGCGCAACAAGGGCAGGCCCATGGCCGCGACCGTGTCGAGGAGAGGCTGAACCTGCGCCCGCAGGTCGTCGGGCATGGGCGCGCGATGCGCCTTGTATTGTTCGAATAAATCGTCTCGGAAAGTTCTGCCCGGCGCGTCGAAGACGACTCCGATGTGCGCCGGCGATTCCTCCTTCACGAGCTTGTTCAACATGTTGATCACGCCGAGCACGGCCCCCGTCGGCTCGCCTTTCGAATTGGTGAGCGGGGGCAGCGCGTGAAATGCCCGGTACAAGTAGGAAGAGCCGTCGACCAACAGCAACTTCGGGTTTGCCATGCGAATGCCCTGACGTATCGTCCGCTACGGCGGCGGTGCGGGAGCCGGCGCGGGATTCGGCGCAGATGCCGGGGATGCGGGCGCCGGCGATGCCTGTGCCGGGGATGCGGGCGCCGGCGATGCCTGTGCCGGGGATGCGGGCGCCGGCGATGCCTGTGCCGGGGACGCGGGTGCCGGCGGCTTGGGGATGCCGATCTTCTTGTGCGGATGCTGCGCATCGGGCAGGACCAACGGGCCTTTTTGGCCGCACGCGAACAAACTCCCCGCCAGGGCGGCAACCAGGAGCGGATATGGGGTTCGCATGCGGGCAGTATAAACCGCCTTATACTAGCCGGCATGTCACACGCACGAATCAC
>JBEKYO010000025.1:0-41365 GCA_049510875.1 Steroidobacteraceae bacterium
CACCGTCGCTTGGACCGGCAGGCCGTTCACCATCACCGAGATCACCGCGCTGGTGTAATCCAGAACGATGCTCGCCGACGTGTACGTGCCGATCGGTATCGTCGCCGTACCCCACAATTCGGCGATGTTGTTGAGCTTCGTGAAGTCCACCGTTTCCGGGGTCGCGAGCGCGGTCACCACGACGCCGTCATTGCGCGTGAGCGTGATCGAGTCGACGTTGACGATGTAGCTGGTGAAGTCGCCCGGAGAATCGGTGAGCGTCACCCAAGCGTCGCCATAGTCGCTGTAGAGTTGGTTCCTGTGACAGCCCGCCGCGAAGACGGCGAGGGTGCACAGCAGAGCGCACAACCCGCGCCGGGCGATTAGCGACAGCTCGCCGGGTTCAGAGCCCATCTCACAGACCGATGCGCGGGGCTCGTTGATTTCTGAGGATAAATGCACTACGGCTTCCAGTATTGATGGCGGATTGAGGCTGCGTAGAATAATGGCTTTCGAGAGCCGCTGCGCAGCAAAGTTCCATTTGGCGGGATTCAGCGGCTCACGGGCCGGGGTACTTGCTGGGTGATACAGTGAATATTGCCGCCCCCCAGCAAGATCTCGCGGGTAGGTACGCCGATCACTCGGCGGGTGGGAAACAACCGGCGCAGCGTGCGCGCGGCCGCCGCGTCCCAGCGCTTGTCGTACAGCGGCATCACCACGCACTTGTTGGCGATGTAGAAGTTGATGTACGACGCCGGCAAGCGATCGCCCGCCCGGCGCGGTTGGCTGCCGGCGCGCGCGTCTATCCCGGCCGCCTCGGCCGCGCTCATGTACAGCGGCCCCGGCTGATGGACCTTGTGGATGGTGAGGCGCCGCCCGCGCGCGTCGCGCGCCGCCTTCAGGCGGCGATACGCGTCGCAGGAAATCTCGTACTGCGGGTCCTTGCGATCCAGGGTCCAAGTGAGCGCGACCTGGCCCGGGCTCGTGAAACACGCGAGTTCGTCGATATGGCCGCCGGTCTCGTCGAGATGGACCCCCTTGGCCAGCCAAATCACCGTCGTCACACCCAGATAACGCTGCAACATGGTCTCGATATCGGGCCGCGTGGCCCGGCCGTTGCGATTCGGGTTGAGCAGGCATTCCTCGGTGGTCAGGCACGTGCCCTGACCGTCGACGTGAATCGCTCCGCCCTCCAGCACGAAGGAGGTTTGGTAGGAATCTGCCGCCTCGATCTCGAGTACCTTGTGCGCCACTTCGGCGTCGCGATCCCAGGGAAAGTACAATCCGCCGTTCAGACCGCCCCACGCGTTGAACGCCCAGTCGATTCCGCGGCGCCGGCCCTTGGCATCGAGGACGAAGGTCGGTCCGCAATCCCGGATCCAGGCATCGTTGCTGCTCATCTCGACCACTCGCACCGGCGCCGGCAGCCGCGCGCGGGCGTTTTGATACTGCGCCGCGGACGTGCCCACGGTGACCGGTTCGCCCTGTGCGATTGCCGCCGCCACCGCGGCGAAGGCCGCTTGCGCCGGTTTCGCGCCGTCGCGCCAGTTATCGGGGCGCTCGGGCCAGAGCATCCAACAGCCCGTGTGCCGCTCGTATTCGGCGGGCATTCGAAATCCGTCTCTCGAGGGGGTGGATGTCAGTATGCGCAATGCGGTCCTCCGGGCGCGCATGCTAGCATTGCCGCCGCGGATAGAGGAGTTTACGAATGTCTGAAGCGGCGCCGGTCAGCGTGCAGCCCCCGGCAGGGGGCGAGAAAATCACGATCAGCAACGGCAAATTGCACGTGCCGGATCAGCCGATCATCCCGTTCATCGAGGGCGACGGCACCGGGCGCGACATCTGGGCCGCCAGCGTGCGGGTCTTCGATGCCGCCGTCGAGAAGGCCTATGGCGGCAAGCGCAAGATTCATTGGATGGAAGTGTTCGCCGGCGAGAAGGCCAACAAGCTCTTCAACACGTGGCTTCCCGACCAGACCGTGACCGCCTGCCGCGACTATCTGGTGTCGATCAAGGGGCCGTTGACCACGCCGATCGGCGGCGGCATCCGCTCGCTCAACGTGGCAATGCGGCAAATGCTCGATCTGTACGTGTGCTTGCGGCCGGTGCGCTGGTTCAAGGGCGTGCCCTCGCCGGTCAAGACGCCGGAGAAGGTCGACATGGCCATATTCCGCGAAAATACCGAAGACATCTACGCCGGCATCGAGTTCGAGGCCGGCACCGCCGAGTGCGGCAGATTTCTCGAGATGTTCAAGCAGAACTTTCCGAAGCAGTTTGCCAAGATCCGCTTCCCCGACACGTCGGGCATCGGATTGAAGCCCGCTTCGAAGGAAGGCACGGACCGGCTGTTCCGCTCGGCCGTGCAGTACGCGATCGCCAATAAACGCAAGAGCGTGACGATCGTGCACAAGGGCAACATCATGAAGTTCACCGAAGGCGCGTTCCGCAATTGGTGCTACCAGTTGGCGGAGCGCGAGTTTCCCGAACAGGTCTTCACCTGGGAGCAATGGGAGCGCATCAAAATCGCTCAGGGCGAGAAGGCGGCCGGCGAGCAGATGGAGGCCGCCAGGAAAGCCGGCAAGGTCATCATCAAGGATGCGATAGCCGACATCACCTTGCAGCAAATATTGACCCGCCCCGACGAATTCGACGTGATCGCAACCATGAATCTCAACGGCGATTACATCTCCGACGCGCTGGCGGCGCAGGTGGGTGGCATCGGCATCGCCCCGGGCGGGAACGTCAACTACATCACCGGCCACGCCGTATTCGAAGCCACCCACGGCACGGCGCCCAAGTACGCGGATCTCGACAAGGTCAATCCGGGATCGGTGATCTTGTCGGGCGAGATGATGTTGCGCTACCTGGGGTGGCTCGAGGCCGCCGACGCCATCATCAATGCGATGGACAAGACCATCGCGCAAAAAACGGTGACCTACGACTTTGCGCGCCTGATGACGGGCGCCACCGAAGTCAAATGCAGCGAGTTCGGCACCTTGCTGATTCGCAATTTATAGCGCCCCGTGAATCACCCCGCGGCGCGCACGAGCGCCACGCTGAGCGGCTGCGTCTGGGAGCGCTGCTTCATGATCTCGAAGGCCGCGATGCGATAGGCCTCGGTCATGGTCGGGAAGTTGAAGATTTGTTCGACGAAAAAGTCGGCGGTCGCCGCCATCGCGATGGCGGCCTGCCCCAGATGCACGAGTTCGGTGGCGCTCTCGCCCAACACCTGAACGCCGAGCACCCGCGTGGTGCTGCGCTCGCAAACCAACGTCAAGAACCCCGCCCGTTCCCCGGCGATGTGTGCCCGCGCCACTTCGCGAAAGTCGGCGCGTCCGACGATCACGTCGATCTTCTTCGCGGCCGCCTCGGTTTGCGACAGCCCGACGCACGCGATTTCCGGAATGGTGTATACGCCGGTGGGCACGAGACTGGTCGCGGGGGGCGGGGGCAGTCCGAACGCGGCGAGCGCGGCGCGCCGCCCCTGGTCCGCGGCCGCGCACGCGAGGGCCGGAGGTCCGATCGCATCGCCCGCCGCGTAGATCCCGGGGATGTTGGTCTCGAAGCGCTCGTTGACCTGGACGTGGCCGCGCGCGCTGATGCCGAGGTTGAGCTTGTCCAAGCCTATGCCGTCCAAATTGGCGACACGGCCGAACGCGGCGAATACGATGTCGGAGCGCAGAACCTCGCCGTTGCCGAGCTGCACTTCGACCTGCGAGAATCCGTCGAATCGGGCGCCGGCCACGTCCAGGCCGCCGCAGTAGCGCCCGCCCATGGAGGCCAGGGCGGTGAGAAATCCCGCGCGCAGCGCCGGGTCCAGGAAGCCCAACGGCTCGGCCGCCTTGTCGACCACCGTGACCGCGCAGCCCAGCGCCGCGAAAATCGATGCGTACTCGCAGGCGATGACGCCGCTGCCGAGAACGATCAAGGTTCGCGGCAGGTAGGGCAGGCTCAGGATCGAGTCGCTGTCGACCACGTGCTCGTGATCGACCTCGATGTGGACGACGTGCCGTGGCCGGGACCCCGTGGCGAGAATGATGCGCGGCGCGGTCACCACGATTCGCGTGCCGTCCAGGCGCTGCACCTCGACGCGGTTGGCGCCCTGCAGCACACCCTTTCCGCGGATCATTTCGATTTGATTGCGCGCGATCTGCGCGCTCAGGTAGCGGTCCTGTGAAGCGATCACCGCGCCGACCCCCTGCAGCAGTGCCGTCAAGGGCGCATCTCCGCGCAATGCGATTTCGATGGAGCTCGAATTGTCGCGCGTGCGCCGGTACCGCAGCGCCTGTTCGCGCAAGGCTTTGCTCGGGATGGTGCCCGACAGCAGGCACGATCCGCCCATCTGGGCCTCGCGTTCGACGATTGCCGCGCGAAATCCGGCTTTGGCGGCCTGAATCGCCGCCTTCTGGCCGGCCGGACCGGACCCGAGGCAAATCAAATCGAATTGCGCGGGTACCTGCACGTCACATGCCTGCGAGACTGCGCACGCGATCGCACTTGGCCAGCATGGCGCGGCGATCATCGGGGAATACCCCCAATGTCTCGAACACGGGATCCTCGAGCACGATTTCCTCGCTCAACAGCTGCGGATACATGGTGTGCGTCGCCAATAGATGAGCCGCGTTCACCGTGCCCGCGAGATCGCTGTGGCTCGAGTTTCGATAGTCGCGCCAGTCGCTCGCTCCGTCCTGCACGTCGCCGGGTAGGCTCCAGTTGCTCATGAGTAGGCGGCCGAATGCGGCCTCGAATTCCGCGACGAGACCGGAGAAGGAACGCGCGTCCATCACGGTGCGCTGTTCCACCTCAAAGCCTGACAAGATCTTCAAGGCCAGTGCCGCGCCGGTCCGGTGCATGAGCGCGGCAAGGAAGGCACTTTCGACGTGCTTGCGCCGCTCGCGCGCGATCTCCTTCGCCCACAGTGCGGCCAACCATGCCTCGCGCCACATTTCCTCGGTCTCGGGTTCGTGTCCGGGGGCGATGAACACTTCGCCGTGCAGCATCACCGCCATGGCGATATTGCGCACCTCGGCAATGCCGAGCCACGATACGGCCTGCCGCAGCGAGACCACCGCGGACCGTGGCCGCATGGCCGGAGAGTTGGCCACGCGCATGACCTCGCCGGCCAGCGCCAAATCCGATTCGATCAGCCGCGCCAGCTGTGCGGCGTCGAATGCCTGCTGCGCGGTCAGTTGGGCGAGCTCGGCACAGACACGGGGCAGAGGCGCAATATGCTGCGGCTCGGCCAGGGACTCGTGCAAATACTGCCGCGCCAACTGGCTGTGCAGCGACGACAGGACAACCGATGGATCGAGACTCACGTAAAACCCCCCGTCTGCTGCGGTGCCGACATCCTTAGATCGGCAGGCGGCAGGGTTGCTTGAGGGGTACTGTTATATCGTCCGCACTATGTCAAATGCTGAGGTCGAGCGCCTGGGCAAGGTCCGCCAGAAGATCCGCGGCGTCTTCGATGCCGATGGACAGGCGCACCGTGCCGGCGCCGATGAGCGAGGCTTCGCGCTGCGCCGGGGTGAACTCCTGTCCGCCCAGGAGCTGCGGGGGCATCACCAGCGACTCGGTCGACCCCACGCTCGGGGTTATGGAAAAGAGCCGCAACGCGTCCGCGAACCGGCCGCCGCGGCCGGGGCCGCCGTCCAATTCGAAGCTGACCACGCTGCCGAAGTCGCGCATCTGGCGCTTCGCCAACAGATGCTGCGGATGGGTCTCGAGGCCCGGAAAGAAGACGCGCTTGACCCCCGGGTGATCGCGCAAGAACCGGCTCACGGCGAGCGCGTTCGCGCATTGACGTTCATAGCGCAGGAAATAGGTGCGCATGCCGCGTTGGATCAAAAAGGCGGCATGCGGATCGAGCGTCGGTCCCAAGGAGGTCACGTCCTTGCGCATCGCCGCAATCAGCTCGTCGTTCGCGATGATCGCGCCCCCCATCACATCGCCGTGACCGGCCGCGAACTTCGTCAAACTGTGCAAGAAGATATCGATGTCATAACCGCCGTGGTTGTGGAAGCCGGCGAAGGTGTTGTCCATGACGGTGAGACATTGGGCGCGCCGCGCATGCCGCGTAAGGTGCTCGATGTCCGCAATCTTGGTGACCGGATTGGTGGGACTCTCGAACACCACCAGGCGCGTGGGCGTGCCCTCGAGCACCCGCTCGATGCCGGCCAAATCCTCGATCGAAAGCAAGGTATGCGTCACGCCAAACTTGGCCAATAGATGCTGCACGATGTAGCGGGTCGGCCCATAGGACTCGATGAAGGCGAGCACGTGATCGCCCTGCTTGCACAGCGACAAGAGGCTCGCGGCAATGGTCGCCACTCCCGAGCCGACCAGCAGGCAGTTGGCCCTGCCCTGCATGTGCGCCAGCGTAAGTTCCAATTGCTTCAACGTGGGGTTGGAGCTGCGCGAATAGAAAAACCCAGGGCGCTCGCCGCGCAAATTGCGCAGCGTCTCGTTCGAATCATCGAAGGCGAACTTGACCGACTGGTAGATGGGCGCCACCAGCGGACGATTGTCGGCGGGCACCTCGACCGCGGGGGGATGGTTGACGAAGGTGTTGTCTTTCATGAAGCCCACGATAATCGAGCCGGTCACGCATTGAAAGCGCTGCGCCCCGGCGCGCCGCCCGACAATTGAGCCATAATGCGTCGAACGATGGATGCCAAGGGGCGCGCGACGCGATGGATAGCAGCGAACATTTTACGATCCGGGGCGCCACCGGCGTCGATCTGGATCTGCCCGTCGCCGGACCCGGCAGCCGCAGCTACGCGTTCCTGATCGACTGGCATATCCGCGTCATCCTCGCATTGGCCTATTTGGTGGCGGCGATGCTGGTCGTCAACGGCGAATTGACTTGGCGGTCCGGCTCGGGAAAGGCCGGTTCGGCATCGGTGTTCCTGGTCGCGCTGCCGTCACTCGCCATCTATTTCCTGTACCACCCGGTCGTCGAAATCTTCATGCGCGGGCAGACGCCGGGCAAGCGCAGAGCCGGAGTGCGTATCGTCAGCCGGGACGGCGCAATACCGAGCGTCGGATCCATCATGATCCGCAACGTGTTCCGCCTGGTCGATTCGCTGCCCGCGTTCTATGTGGTGGGCCTGTTGACGGCGTTCGCCTCGGCGCAACGGCTGCGCGTCGGCGATATGGCAGCCGGCACCCAATTGGTGCTCGACGAGCCCGCCTCGCCGGCGGCCCTCTTGGGCGCTGCGGCTCGGACGTACATGGATCCCTCCTAACGTTTTTCTTTGGATTCTTCCGCTAGAGACGCCGTTCGATTGTGTGCGCGTTTACCCGCCAAACACAAGTGCCGGCGGGGAGCGCGCGGGCCGCCGGGCTGCGCACCGTCCGGGATAAGCCGGTACACTCTGCAGAAATATGAAGGCCGTTGCCGACCTGTCCCCATGACGATCGCCATGCTGCCGTTCATCGTGGCGGCCACCTTCTTCATGGAATACCTGGATACGACCGTCATCGCGACCGCCCTGCCGCAGATGGCGCGCTCGTTCTCCGTGGGGCCGAATGAAGTCAGCCTCGGGATGACGGCCTACATGCTGACGCTTGCGGTGTTCATTCCCGTCAGCGGCTGGATCGCGGATCGCTTCGGCTCCCGGACCGTGTTTGGCGGCGCGCTGGTCGTATTCACCGGCGCGTCGGTTCTATGCGGACTGTCGACGGGACTCGCGTGGTTCACGGCGGCCCGCGTTCTCCAGGGGCTGGGCGGTGCGATGATGGTGCCGGTGGGACGCATGATCGTCGTGCGCAACACAGACAAGAGCCGGATGATGAAGGCCATCTCGACGATCACGTGGCCAGCCATCGTGGCCCCGGTGATCGGACCGTCGCTCGGCGGTTTCATAACGACGTACGCGTCGTGGCACTGGGCGTTTTTTTTGAATGTTCCGTTCGGCGTCCTGGCGTTCATCGCCATCGTCAAATGCGTGCCGAATCAGCGCGATGACGCGGGACGGCCGCTGGACGTGCGCGGCTTCCTGTTGAGCGGCTCGGGCCTCATCGCCTTGCTCTACGGCACGGAGCTCGCGAGCCACCAGGACGCGAGGCCGGCCCAAGCGGCCGGATTCATGCTGGCGGGCGCGATCCTTGGCTGGGCCGCGGTACGGCATTTTCGCGCAGTTCGCCATCCGCTTCTCGACCTGCGGGCCCTAGCCGTACCCACGTACGCCGTCACAGTGCTGTGGGGCTCGGCCACGCGGATTGGCATCGAGGCGGTTCCCTACCTGGCGCCCCTGCTGTTCCAGATCGGATTCGGTTTGTCCGCCTTCCATTCGGGATTGTTGCTGCTGGCAACTGCGTGCGGGAATCTCGGCATGAAGCTGTTTACGACGCGTGTGCTGCGGACCTTCGGCTTTCGGCGGGTCGCGGTCGTCACCGCCGCGGTTGCCGCGGCGTTCGCGGCGGCCTACGGCTGGCTGTTCCCGACCATTCCGTTGGCCGTCATGCTGGTCGTGCTGCTCGGCTACGGGATGGCCCGGTCCATGCAATTCACGACACTGGCGACGTTGGCCTACGCGGATGTCGAGGATGCCCAGAAAGCGTCCGCGAGCACCCTGTGGAGCGTTGCGCAGCAGATGACCATCGGAATGGGCATTGCCTTCGGCGCCCTGTGCCTGCGCCTCTCGGCCTGGTTCAACCCAACGCCGCCGAGCGCGCCCGCCGGCCCCTTCGTCCTCGGCGACTTCCGCGGGGCGTTCGTTGCCGCCGGCGTCCTGGTTCTCCTGTCCGTCGTCGGTTACGCCCGCCTGCCGCGCGACGCGGGCAGCGCCATCGCCGCGGGCGGCCGGTGATGCGCGATCAATCATGAGAGGAAACGCACGAGAATTCCGATCGCTCATGAATAGTTCCCGCTAGCATGTCATCATGACGATATGATGTCGGTCAGCGTAATGTCGTGGTGGTATTGTCTGTGCGCCCTCGGCGCACTGAACATAATTGCCTGGTCGCTATCGGCGCTGGCGCTCAACCGCCGGCACGCGGTCGTCTCCCGCCGGCTGTATCGGATGCGCCGCCTGCAGCTCATTTTGTCCGCCGTCTACGTCTTCGGCTGTGCGTTCCGCTGCGCCTTTCCGGTATACGACGTCCCGCGCATTTGTTTGTTCGATCATTGGTTCTCAAGCGTCCTCGTGGGCCGTTCGGTCGCCACGGTCGCCGAACTGTGCTTCGTCGCGCAGTGGGCGCTGTTGCTGCACGCGATTTCGCGCGCGACCCGCAGCATGGTGGGGCGCGTCGCATCGCTCGCGGTGGTTCCCCTCATCGCGGTCGCCGAGACCTGCTCCTGGTACTCGGTCTTGACCACTTCGAACCTGGGTCACGTGGCCGAAGAGTCGATCTGGGGCCTGTGCGCCGCGCTGCTGGCGGCCAGCATCGTGGCGATCGCCCCGCGCTGTGCAGCCCAGCGTCGTCCCATGCTCGTCGCGTGGTGCGTCGCCGCGCTCGCCTACGTGGCTTTCATGTACTGTGTCGACGTGCCCATGTACTGGGCTCGGTGGCTCGCCGACGAGGCCGCCGGTCGCCATTACCTGAGCATCGTCCAGGGAGTCCTCGATGTGGCGTCGCGCCGCGTCGTGTCCCACCGGTGGGCGGACTGGAAGAGTGAAGTGGCGTGGATGTCGCTGTATTTCAGCGTCGCGGTCTGGATCAGCATATCGCTCATCCACGCCCCGCAACCCGAGGCCCACCTGGCGTCGGGCGAGCGCCGCCGCCTGCCGGGCACGGTACCGCTGCGAATCGCGGGCCTGGACAAGCGCAGAGCCTGAGGCCGCCGCCGCGCTCAGCCGAGCGCGCCCTCGACCGCCGTGGTGAATTTTTCGACCAGTTCGTGCAATTCATCGTCGGTGGCGTTGAACGGCGGCGCGATGATCACCGTGTCACCAGTTCCATTGCCGGCATTTCCCGCACAGGGGTAACAGATCAACCCGCCCTGAAACGCGCGCCGGCCGACGTCGTAGCTCAGGGCCCGTTCCACGGGAAACGGCTCGCGGGAGGCTCGGTCCTTGACGAACTCGACGCCGATCAGATATCCGCGCCCGCGAACGTCCCCGACTTCATCGAATCTGCTGAGCGACTCGGCGAGCGCCGCCTTGAGGATTGCGCCCTGCGTGCGCACGCGCGGCAGGAGGCCGTCGCGCAAAACGATGCGCTGGACCGCGAGGCCCGCGGCGCAAGCGGCCGTGTGCCCCGAAAACGTGTGCCCCGTCAAGAACGAGCCCTGCGCCCCCAAAATGGTGTCGCCGATGTGCTTGCGTACGATGGTCGCGGCCAGCGGGATGTAGCCGCCGGCAAGCCCCTTCGCCACCGTCATGAGGTCCGGCACGACGCCGTCGTGTTCGAGCGCGCGCCACGTCCCGCACCGCCCGGCGCCGCACATCACTTCGTCGGCAATCAACAGCACGTCGTGCCGGTCGCACACGCCGCGGATCGCCTGGGCGTATCCCGGGGGCGCCGGCACGACGCCGCCTGCGGCTCCCACGACCGGCTCGAAAATGAAGCCGGCCACGCGTTCCGCGCCCACGGATCGAATCCGCGCATCGAGTTCGCCCGCAAGATAGCCCGCCAATTCCGCCTCCGGCACTCCCGGAGGGCGGCGGTAGCTGTTCGCGGCGGACACGAAGGAGACGTCGAGCAGGCTTCCCTCGAAAGGACGGCGGCGCTCGGCGAATCCGGACACCGACAAGGCGCCGAGCGTGTTCCCGTGGTAGGAGCGGTCGCGGGCGATGAAATGCTTCTTGGCCGGCAGGTTCCGTGCGTTGAAGAACTGCACGGCGAGTTTCAGCGCCGACTCGACGGACTCCGAGCCGCTCGAGGTGTACACGAGATGGCCAAAACTCGGGCCGCTGGCATCCAGAAGGACGCGCGTGAGTTCCTCGAGCGCATCGCTCGTGAACAGATACCGGTAGGCGCACGCGATCCGGTCGAGCTGCGCGGCGATGGCCGAGTTCACCTCCGGGTGGGCGTGGCCGATGCTGAACGCCGCGGGTCCGCCCGAGCCGTCCAGATACCGGCGGCCGTGTTCATCGAACAGGTAGCTGCCCTGACCGCGCACGATGCGCGGCAGCTTGTCGAGGCCGAAGCCCACGGGACGGATCGTGGTCACGCCGCCGCCTTCTCCAATCGGCTCGCCCGCGCCATCCAGAAGCTCACCCCGACGATCATCAGGGTGACGACGCTGATGGTCAGGGTGGCGAGGACGTTGATCTCGGGACTCACCCCCAGGCGCACCTTGGAGAACACCACCATCGGCAGCGTGCTGCTGCCGGGACCGGACGTGAAACTGGAAATCACCAAGTCGTCCCACGACAGCGTGAAGGCCAATAGCCACCCGGACAGAATGGCGGGAAAAATGATGGGCAGAGTGATCACGAAAAAAACCTTCAACGGACGCGCGCCCAAGTCCATTGCCGCCTCCTCCAGCGCGCTGTCGAAGGTGGCGAGCCGGGATTGCACCACCACCGTGACATAGGCCATCGAAAAGGTCATGTGCCCGATGGTCATCGTCGTGATGCCGCGCCCCGCAGGCCAGCCTATGGTCTGTTCCAGGGCGACGAACAACAGCAGCAGCGACAGCCCGGTGATGACCTCGGGCATGACCAAGGGCGCCGTGGTCATGGCATTCAACGTGAAGCGGCCGCGGAATTTGCTGAACCGCGCCAGGCCGAAGCCCGCGAGCGTGCCCAAGATCACCGATCCCGACGCGTTGATCACCGCGACCTTGAGCGAGATCCACGCGGCGTCGAGGATCTCCTCGTTGTGCAGCAGCGAGTAGTACCACTTCAAGGTGGGGGAGTTGGCCGAATCCCAGACGGTCACCAACTTCGACGCGTTGAAGGAAAACACCACCATCGACAGGATCGGGACGTACAGAAATGCGAACCCGAAGGCGATGCACGTGACGATGAAGTACGAGCGGCGGGAATTCATCGCTCTCCCGCCGACTCGCGCGCCTGCACGCTTTGGTACCACATCATGAACGGCACGAGGATGGCCAACAGCAGGATCGCCACCGCGCTCGCCACCGGCCACGCACGATTGGAGAAGAACTCATCCCACAGCACCCGGCCGATCATCAGCGCATTCGGACCGCCGAGCAGCGCCGGAATCACGAACTCGCCCACCGCCGGAATGAACACCAGCATGGAACCGGCCAGCATGCCGTTGCGCGATAGGGGCAGTGTGATCTTGTAGAACGCGTGGGACGGCGGGCAGCCCAGGTCCTCCGCCGCCTCCAGCAGGGTCCAATCCATCTTTTCCAGGTTGGCGTACAGCGGCAGAATCATGAACGGCAGGTACGAGTAGACGATGCCGACGTACATGGCGAACGGCGTGTACAGCAAGGTCAGCGGCTCATGAATCGCACCCAGCCAGATCAACACGTTGTTGATGACCCCGTTGGCCTTCAGCAGCCCGATCCACGCATAAACGCGCAGCAACAGCGAGGTCCAAAACGGCAGTATCACCAACAGCAGCAGAATATTCCGGGTCGCCGGCCGGGAGCGCGCAATGCCGTAGGCCATCGGGTAGCCGATCACCAGGCACAGCAGCGTGGAGATGAACGCGACCTTGATCGAGTTGAGCAGCGCGTTCAAGTACAGCGAATCGGTGAATAGAAACGCGTAGTTGTTGAAATTCAGCTTGACGGCGAGCGAGTTCTTGCCGATCCACTCGATCAGCGGCTTGTAGGGCGGGATCGCCAGATCGATGTCGGAGAACGAAATCTTCAAGACGATGACGAACGGCACGACGAAGAACAGCAGCAGCCACAGATACGGCAGCGCCACGACCAGGCCGCGCCCCGTGACGCCGAACCGCTGCAGGTGTGGAGTCTTCTTCATCGAATCAGCGGGTCACGACCACCGGGCTCGACGGATCCCAGGTCAGATACACCTGCTGGTCCCAGGTGATCGCCTCGGCATGGCGCGAGGTATTCGGCTGGGTCACGCGCACCACCTTGCCGGTCGGCAGCCTCACCAGGTAGATCGACAAATCCCCCAGGTAGGCGATGTCCTGCACCGCGCCGCGCACGACGTTGTCGACGCCGTCCGGCGGCGCCGTCGACATGAACACCTTTTCCGGCCTGACGGCGGCCCACACGATGGCCTCCGGCGCCGCGCTGATGCCATGGCTGACGTAGATGGTGCCGCCGAGCTCCTCGGATGCGATGCGCACGTACTCCGGTTCGTCCTCGACGAGCTTGCCTTCGAAGATGTTCACCGACCCGACGAAGTCGGCGACGAACTTGGAGCTTGGAAATTCGTAGATTTCGGACGGCGTGCCGGCCTGAACGATTTCACCCTGATTCATGACGCCGATACGGCTGGCGAGAGTCATCGCCTCCTCCTGGTCGTGCGTGACGACCACGAAGGTGACCCCGAGCTTGTCCTGCAGGCTGATGAGCTCGAATTGCGTATGCTCGCGCAGCTTCTTGTCCAGCGCCCCCAACGGCTCGTCGAGCAGCAGCAGCTTCGGGCGCTTGACCAATGAGCGTGCGAGGGCCACGCGCTGTTTCTGGCCGCCCGACAATTGATGCGGCTTGCGCTTGGCGAAACCGCCGAGCTTCACCAGGTCGAGCATCGTCGCCACGCGTTCCGCGATCTCCGGCCTCGGCACTCGATCCTGCTTCAGGCCGAAAGCGACATTCTGCTCCACGGTCATGTGCGGAAACAGCGCGTACGATTGGAACATCATGTTGACGGGACGCTCGTACGGGGGTACTCCCGTCATGTCTTCGCCGTCGATGAAGATGCACCCCGACGTGGGGGTCTCGAAGCCGCCCAACATGCGCAGCAACGTGGTCTTGCCGCATCCCGACGCGCCGAGAAGGCAAAAGATCTCGCCCTTGTAGATCTTCAAGGAGACGTCGTCGACCGCCTTGAAATCGCCGAACGACTTGCTGACGCGCACCACCTCGACGTAGGGTCGGGCGCCCGGATCGGTCCAAGGCGCTGCTTTGACGGCGCCGTTGGAGGTCGCCAGGGTGGTCGGCATCGCCTATTGCCCCGTCTTGAATTTTTGCCACATGCGCGTGATGGCGCGAGTCTGGTCGGGCGTGTCCGCCAATTGCACGGCGAGCTTTTGACGAACCTCGGGCGGTGGATAAATGTCGGGGTCATTGAGCACCGCGGGAAGCACCAGCGCCTGCGCGGCGCTGTCCGCCGTCGCGTATCGTTTGAAATCCGAAATGTCCGCGCTGACCTGCGGTGTCATGATGTAATTCATGTAGGCATAGGCGCTGTCCGGATCCGGGGCGTCCTTCGGGATGGCGAGCATGTCGAACCACAGAATCGAACCTTCCTTCGGCACCATGTACTTGATTTCGATGCCCTTATTGGCGTCGCGGGCGCGGTCGCGCGCCTGCAGCACATCGCCGTTGTAGCCGACCGCGACGCACAGATCGCCGTTCGCCAGCGCCTCGATGTACTCGGAGGAATTGATGTTGCGGATGAAGGGCCGGATCTTGAGAAGCGTGGCTTCCGCATCGACCAAATCCTTGGGGAGTTGCGAGTTGGGATCCCGGCCCAGGTAATTGAGCACCGCCCGCATCATTTCCGCGGGCGAGTCCAGCACGCTGATGCCGCACTTGGCGAGCTTGGAGGCCACCGCGGGATCGAACACCAGCCGCCAGCTGTCGAGCGGCGCGTCGGGCGCGAGTTGCTTGACCATCTTTTCGTTGTACCCGATGCCGTTCGTGCCCCACGTGTAGATCACGCCGTGGGCATTGTCCGGATCATGCAACGCGACCTTCGCCATGAGCTGCGGGTCCATGTTCTTCAGGTTCGGCAGCTTCGACTTGTCGAGCGTGAGATAGACGCCCGCCTTGATCTGACGCTCGAAATAAGATGCGGTCGGCACGACGATGTCGAAACCGCTGTGGCCCGCGAGCAGCCTCGTCTCGAGCGTTTCGTTGGTGTCGAAATAGGACACGTGCACCTTGATGCCGGTCTGCTTTTCGAAGTCGGCGAGCGTGTTGGGCGCGAGATAGTCGGACCAGATGTACAGGTTGAGCACCTTCTCACCGCCGTCGGGCCCCGAGGCGGCCCCCGCGCCGGGCGCCGCTGCACCGGGCGTCCCCTCCCCCGGCTTGCCCCCGCCGCAAGCACTCGCCAATAACGCAGTCCCCAGCGCAAGAATCGCCATCCGACGAAAACTGAACATCAAACGCGTCCCCTTCATTGTGCTTGACGGACCACCGGTCCGCGCGCGTTGCATGCGGACTTGGGTCTTTAGTTATATCGCAGCCGGAGCCTCGGGGACAGAGCCTGGGTCTTAAACATTCAGCAGCAGGTGCTCGCGCTCCCAGGAACTGATCACCTGCGCGAAGGTTTCGTACTCCGCTTCCTTGACTGCCGTGTATGCCAGCACGAAGCGGTCGCCGAACAGATCCACCAGCGGCTTGGACTCGCGCAGCAGGCGCAGCGACTCGGCCAATGTGCGCGGCAGCGCAATCGCGAGGTCGTAGGCGCTGCCGGAGATGGGTTCCGAGGGTTTCAGCCCCTCCACCATGCCCAAATAGCCGCAGGCCAGCGACGCCGCGATCGCGAGATACGGATTCGC
This sequence comes from Steroidobacteraceae bacterium, assembly GCA_049510875.1. Taxonomy (GTDB): domain Bacteria; phylum Pseudomonadota; class Gammaproteobacteria; order Steroidobacterales; family Steroidobacteraceae; genus Bog-1198. Next base: position 15,552 of record JBEKYO010000025.1, read on the forward strand.
GTCGGCGCCTCCCACCCGGTTTTCGACGCGCCTCGCTTCCGGACCCGACATCGGCACGCGCAGCCCGGCGGTTCGATTGTCGTAGCCCCAGTGCACGTTGATGGGCGCGGATGAGTAGCGGCTGATGCGCCGGTAGCTGTTCACATTGGGGGCGAACAGCGACATGGCGCCCGGCAGATACTTCTGCAGGCCGGCGATATGCCCGAAGAACAACGACGAGGGCGATCCGTCCGAGTTGCTGAAGATGTTCTTGCGGGTATCGGCATCGATGATGCTTTGATGCAAATGCATGGCGCTGCCCGGCTCCTTGGCCATGGGCTTCGCCATGAACGTCGCGTACATCTTGTGGCGCAGCGCCGCTTCGCGCGCCGTGCGCTTGAACAGAAACGCCTGGTCGGCCAGGCTCATCGGATAGCCGTGCAGCAGGTTTATCTCCATCTGCGCCGCGCCGGATTCGTGGATCAGGGTGTCGATCTCGATGTCCTGCGCCTCGCAGAACGAGTACATGTCGTCGAACAGCGGGTCGAATTCGTTCACAGCCGCGATGCTGTACGCCTGCCGGCCGATTTCCGGGCGCCCCGAGCGCCCCACGGGGGGCTTCAGCGGGTAGTCGGAATCGATGTTGGGTTCGACCAGGAAGAACTCGAGTTCCGGCGCCACCACCGGCTCCCAGCCCTGCGCTTCATACAGCTCGAGCACCCGGCGCAGGACATAGCGAGGCGCCATGGTGACCGGCCGGCCGTCGCCGTAGAAGCAGTCGTGAATCACTTGCGCCGTGGGCTCGGCCGCCCACGGGACCACTCGCACCGTCTTCGGGTCCGCCTTCAGGACAATGTCGATGTCCGACGGATTCATCGCGCTCTGATCGTCCGGGTAGTCGCCCGTGACCGTTTGCAGGAAGATCGCCTCGGGCAGGCGCATGCCCTCTTCCTCGGCGAATTTCTCGGCGGGCATGAGCTTGCCGCGCGCGACGCCCGCCATGTCCGGAATGATCGCCTCGACCTCCGAAATGCCGTGTTCCTTGAGGAATTGTTGAATCGTGCTGGCCATAAATCACCTTCGAATCGATGCGCGTCGGCTGGCATCGCCAAATGCAGCAAACAACGCGCTGGAAAATGGGTTCAGTTCAAATTGCCATTCCGGATGCCACTGCAAGCCGAGCGCGAAATCGGGGGCGTCCGTCACCCGGAAGGCCTCGATGACGCCGTCGGGTGCGCGCGCCTCGATGCGCAAATCCTGGCCGAGCGTTGCGATGCCCTGCCAATGCAGTGAATTGACTTGCAGCCGATCCCGTCCTGCGATCGCTCGCAACCGTCCTCCCGGCTCGAGCAGGACTTCGTGAGCCGGCCCGTATTGCACGTCGAGAGAGGCGGACTCATCTTCCCGATGATCGATATACCCGGCTTCATGCAGCCGTTGATGCAGGGTGCCGCCGTAGGCGACATTCATTTCCTGAAATCCGCGGCAGATGGCGAGCACCGGCAAGCCGGCGGCCACCGCACGCGGAATCAGCGGAAGCGTCGTAGCATCCCGATTTGGATCATGTAATGTTCCCGGCTCACTCGCCGGCCCTCCGTAGTGATGTGGTTCGACATTCGATGCACTCCCGGTAAACAGCAGTCCGTCGCAAGCATCCACCAAGGATGAAAGATCCAACTCGGACCCCAAAGCGGGTATGAGCACCGGCATCGCCTTGGCACCGACGGCGATGGCTTCGATGTATTTCTCGCCGGCCATGTGGAAGTAATGCTTCCCATAGAGCCGGCGGTCGGCTGGAATTCCGATGAGCGGCAAGCGCGCCATGTTTAATATATTAAACGCCTAGATGAACGACTAGGCTTTATTAACGGCCCCATTACACCACACCGGGCTTGTCCCGTCCCGCCCTCCCCGGCAGATTTGGCTAAGAATTAAGCATTTCCAGCACTTAGCGATGATTGACGCGATGCATCAATCTTGCGCTTGGGGCGATTAACCCGGTAGGCTCGAGTGCCGAGCCTTTTGTCAATAGCAACAAGATTTTAAACACTGAACGTAATAAAGAGCTGTCTTGCGACTATCGAATCCGCCCGCTCCGTCCTATTACGCTGCCACCGCGGGGAGCGTCGACGCGGGTGATCGACGGATGCTGCAGGGGGACTATCGAGCCGACGTCGCGGTGCTCGGCGGCGGCATCGCCGGCTGCTCCACCGCTCTGCATCTGGCAAAGCGCGGCTTCAAGGTTGCCTTATTGGAGGCGCGCTTCGTGGGCTACGGCGCCTCCGGGCGCAGCGGCGGGCAGACGATTTTCGGGCTCGCCGCGAGTCAACGGGCGCTCGCCGCCCAGGTCGGGCAGGAGGACGCGCGGCGCCTGTTCGAGCTGTCGATCGAGGCACTCGACTTCACGCAAACTCTGATCGACACCTACCACATCGACTGCGATTACCGCGCCAACCACGTGCACGTCGCCACCAAGCCGCGCCACCTGCGCGAGCTGCAGGAATGGGCGGACGAATTGCATACGGATTACGGGTATCAGTCGGCGTCTTTGCTGGACCGCGATGCCCTGCAGGCGCACGTGCGCAGCGAGCGGTATCTCGCCGGGCTGCTCGATACGCGCAGCGGGCATTTGCATCCTTTGAAATACACGCTCGGCCTGGCGCGCGCCGCGGAACTGCAGGGGGTGAAGATTTTTCAGCATACGCAGGTGCTGAGTTACGACAGTGGCCGCGAGGTCAGCGTCCACACCGCGCATGGCCGGGTGCTGTGCAAGCACCTGGTCCTGTGCGGCAACGCGTACATCGGCGGCGTCGCACCGCCCCTGGCGCGCCGCATCCTCGGCGTGGGCACCTACATCATTGCCACCGAACCCATGGATCCTTCACGGGCGCGGGCGCTGCTCCCGAGCGACGCCGCGGTAGCGGACATCAACTGGATCTTGGATTACCTTCGGCTCACGGCCGACCATCGGCTCCTGTTCGGCGGCCGCGTGAGCTACAGCGCGATGCAGCCCAAGCATCTCGCCGCATCGATGCGCAAGCGCATGCTCAAGGTGTTTCCGCAACTCACCGACGTCCAAGTGGCCTACACTTGGGGAGGCTACCTCGACATCACCATGAGCCGCGCCCCGGATTTCGGCCGCCTTGCACCCAATGTTTTCTATCTGCAGGGGTTCTCGGGCCACGGCATGTCCCTCACCGGCCTGGCCGGCAGGCTGGTCGCCGAAGCGGTGTCGGGCACGGCGGAACGCTTCGACGTCTTTGCGCGCATCCCGCATCGGGATTTTCCCGGCGGCGCGCTGTTGCGGCGGCCCTCGCTGGTTCTCGCCATGCTCTACTATCGGCTGCGCGATCTGCTGTGATCCGCCGACTGGGAGCGACTACGAGCCGGTGCGCCCTGTCCCGGCCTCCGCGCGCTATTGCAGACCGGGCTTTTCCTGAGCGCCGAAGTTTGCCTGCAGCTTCTGGCCGGTATCCGTCAGGGTCACCGAACTCATGCCCCCGCCGTGGGAACCGTCGCGCAGCGGGTGGAATTCGACGCTGACCCGGTCGCCCGGATTGATCGAATGCCGGGTCCACCCCGAGCGGGTGAGCACCCCGGGACTGGTGGTCTCGAACGACCACTCCTGCGGCGCACTGCCGTCCGCCGGCTGCACCATGACCCAGATCACGCAATGCGGGTTGGTCCACTGGAAGGTCTTGACGGTGCCTTTGACCGACAGCGTCTTGGTCGCGTCGTAGACCGCGAACGAGTGATGCGCCAGCGCCGGCAGGGCCGCCGCACAGAGGCCGCATGCAAACGCCAGCGCAATCAGATTGTTGCTACGGGCGCTACGGGCGCTACGGGTGCTTCGGGTGCTTCGGGTGCCACGGGTGCCACGGGTGCCACGGGTGCTTCGGGTGCTACGCTTCATTTGGAATCGGGGCCCACGGGGACATTGTTCCGAAAAGTGACCGGCGCGAAAATATCGTTGCCCTTGCCGTCCTTCGCCTCGATGAAGCCGCCCTGCGCGCAAACGCCCTCGACAATGTCGTATTTCTGCGCGCGTTGGCGGTAATACTTGCGCGTCGTGCGCCAAGGCCGGCTCAACACCTTGGACGCGGTGATTTCCAGCTCGTCATAGAGCGTGTCCGCGCCTTGCAGGTGCATGCGCTCGACGATGTGCATGTCGCCGTTGTTGGGCACGCCCACCGCTTCATTGACGGCCAGATACCCCTGCGGCAGGACGCCGATGGTGTCGATCACCAGCGTGTCGCCTTCCCAGTGGCCGACCGAGTGGCCGTGAAAGCTCGGATCGGGATCGGCCGGATGCGCACGCCCATCGGTATAGACGCGCCGCAATCGGTTGCCGTCGCCCTCCCCCAGGATCGTGACCCGGCCGGGTGTGAACAGCACTTCGAATGCATTGTGAGTGATGAGCATCCAACTCGGCATGCCGGTTGGGAAACAGTGATCGATGATTTCGAACGGTCGACCCGCCCGTTCATCGGCGTACATTTTATCGATTTGCTTGGCGATCTCCGGCCTCCATGGCGGCCGATTGGTCCGCTCCTGGGACTCCTGATCGGTGATGTCCGGCGTCCACACACCCGACCAATCGGGAAGTTTCCCAAGGGCGCGGTAGTCCTCGGCCGAGGGAGGTGCGTTGAACGGATCGGAGGCGGCGGCTCGAACCGCCGGCGCCGGAAGCCCCAGCGCGATCACGCACGCGCTCATAGCCGCAATCAATCCACAGGTCGTCGTTGGCTTGCGCATCGCGACGAGATTACCGCAAGCCGCGCTGCGGTTCACCGTCATTTGCACCGCCGGCGCCGCCGGGGCGGTGAGCGGCCGCCGGCGGCCTATCGGAAACCGATGACGAAACAGCGGTGGATTTTCGCGTGGCGCTCGAAGTCCTTGGGGATGGTTTGGGCGCTGATGTCGTCGATACGCAGATCCTCGAGGGTCGTCGAGTCGAGCTTGAAGCGCGTGTAGTTGGTCGAGAACACCAGGCGCCCGTCCGGCCGCAGGAGAGTCAATGAGCGGCGGATCATGCCCACATGGTCGCGCTGTACGTCGAGCACCCCGTCCATGCGTTTGGAGTTCGAAAAAGTCGGGGGGTCGACCAAGATCAGGTCGAACCGCGGCCCCCACACCGCCTGGCTATCCAGCCATTGGAGGCAGTCGGCCCGCACCAATTCATGCTCGGCGCCACCGAACCCGTTGAGCAGCAGATTCTCGTGCGCCCATTCCAGATAGGTGTTGGATAGATCCACGCTGGCCGTGCTGCGAGCGCCGCCGGCGGCCGCGTATACGGTCGCGCTGCCGGTGTAGCAGAACAGGTTGAGAAAGTCCGCGTCCCGGGCCCACTCGCGCAGCATGCGGCGCATGATGCGGTGATCGAGAAACAGTCCCGTGTCCAAGTAGTCGCGAAAGTTCACCCAGAACTTCAACCCCCCCTCGCGCACGACGTGGCGCTCGGCGAAGTTTTCGCGCTTCTCGTACTGCAACGCGCCCTTCTGCGGTTTGCGCACCCGGGAGTGCACGTGCTGCAACGGCACCGACAGCACGTCGGGCAACACCGCCAACACTTCGCGGCGCCGCTCGCGCGCGCTCTCTTGGTTGACGGTCTTGGGCGGCGCGTATTCCTGGACGTAGGCGTGGCGGCCCTCGCGGCCGTACAGGTCGACGGCAAAGGCGTATTCCGGCATGTCCGCGTCATAGACGCGAAAGCAATCGATGTGCTCCCGTTCGGCCCACGCATCCAGCTGCTTGAGGTTCTTGCGCAGCCGGTTGGCGAACATTTGCGCGCCGGGCCGGGCCGACCAGTCCGCGCGCACCGCCTCACGCGGGCGCTGATCGCTGGCCTCGTCGAGATCGAAGCGCAGCAGCCGGCACTCGATCGTGCCGTTGTCGACGCGGTGCGTGCGCTTGGCGTAGATGCCGAGGTTCCTCGCGAGCGGCGGGTTTCCGGTGAGCACCGCCGCCTGCCAGCCGCGAAAGCGCTCACGCAAAGTACGGCCTAATTCCGCGTACAGCTCGGACAATCCCGACTCCGCGCCGATGCGCTCCCCGTAGGGCGGATTGGTCACCACCAAACCGGTGTCGCACTGGGGCCGCACCACCTCGCCGAGCGCACGCTTCTCGACGTGGATCCAATCGGACATGCCGGCATGGGCCGCGTTGTCGATGGCCATGCGCACCGCGGGCGCATCGATGTCCGAGCCCAGGATGCAGCGCCGCGCAACCGTTGCCGCGCGGCGCGCGCGCGCCTCGGCGAGCAATCGCTCCCACAGCGGGGCATCGTGGCCGCGCCAGCCCGTGAACCCGAAGTAGTCGCGGCCCTGCGCCGGCGCGGCGTCGGCCGCCATCATCGCCGCTTCGATGAGAAAGGTCCCGGAGCCGCACATGGGATCCAGTAGCATGCCGCCGGCCTGGTAGATGGCCGGCCACCCCGCGCGGAGCAGCACCGCTGCGGCAACGTTCTCCTTCAGCGGCGCCCGGCCACTCTCGATGCGATAGCCGCGCCGGTGCAGGCTTTCACCGGAAAAGTCCACCGATACCAGCGCGTCGGCCCCTTCCACGTGCAGATGCAACAGCACGTCGGGACGCTCAGGGCGGACGTTGGGACGCTCGCCCGTTGTATCGCGCAGGTTGTCGCACACCGCGTCCTTGAGCAGCTGCGAGCCATAAATGGTGTGACGAATCGACTCGTTGCCGCCGCTGCATTCGCAGGCGAGCGTCGCGCCCGGCGCAAAATGCTCGCGCCAATCGATGCGTTTGACGGCTTCGAACAGGTGCTTCGAGCTGCTCGCGTCGATGGAGCCCAGGCTCAGCAGGACCCGCGTCGCCGTGCGCGACCACAGGCAGGCGCGGTAGCCGACTTCGAGCGTGCCTTGGAACTTGACGTCATGGCTGCGCTCGCGGATGTCGGTCGCCCCGAACTGCGCCAATTCCTCGGCCAGCACCGAGGCCGCACCCACTGGGGCGGTCGCGATCCAATAGCGAACATTGTCGCTCACGGCGCGCGGGCGTTGGCGGCCGTGTCGCTGAGGTCGTGCCAGTCCACGCGGGGGTTCTTCGTGAGATGACGCACCAGGATGCGATAGACGTCGGCGTCGAAGAAGGCCGCGCACGCCGGTGCGGCCTTGAGCTCCGCGAGCTCCTCTTCCGAGCGCGCGGTGCCGAGATACACCCAATGATCGAGCACATGGTAGTCCGAACGCCCCTCTCGCAACGCCACGCGCCCGGGAAACGGCCACGACTTCAGCTTCAGCGCGGACAGCGCCATCATGAGCCGGACGCCGTGCACGATGAGCGCCTCCTTGCCGATGCACGCACCCCGGCACTTGCCGCCATGGTACGCGAGGCACGAACCCGCAGCGTCCTCGGTCTCCAGCCCCAAAGTCTTGAGGCAAAGCGAATGCGCCCGCGCGATCTCCGCCAGCGCCCTGCGCGCATCCTTGTGCGAATGAAACACGCCGAAACAATCATCCAGCCGGCCCGGCTCCACGTCCGCGATGGCCTTGGGCGCTACGCTCCGCCCATCGTCGGCAGTCTCCAACGTGAAGCTGTCCTCGGAAACCTTGAGCCGCTTGTTGTAGAGCGGCTTCTGCGTCTTAATCCAGTGTGCTTCGGTGAGCTGTGCGCCGAGATCGCCGGCGGTCTCCACCCAATCGATGCGCCGCGTTTGGCGGGCTTTTTTCTGTTGCTGGGAGGATGACGGCTCGGCTTTGTGTCCATGGGAGGATGACGGCTCGGCTTTGTGTCCCTGCGAGGATGACGGCTCGGCTTTGCGTTCCTGGGAGGATGACGGCTCGGCGGCGAAGTGGCTGAGAATACGTGTTCGCAGCGAATGGCTCTTCCCGATGTACAGCAGCACGTCGTTTTCGCCGAAGAACCGGTACACGCCGGGGCCCTCGGGCAATTCGTCCGCCAAGTCGGCCGGCAGATGCGCCGGCAACTTATTCGCGCCGATCACGATCTTCGCCGCGGCGCACAGCCGCTCCTCGGGTATCTCATCGAGCAGCTTGGACCAGAAGTCGCCCAGCACGCGCGCATCGCCCAAGGCCCGATGCCGGGCCGAGCACGTCAACCGGTGCCGTTCCATGACGGCGTCCAGACTGTGTCGCGGATACTCGGGAAACAGGCGTCTGGAGAGCTTGACCGTACACATGACCTTGGCCGAGAAGTGCACGTTTACCCGGCGGAACTCGGTCCGCAGGAAGGCGTAGTCGAAGCGCGCGTTGTGCGCCACGAAGACCGGCGAGCGCAATTTCTCGAGGACCAGCGCCGCAATGTCCGCGAATCGCGGCGCGCCGGCGACCATCTCGTTGGTGATGCCGGTAAAGGACTCGATGTACGACGGGATGCGGCATTCGGGATTGACGAGCGAGCTCCACTCGTCCACCACCGTGCCGTTTGCCATCCGCACGATGCCCACCTCGGTGATGCGGTGATGGGCCGCGTTGCCGCCCGTGGTCTCCAGATCCACGAACACCAGGTCTTGCGGAAGATCGAAGGCCGCCGCCGCGCCGGCCTCAGCCGCGTCCATCGAGCGACAACAGCGGGTAATACAGATCCGGGCGCCGGTCGCGGAACACGCCCCACGACTGCCGGTAGCGGCGCACCTCCTCCAAATCGAAGGCGGCGGTGAGCACCGTCTCGCTGCTGCGGTCGGCTTCGGCGACCTTCTCGCCCGTCGGCGAGGCAATGAACGACGAGCCGTAGAAAGTCATGGTGTACTTGTCGCCCTTCTCCGTGCCGATGCGATTCGACGCCACCAAGGGCACGATGTTGGCCGCGGCATGGCCCTGCATGGTGCGCTGCCAATGCGCGCTCGAATCCAGGCCCGGGTCCTGCGGCTCGGAGCCGATGGCGGTCGGATACAGCAGGACTTCCGCGCCCAGCAGCGCCATGCAACGCGCCGCCTCCGGAAACCATTGGTCCCAGCATATCGCCACTCCGAGCTTCGCAAACTTGGTGTCGAATACCTTGAAGCCGCTGTCGCCGGGCGAGAAATAGAACTTCTCGTGATATCCCGCCCCTTCGGGGATGTGCGACTTGCGGTAGCTGCCGAGTACCGAGCCGTCGGCGTCGACCATCACCAGCGAATTATAAAAGACGTTATTGGCATGCTCGAACACGCTGACCGGCAGGACCACGCCGAGTTCGCGCGCCAAACGGCGAAAATGCTCCACGGCCGGGTGCCCGTCGAGCGGTTTGGCGAGTTCGAAATGCTGCGCCGAATGATCCTTGCAAAAATACGGGGTCTCGAACAGCTCTTGAATCAAGACCACGTTCGCGCCGCGCGCCGCAGCCTCGCGGATCAGTTTCTCGGCGCGCGCCACGTTGGCGTCGCGATCCCAACTGCACGCCATTTGGGTGGCGGCTACGGTTACTGTGCTCATGCGCTCGTATGCTACCTGCTCCGGGATGCAAACCTGCGACTAAAACGTGGGCGGCGAACTGGCGCTCACGATCTCGCATTCCTCCTGCCCGGGATTGCGGAACCGATGCGGGATGGTGCTCTTGAAGTAATAGGCGTCGCCGGCCGCGAGGAGTCGCGAATCACCGCCCACCGTCAGCTCGATCCTGCCCTTGACGATCACTCCGCCCTCTTCGCCCGCGTGAGTCAGCATTTCCTCGCCGGTATCCGCGCTGGCCGCATAGCGCTCATGCAGAATCGACATGGTGCGCTTGGCCAGGCGTCCTCCGACCAGGCGCAGTTCCACGGCGCCCGAGCCGATGTCCGCGAGTTCAGCCCGCGGAAAGAACACCTGCGGCTTGCCGGCAAGATCCAAGGTAAAGAAGTCCGCAAGCGCCATCGGAATGCCGTCCAGCACCTTCTTCAGGGAACTGACCGACGGGCTCACCCGATTCTGCTCGATCAAGGAGATCAAGCCGTTGGTCACGCCGGCGCGCTTCGCCAGCTCGCGCTGGGACAGCCCGTACATCTGCCGGACCGACTTCAAATGGGCGCCCACATCCAAGCTCATGCTGTGCATTATATTAAACACAACCGCCAAACAGCTAGCTGAAATTGAGATTGGTGTCGATTTTCCTTATCATTCGGGGGCGCCGCCGGCCTAACCCCCAGGATTCTCGACATGAACGCACAGCCCACTCCCGCCCTGTCGCCCGCCGATCTCGAGTCATTTTGGATGCCGTTCACGGCCAATCGGCATTTCAAGGCCAACCCGCGACTACTCGTGCGCGCCAAGGGCATGCACTATTGGACGATGGACGGCCGCGAGGTTCTGGACGGCGTCGCCGGTCTGTGGTGCGTGAACGCGGGCCACGGCCGGCCTGAAATCGCGGAGGCGGTCGCGCGGCAGCTCAACAGCATGGATTACGCCCCGGCGTTCCAGATGGGCCATCCCATCGCATTCGAACTGGCCAGTCGGCTCGCCAAACTCGCACCTCCGGGCATGGACCGCGTGTTCTTCACCAACTCCGGCTCCGAGTCGGTCGATACGGCGCTGAAAATCGCGATCGCCTACCATCGGGCGCGCGGCGCCGGCCAGCGGACGCGTTTCATCGGCCGCGAGAAGGGCTATCACGGCGTTGGGTTCGGCGGCATGTCGGTGGGCGGCATGGTCAACAACCGCAAGGCCTTCGCCGGCTCGATGCTGCCGGGCGTCGATCATCTGCAACACACGTTGGATCTTGGACACAATGCCTTTTCGCGCGGCCTGCCTCACTGGGGCGCGCACCTCGCCAACGAACTGGAACGTCTGATCGCGCTGCATGACGCGTCGACCATTGCGGGCGTCATCGTCGAGCCGTTGGCAGGATCGGCGGGCGTGATACTGCCGCCCGTGGGCTACCTCAAGCGCCTGCGCGAGATCTGCGACAAGCACGACATCTTGCTGATATTCGATGAAGTCATCACCGGCTTCGGCCGCGTCGGCAAGCCGTTCGCCGCGCAGGCTTTCGATGTGACGCCCGATCTCATGACCACGGCCAAGGGCCTGACCAACGGAGCCATTCCGATGGGCGCCGTGTTCGCGCAGCGCAGGATCTACGACGCGTTCATGCAAGGTCCCGAGAGTGCGATCGAACTGTTTCACGGCTACACGTATTCGGCGCACCCTGCCGCATGCGCGGCCGCGCTGGCCACGCTCGATATCTACGCCAAGGAAGGGTTGCTGACGCGTGCCGCGACGCTCTCCCCCCAGTGGGAGGACGCGGTGCACTCGCTGCGCGGCGCGCCCGGCGTGATCGACGTGCGCAACTACGGTTTGATCGGAGCCGTGGAGTTGGAGCCGCGCCCGGGCAAGCCCGGCGCACGCGCGTTCGACGTCTTCCTCAAGTGTTTCGAGCGCGGGGTGATGGTCCGTCAGACCGGCGAAGTGATCGCCCTGTCGCCGCCGTTGATCATCGAGCCGAAACAGATCGCGCAATTGGTCGATACCTTGGCGGAGGTGATTCGCGGCATCGACTGAAGCCTCGAGGCGGCGCCGGGTTTACGCGCCCGGCGTCGGCTGCGCTTCGAAAACGGCGTACCACTTCTTGCAGGGTTCGACGACTTCCCAGATGCCCTCGAAACCGGCCGGCACGACGAATGCGTCGCCCGCGCGCAAATCATGCTTCTCGCCGCTCAGCGATTCGATGCGCACGCGGCCCTCGATCAGCACGCAGAACTCATGCTCGGTGTAGCGTATCCGCCACTTCCCGCTGGTGCTGGTCCACAGGCCGCAGCAGAATTGCTGCGTTCCATCGGCATATTGATTCGAGACGCGCGTGCGTGGAATGCCGGCGAGGATTTTCTCCGGTGAGGGGTTGGCGGACTCGCCAGTCTGGAGGCGGTCCATCACCACGATTCTGGGCTGCTCGCTCATCCTCTATCGTAGGCACGTGCCGACCGGGGATACAAGAGCGGCCCGGCACGAAATCGCACCGGGCCGCCGATCGCCGCTCGTTTTCAATCACTTATCGCGCCCCCCATTTGCTCACCGCCCCCCTTGCTCACCGCCCATCGTCGATGTTGCGCCGGGCAGCGCGTTGCCGCCGGTCTGCGCGACGTCCGAAGTGTCTTCGGCCTGCAGGGTCAGGCGCACTCGCCGTTCCAGCGCATATCCGTCGCTGTCGTCGGCAACGCTTTGACTCTTGCCGTAAGCGTTGACTTCGAGCGCGTCGTCATCTACGCCCGCGGCGAGAAACACATCCCGAACGGCATTGGCACGCGCTTCGGACAGCTTGAGGTTGGCGTCGGCCGTGCCCCGCGGGTCCGCGAATCCGTCCACGCGCACCTTCAGCGCCGGCGATTTGGCCACCGCCTCCGCCAGCACTCGGATGCCTTGGGTCATTTCCGGCGTGATGTCGGCGCTGCCGGTCCTGAACAACACATCCCCTTGCAGCCCGTCGAGGACTTTGGCCGCCTCAGCCCGCCCCGCGTCATCCTTGGCGGCTTGCGCTGCTTCCACGCTGTGCGACAGCTGATCGAGCCGCCCCGTCAATGCCCGATTAGTCTCGGACAGGTCGCCGGTCTCGGCGACCAGAGCAGCTTTTTCGGTCTGCAACTGCAGCTTGTCGTTCTGCAACGCAGCCACCTGCGCTTCGGCCTTTTTCGCCTCCGCCGCGCGATGGACTCGATTACCGAGCCAGGTGCCGACGCCCGCCCCGATGACCGCGCCCACCGGACCGGCGGCCAAGCCGCCGATCACGCCGCCCGTGACGAACCCCACCGGCTCCTGCGGCGGCGTGGCCGCAGGCTCCCCGGCGAGGGCCACCGCGCTCATGCTCATCAACCCCACCGTCCAACCGACCTTGGAATATCCAGTTCTCATGACAGCTCCTCACAAAGGTTTCACCACTTCAGGCAACGACCTTCGTCGCCTTTGCGAGAATCATTTAAGCGCGGCATTCCGGCAGACGCGGCCGGCCTCCCGTGGCAAATAGTGGCAATGCGCCGACCAATTGAGCTCGGTGGCCTGCCTGCGGGAGTTCGGACTGGCTCCTGGCCGGCTGTGGCTCCTGGGCGCTATGGCTCCTGGCCGCTGTGGCTCCTGGGCGCTGTGGCTCCCGGCGGCAATGGCTCTTGGCCGCTGTGGCTCCTGGCCGCTGTGGCTCCTGGCCGCTGTGGCTCCCGGCGGCAATGGCTCTTGGCCGCTGTGGCTCCTGGCCGCTGTGGCTCCTGGCCGCTGTGGCTCCTGGGCGCTGTGGCTCCCGGCGGCTATGGCTCCTGGCCGCTATGGCTCCTGGCCGGCCATACATGCACGATTGGTATTCGCGTGCGCGACTTAATCCCGACTTTTTCGATCTGTTCCGTTGCGCATGAATGGTTCCGGCCGGCTTCAGGCTTTCAACGAAAACGGAGTGAAATTGGTGTGGGTGTCGTAGTAGTCCTCGCTTTCCGCCTTCTTCAGAAACGCCACGACTCGATAGGTGAGCGGCGCGGCGAGGATCTCCCAGCCGCTTTTCAACGCATATTGGGTGAACATAATCGCCACCAGGTGATCCGGCGGCATGCGGCCGTAGAAGGCGACGAAGTAGAAGATCATCGAATCCACCAGTTCGCCGCACAAGGTCGAGCCGACGATGCGGCTCCACAGCCAGCGTCCGCGGGTCCAGATCTTCATCTTCGCCAGCACGTAGCTATTGACGAAGGTGCCGCACAGAAAAGCCATGATGGACGCGGCGACGATCCGCGGCGTGTTGCCGAAGATGGCCTCGACCGCCGCCTGATTCGCCAGCGAACTGTCCGACGGCGGCAAGTGCACTACGACCGCAGCCATGACGGAGGCGAACGCGAGCGCGCCGAATCCCGCCCACGCCACGCGCCGATCCCGGGCGTATCCGTATACCTCCGTCAGGATATCGCCGAAGATGTAGGAGATCGGGAAAAACAGCACGCCGGCCAGGAACGTCACCGTGCCGAAAAACGGGACCTGGATGGAGGTCTCCTTGGCGGGGCCGATCAAATTGGAGCACAACAGGATGCAGACATAAGCTGCCATCACGAAGTCGTAGTAGCGGTATTCGCGCGATTTGGTTGCTGGCGGCATGGTGAACCCGAAGTGTGGTCGCGGCTCGAAACGAATGCTCGGTGACGATATGTCACGAATGCCGTCGCGCAGTCAATCTAATTGATCCGGACGGATCGAGACCCGCTGTCACATTTTGGGGAAGACCATCACACCAACATTGGCCGCGGTCCTGTACATATATGTGCCCACCCGCAAACGACCGGATCTATGGAGCAGGGAAAACCCTTAAACGCATCGGAGAGTCCGCCCATCGACCTCGACGGCGTTTGCCGCCGAGTACGTGCGGCGATCGACAAAGTTCGCATCCATGCCGTGTCGCTTCACGACGAAAAAGGCGACGTGCTGTCCCTCTCCGAGGGTTCGATGGGGCCGGACGAACATAATGCAGTGCGCGAGGCGTTCAGCGCGTTTTCCCTGCCCAACGGCCGGCCCATCGTCGCACATGATCTCGGCGACTCGCGCTCCGCGGTGCTGTTTCGGGCGGTGAACGCCCGTCGGGCGCTGGCGGGCGCGATCATGGTGGTCGTGGACACCAAGGGCATCCAGTGCGACGACCAGGGCCTCGCAAAACTGATGACGTCGAATTTGCGGCGGGTCCTTTCCGACTTCGCCGATATGCGCACCGCGCCCCCGGAACTGTCTCTGGCGGATTCGATGCGCGTGACGAAGCCCGCCACGCCGCCGGCGGCGCGCACCGCACCGTTCGCAGCGGCGCCGAGGTCCACGACGGTTACTCCCGAAATCGATCGGTTGCACGCGGCCATGCGCCGCAGCCCCATCGCTCTTCACGTACAGCGTTTGGTGCCGCTCACCAAGGGCAGTCAGCTGCGGCGCTACGAAGTGCTGCTGCGCTCAAGCTCCGACGACGCACCCAATGCCGCGCCCCATGCGATGTTGAAGGCGGCGGTGGACACCGGGCTCGGCTCGATGATCGACCGGCGCGTGCTCACCCAACTCATCGGATGGCTGGTGCGTTACCCGCAGGTATGGAAAACCCAGGCCGTGATGTTTTCCGTCAATCTCACGAGTACCGCGCTGCGCGACGAGCATTTCATCAAATTCGTCGATCTGTGCCTGGCGAAGTCGGCGTTGCCGAAATCCATGATCGGGTTCGAGATCGACGTGCCGACAGCCATCACACTCGGCAAGAGAGTGGACGATGTCGCCTCCGCCCTGCATCGGCTCGGCTGCCCGCTCGTGCTCGACGACTTCGGCATGCGCACCGAGTGCTTCGACCTACTGCGGCTGCCCGCGGTGCGCTACGTCAAACTGGCATCCGAAATCACCGCGAAGATGCGGACGGACAAGCTTTCGCAAGCGGCCATCACGGCCGTGGTGCAAATGGCACGGGTGCTCGGCATGCACACCGTGGCCAAGCGCACCGAGACGGCGGCCGAACACGAGTGGTTGACGGCACTGGGGGTGGACTTCGTTCAATCCAACGCACTGTCGCCCGCGGTGGCGATCGATTCGTTGTTGAAGCCGCGGAAACCCAAGAACTAGTCGCGGCTGAGCTGGCCGCCGGCGGCGCGTTCCTGCCAGCCGCCGCCCAGCGCCTTGACCAGGTACACGGCCGTCAGAAACTGTTGACCGTGGATCTGCACCGCTTGCCGTTGATTGCCGAGGAGCGACTGCTGCGCCGTGAGCACGTCGAGGTAAATGGCCACGCCGCCCTTGTAGCGCTCGTCGGCGATGTCGAAGGCGCGCTGCGCGCTCTGCACACCGGCGTCCGCCTGCACCGCAGCCCGTTCCAGGGAGGTCAGTCCGGTGATGCCGTTTTCCACCTCCTCCATCGCGCTCAGTACGGTTTGCCGATACGTCGCCACGGCGGCCGTGTAATCCTGTTCCGCGATGTGCACGTTGGCGCGGGTCCTGCCGGCATCGAACAATGTCTGAGTGGCGGACAGGCCGGCCGCCCAGAGCTCGCTCGGCGCACCGAACAACGAGGCGACGGAGTTGCTTTCCCAGCCGATGTTCGGCCCCAGAGGCATCAATTGAATCGTCGGAAAATAGGCGGCGCGCGCGACGCCGATACGCGCATTCGCCGCGGCCATGGCACGTTCCGCCGAGGCCACGTCCGGCCGGCGTTGCAGTAAGTCGGATGGCAGGCCGAGGGGCGGCGCCGGCAGCGCATCCTGCGCCTGCGCCGACGCCGGCGCGATCGCGAAGCCGGGGGCCGGCACGCCCACCAGGGTGGCGATGGCATGCTCGTTCTCGGCGCGCTGCACCCGCAGCAATTCCAGTTGCGCCGCACTGTTTTGCACCAACGCCTGCTGCTGCGCCAAGTCCAGCCCCGTGGCGTATCCCAGCTCATGGCGCGCTGTGATGAACGTGAGGGCATCGCGTTCGAGACCCAAGCTTCGATTCACTACGTCGATTTCGGCATCGAGTTCACGCAGCGTGAAATAGTCGCTGGCCAACTGCGCGGCAAGCACCAAGCGCGTGTTCTCGAAATCCGCCGCCGCCTGCTGCGCGGCGGCCCGAGAGCCCTCGACCTGCCGACGTACTCGACCGAACAGATCGAGTTCATAGGTAACCGTCGGACCCACGACAAAGTCATTCTGTACCGTCGACAGATTGGGAACCGAATAGGCGGACAAGGGCCGATCGGCGGAAGTCTTGGTGCGCGCTGCCGACGCCTGCAGCCCGATATCGGGATATAGGTACGATCGCGCCACCGTGACCTGGCTGCGGGCCTGGTCGAGCCGCGCGGCGGCCACGCGCAGATTTTGATTGGCGAGCAACGCCTGCTCCACGAGTCCGCTCAGAGTGGCGTCTTGAAACAGCTCCCACCAGTTGCCCTTGAGGGCCGTGTCGCTCGGCGCCGCGGCATGCCACGGCGCCGCCGGTTCCCAGGACGGCGGTACCTCGGCGGCGGGCCGATGATAATCCGGACCCACGGCGCAGCCCGGGGACGACGCCAGCAACGCCCATCCCAACGCTCCGAACACGCGTCGCCGAATCGGCCGCACCGGGCTCACCCCGCGCCCTGCGCCGGGGCCAGCGCCACGATGTCGCCGTCGGCGAGCGAGTCGGCCGGGTTAAGGACAACCAGGTCACTCGCGTTCAGGCCGCTGCGCACCTGCACCACCGTACCGAAATCGGTTCCGAGCTTGACCAGGGTCAGGCGGACCCGGCCCTCGGCGCCAACGACTGCAACATAGGTGCCCAGGGGCCGAAACAGCAGCGCATTGGTAGGTACCACGAACCCGGCATTGTCGCCCTTGATCGGCAGCAGTACCTGCACGTACGAACCGGCGATGAGCTCGCCCTTGGGGTTGGGCACGCGGATCTCCACTTGCATGGTGCGCGTCGACGTGTCGATCGCTCGGGCCGTGCGCGCGATGGTGCCCTGGTATTGTTCATCCGCGCGCTCCGCCAGAGTCACCGTGACCGGGTCGCCGATCTTGATCTGACTCGCATAGGTTTGCGGTACGTAGACGTACAAGCGCAGCGGGTCGACCTGAGCCACCGTGAACAGCGCCCGCCCCGTGCCGCCGCCATTGCCCGCATCGACCAGGTCGCCGAGATCGATATTGCGCCGGGTAACGACTCCGTCAAACGGCGCCAAGACCTTATTGAATCCCTGCAGGCTGCGCAATCGCGCCACGTTGGCTTCGGCGGCGGCAAGATCCGACTGAGCCTGCTTGTAGGCACTCAAGCGTTCGTCGAGATCCTGCTGCGTGACCGCGTCCTTCTCGCGCAGACTCTGCCAGCGCTCCGCGGTGCTCTTGGCCAGCGCGCAGCTCGCGGCAGTCTGGGCCCGGGTCGCTTCCGCCTGATGCAGTTGTTGATCGATTTCCGGCGCGGTGATTTCCGCCAGCAGTTCGCCCTTGTTGACCGATGCGCCGATATCCTTGGTCCAACGCACCACGTAGCCGCTGCTGCGCGCGTACATGGTGGCTTCGATCACTCCCTGCAGAGTCCCGGGCAGCCTCACCGGCAGGCCATCATTGTTCAGCTTGGGAATCGTGGTCGATACGTACAGTTTGGCGTGCAGTTGTGTGGATCTTTCCAGTGCCGCCGCATGGAAACTGCGCAGCACCAGCACCGCGACCGCGCTCGCCACGAGAATAGCAACGATTCCCGTGGCCACGTATTTGGCGCGCTTCACCACGAGGCTCGACCGGGTATCGGACATGTCACTAATTTCCTTCTGCCTTCGGCGCCGCCAGGGGCGCAGCCGCAACCGTACGCCGCGCCCGGCGGGTATGGATGCCGGCGAACACCACCGGAACGAATAATAAAGTCGAGACGGTGGCAAATAGCAATCCGCCGATCACCGCCCGGCCCAGGGGTGCGTTCTGCTCCGCCCCTTCGCCCAAGCCCAGCGCCATGGGTATCATGCCGATGATCATCGCAAGCGCCGTCATCAGCACCGGCCGTATGCGAGTGGCGCCGGCATCCAGCGCGGCCTTGATGGCGCCTAGACCTTCGTCCATGCGCTGACGGGCAAATGCCACGATCAGGATGCTGTTTGCCGTCGCGACCCCCATGGTCATGATGGCTCCGGTCATCGCGGGGACGCTGAGGGTGGTGCCCGACAGCAGCAACATCCAGCAAATCCCCGCGAGCGCGGCCGGCAGCGCGGTGATGATGATGAAGGCATCCAGCCAGGATTGGAAATTGACCACGATCAACAGGTACACCATGACGACGGCCAGCACCAGTCCGATGCCGAGTTGCGTGAACGACGCAGCCATGGTCTGCACCTGTCCCAGGATCGCGATTTGCGTGCCGCGCGGAAGTTCGGGCCGCAAGGCGTCGACCAGCCGTCGGATGTCGTCCGCGACGCCGCCGGTATCCCGGCCCTGCACGCTCACGTAGATATCCGTGGCCGGCGAGAGGTTGTACCGCGATGCCACCGCGATCTGCTCGGTGGGGGCGACGCTGACGAGGTTGCTCAACACCTGCGCGCCGGCGCCGGTCGCGGGCGCGCGCACCGGTGTCCGCAGCAGCGCATCGATGCTGTCCACCGCGTATTGAGGAGACTGCACCGTCACGTTGTACACCACGTTGTTGACCGGATTGAGCCAAAAACTCGGCGCCACCTGCGACGTTCCCGATGTGGATACCAGCAGGTCCTGGGTCAGGTCCGTGGCGCTCAATCCCAATTGTTGCAACTGGGTGCGGTCCATCACCAATGCCACCGCCGGCAGGTTCAATCGCTGATGGATGTGCGTATCGACGCTGCCCGGCACCTTTTGGATTTGTTTAATGAGCCGGGCGGCGATCTCGTAGTTGCCCCGCAGGTCGGCGCCGGTGATCTGCACATCGAGCGCCGCCGGCAGGCCGAAATTCAAGATCTGCGTCACCATGTCGGCGGGCTGGAAGAAGAACTCCACCCCCGGGAATCGCTTGGGCAGTTCGCGGCGCATTGCCTCGATGTAAGTCGCGGTGGGCCGGTGATTTTCGTTGAGGGACACCAGTATTTCGCCGTCCAGCGAGGAGATGGTGCCGGAATTGCTGTAGGACAGGTTGATGCCGCTATTGGGCACGCCCAAGTTGTCCAGAATGGTATTGAGGTCGCGTTGCGGAATGATGGTTCTTATGGCAGCGTCCACCTGATCCGCCACCCGCGCCGTCTCCTCGATGCGCGTGCCGGTCGGCAGCCGCATGTGCATCCGGATAAGCCCGGCGTCGACGTTCGGAAAGAAGTCCCGCCCAAGAACGAACACCAATCCGCAGGAGAGGAGGCAAAAGCCCAAAAATAGGCCCGCGAATCGTCCGCGGTCCGCCAGGGCCGCGTCGAGAACGATCGTGTAGCTGCCGCGCAGCCTTTCGAATTGTGCGTCGAACGCCCGATTCAAGCGCCGCAGCAGGCTGGGCGCGGCGCTCGCGTCCGAAGCGGCATGGTCCATCATCAGCATCACCAGAGTGGGGACCAGCGTGCGCGACAGTACGTAGGACGCCAACATCGCGTACACCACCGCCTCCGCAAGCGGAGCGAACAGGTAGCGCGCGACGCCCGACAGAAAGAACATGGGAACGAACACGATGCAGATGCACAGCGTGGACACCAGTGCGGGAAGGGCGATTTCCCCGGCGCCGTCGAGAATGGCCTTGTGCAGGTCGGAACCGAGATGCAGGTGGCGTTCGATGTTCTCGATGGTCACCGTCGCATCGTCGACCAGGATGCCCACCGCCAGCGCAAGGCCGCCGAGCGTCATGATATTGAGCGTCTCGCCGGTGCTGTACAAGGCGATGATGGATGTGAGGATGGACAGCGGAATGGAAACCGCGATGATGCAGGTGCTGCGCCAATTGCCGAGGAACAGCAGGATCAATGCGGCGGTAAGCGCCGCGGCGATCACTGCCTCTCGCACCACGCCGCTGATGGCGGCGCGCACGAACCTCGACTGATCGAATAGCGGCGTGATCTTCAGATCCTCGGGCAGGATTTGCGACACGATGGGCAACTGCGCGAACAATCCCTTGACGATGTCCAGGGTCGACGCGCCGCCGTTTTTGATGACGGAAACCAGAACCCCGCGCTGGCCGTTCTCGCGCACGATGTTCGTCTGCGGCGAAAAACCGTCGCGGACGTGCGCCACGTCGGACAAGAATGTGGTCGCTCCGTTGCGCGTCGCGACCGGGATGCTGTTCAGTCCCGCAATCGTCTCCGGCGAGGCGTTTGTCGCGAGTACGTATTCGGTGCCGCCGATCTTGGCGGTGCCGGACGGCAGCACGAGATTCTGCGTGTTCACGGCGTTGACCACGTCGGTGGGCGTCAAGCCCTTGGCGAGCAGCGCGTTCGTGTCGAGATCGACCGAGATGAGGCGCTGCTTGCCGCCATAGGGCCAGGGAATGGCGACGCCGGGAATGGTCACCAGGCGCGGGCGCAGAAAAGTCACCGCCGCATCGAACACCGCCTGCTCGGGCAACGTCGGACTGGACAATCCGAGCTGAATGATGGGGATGCTGGATGCCGAATACTTGATGATCAGCGGCGGCAAGATGCCCGGCGGCAACTGGCGCAAGACAGACTGTTCCTGCGACACCACCTGGGCGAGGGCCGTGGGGATGTTCGCCGATGGCTGGAAGAAAATCTTGATGACGGCGATGCCTGCCAAGGACTGCGATTCGATGTGCTCGATGTCGTTGACCGTGGTCGTCAGGCTGCGCTCATTGACCGCCGTGATGCGGTTGCCGAATTCCTGCGCCGACAGGCCGCCGTAGTTCCACACGATGCTGACCACCGGAATGTTGATTTCCGGGAAGATGTCGGTCGGCATGTTGAGCAGGACCAACGGCGTCGCCAGCAAGATGAGCAGCGCCATCACCAGGAACGTGTAAGGCCGACGCAACGCAACTTGAACGATCCACATGAGCCAAGAAACCCCTCTGCCGACAAAGCCGATCCCCGTGGCGCAACGGACGCTTGCCGTCGGCCCCGCACTCGCACTAGGCCGCGCGCGGTACCGACATGCACATTGGAGCCCTCCGCCGAGCCGCAACGGCCGCGCGCAGGAGTTGATCGGAAGGCTGCGGAATCTTAAGCCCAGGACGAGCCAGTTAGAAGCAAATTCGCTCTCAAGAGACGGGTTTGCGGACCAGGCGGTTGAGGTAGTGCGTTTCGCGGTTGGCGAATTCGCTCCTAAGAACGGGCTCGCGGACCAAGCGGTCGAGGTAGTGCGTGTCCCGGTTGGCGACGCTGGCCGCGAAACGCGGCGGCAACCGCTCCACCAACGCGGTCCCGTTGTTGGGGAAATACATGACGCGCCTCGGATGGCTATGCTCGCGCTGGATTCGGTACATCATGCGTGAAGTCGACATCATGCGATTCTCTGCCCTATCATCTGCTTATCGGCCGATCTTTCGCAGGGTTTAGTCCGGATGTACCCACGCGCGCGCCAATCGCAAGTGCTCGTCACGCTCTTAAGATTGCGTCATCTGCAAGACAAAACTTGCAAATGATGACGATCGGGGCAAACAATAGGTTGTCTGCAACGAGACACCGGGACCGAGCTGAGTGTTTTGTTAGTCCCATGAGGTTCGGTTCCGGCTCCCGTTGGACTCAATGCCCATGACATTCAACGCACTGATCGTCGTCGTAGGGCTCACCGCCGTCCTCTTCTTTATTGCCGCGGTTCGCAACCTGCGCCGGCGGCGCATCTCCGGCGGTCTGACGAAGGGCTTGATATCCGCAGTGCTTTTTCTGCTCGCGGCCGGAGCGGCATTGGTGAGCGTGAATCTGCGCACCTATCAGCAGTTGACCGCGGAGCAGCCCGCCGGCACGCTGCAGTTCACCCGCCTCGGGTATCACCAGTTCAACGGCGTATTCACGTTCCCGTCCGGCGAGCGCACGGATTTCGAGCTGCGCGGCGACGAGTGGCAGATCGACGCGCGCCTCCTCAAGTGGCAAGGGCTGGCCGAGCTGCTCGGATTCGACACGGCGTACCGGCTGGATCGAATCAGCGGACGGTACACGAACATCGACGATGAGCGCAGCCTGCCGCGGACTGTCTATTCCTTGAATGAGCCGGAGCGTGTGGACTTGTGGGCGCTGGCGCAGCGTTATCGAAGATTCGTGCCATGGGTCGACGCGCTTTACGGAAGCGCGACCTACCTACCCATGGAGGACGGGGCGCGCTACTCGATCAGCGTCTCGCAAAGCGGGCTGATTGCGCGGCCGATGAATCAGGCCGCCGTCGCGGCCGTCGGCGACTGGCACTAGCCGGTCGCGGCACCCACGCTTGGCCGCGCGTGGCGCCAGCGTGAGGACGGCGGGCGCGGGTCAAGCCTCGCCGCCCGGTTTGCCTTCCGGCGGATCGTCCGAACGTTCGACGACCCATAAATAGAAGCCCAACAGTCCGGCCGCAGTTGCGATCGCGACCGCGACGCCGGTGATCATCGGCGCAAGCTTCATGATGAACGGCTTCTTCGTGATGTGGAGCACCATCGAGACCCGACCCCAACCCCGGGGAGTCGCGTACGCTGCCAGCATGCCGACGAGCACCGACATGGCGCTTGCGAAACCAGCAATGGCGCCCGCGGACCGATGAATCCTTTTGCTTTGTAGCATCTTGACGACGCTGCCGCGCAGGTTGGCCATTGGCAGTTTGTTCGTGTAGTTCTGTTCGTTGCCGATTGGGCGATGCCCGAAAAGTGTAGGGAACCGGGAGACGATCGGCAACTTCCCCCGCGCGGCGATGCATCCGGACCTGGGCCGCGTCGGCCGGTGGGCTGCGCCATCGGCTTTTGCTGTCTTCGCGGCCGGCGGTCTGCGCCGCGGCTTTTGCTGTCATCGCGGGCGACGGCTGCGGTAGAATGCGCGCCGGACCCCCCCCTGGGGGACCGTAACTTGTTGATTTGCCGGCTTAGCACAGTGGTAGTGCAACGGTTTTGTAAACCGTAGGTCGGGGGTTCGAATCCCTCAGCCGGCAAAACCCGCAAACGGTCCTAATTGACGCTGGCGCCGCAGGCATCGATAACCGGTCTCAATTCGAACCCCTGACATAGAACAAGATGGGTTCGACAACGTCGCGCAGCGACGTTGAACGCCCGAAGGGCGGCCCCGAAGGGGCGAGGCGCGCAGCGCCGAGTAATCCCTCAGCCGGCAAAACCCGCAAACGGTCCTAATTGACGCTGGCGCCGCAGGCATCGATAACCGGTCTCAATTCGCACCCCTGACATAGAACAAGATGGGTTCGACAACGTCGCGCAGCGACGTTGAACGCCCGAAGGGCCGCCGTGTGACGAAAGCCCCGCTTTCTTCGTATGCATGCCGACGTACCGCACGTCGGCGGCGAGTGTCACGCATTTCCCTACATCGTCGCCATTGTTTCGTAGTTAGTGTGCGCCGGCAGTCCTTGCGAGAGGCCAGGCCGCCGCGCCAATCGTGCGACGACATATTGGTACTCGCCCGGCAGGTTGCGATCGACGATGACGATCGACACTTGATGTTTCCAACGCAGTCAGCGCTCCCATGCCGCATGGGCGCACGGCGCGGCGCTAGGGATGAACAGGTTGGATTTGTGCCGCCAGATCCGCGGACGGGAGTTTTGCCAATGACGTTGACTTTGCGGCTGATTTTGAGTCGGCTCGCTGTGCCCAGTTCCGCGACATGAAGGGGCGTCGGCAACGGACCAGCCTATCCCATGCACTCGTCTGTGCCGCCGCCCTCGTCGGGCCCGGTATTGCGTGCGCTCAAGTCCCGCCCGATGCTGGATCGCTGCTGCAGCAGATCGAAAAGCAGCAGCGCCCTGCACTGCCGCCGAAGTCGGAGCCTCAGTTCGAACCGCCGCCACCGCTGCAATCGCTCGGTGGTGCCACGGTCAGCGTGACGGCATTTCGCTTTGTCGGCAATACGCTGCTCAGCGATGCGCAGCTAGCGCCGATCGTCGCCCGCTTCCTGAATCGCCCGCTCGACTTCGCGCAGCTACAAAACGCCGCCATCGCGGTGGCGACCGCCTATCGAAAGGCCGGATGGGTGGTCCGCGCGTATCTGCCGGAGCAGGACATTACCGGCGGGACGGTCAGCCTTCAGGTCGTGGAAGCGAGGTTTGGTGCGGTGCACGTGGAGGGCAACCCCCAACATGTCTCCGCCGGACAGTTGCGGCGCATCGCTGAGGCCGCGCAGGCACCGGGCGCGCCGCTGAGCGCCGATGCTCTCGACCGCGCATTGCTGCTGATGGGCGATCTGCCGGGCGTAACGGCCACCGGCCGGCTGGCGCAGGGGCAGAGCCAAGCGCAAACGGATCTAGTCGTGGCCGCGGCCGATGGCCCGCCGATCTCGGGCAACGTGATTGCGGACAACGCCGGTCCGCGCGCTATGGGTGCCGGACGAGTTATTGCTGATGTAAGTTTGAACAGTCCCGTCGGCATCGGCGACCGTCTCGACGCGGTGCTGCTCGGCAGCCAGGGCAGCAACTATGCGCGGCTGGACTATTCGGTCCCCGTCGGCAGCGACGGCTGGAGGGCCGGCGTGAACGCCTCGCATCTGGGCTACGAAGTCATTACCGCGCCATTCGAGGCGCTCGATGCGCACGGCACGTCGACCACGGCCGGTCTCGAAGCCAGCTATCCGATCCTGCGTTCACGGCTCGAGAATCTGTACTTTTCGTTCGACGCGGACGACAAGCGCTTCGACAACGACTCCGGCGGCGCGATCGCGACGCAATACACCATCGAGAGCATCAGCACCGGCGTGTACGGCAACCTGTTCGATAGTTTTGGGGGTGGCGGCGCGAGCAATGCGAGCATCACCGTCGAGCAGGGCGAGGATGATCTTGGAGGCTCGCCGAACGAAGGCGCCGACGCCTTGACCACGCGCACGGCGGGCGGTTTCCGGAAACTGCGCATCACCGCCTCGCGCCTGCAGTTCCTCACCGACCACGTCTCGCTGTATGCCGGGCTCACCGGCCAAGCCGCGAGCAAAAACCTCGATTCATCGGAAAAGATCTATCTCGGCGGCGCCGATGGCGTGCGCGCGTATCCGGAGAACGAAGGCGGCGGCAGCCAAGGGCTGCTGCTCGATCTGGAGTCGCGCGAGCGGCTGCCGGCAAACTTCAACACGGCGCAGTTTCTTGATTGGGGCTCCGTGCAAATCAACAAGGACAACGACTTCTCCGGCGCCGCCGCCCCAAATACCGTGACCCTCAAGGGGGCCGGTGTTTCGGTCGGCTGGCTGGCGAAGTTCGGACTGGGCATCAAGGCGACGTGGGCGCACCGCATCGGCAGCAATCCCGAGCCCACGAGCACCGGCGAGGACCAAGACGGGTCGCACATTCTCAATCGCGTCTGGCTGCAGGCCAGCATGCCGTTCTGATTCCGATTTCAACCACCACGCACCGAAATTCCGAGACCATCCGATGAATGCACACGCCAGCATCAACCGCATTTTCCGTCTGATATGGAACGAAG
>JBEKYO010000026.1:0-40780 GCA_049510875.1 Steroidobacteraceae bacterium
GGCCTGTGTTTGACATCACGGCGCCGGCCAGAGCGAGCACCGGGGTGGCCCCGGCTGTCAGGGAGATATAGCCGTGTTGGGCCGAAACGGTTCCATGTGCGTATGCGAAGAGGAGCAGGCATCGTATAGTATCTGCACATGTACGGCGACACAGCATGGCCCCCGCTTCCTTACACGGCGTGGAAATCGACGTGCGAGACCCTGCACCTGTGGACTCAAATCGCGGGCAAGATTCGCATGACGCTGACCCCCTGGCTCAACCATAGCTGGCATGTGCCGCTCTATGTGACTGCGCGCGGCCTGTCGACCTCGGTCATACCTTATAAAGATGAAGTCTTCGAGATGCAGTTTGATTTCATCGACCAAACACTCGACATTGACGTGAGCACCGGACAGCGCAGACGCATCCAACTGACACCTCAGCCGGTGTGCGACTTTTACGCCGCGGTTATGAAGTCGCTTGCCGATCTCGGGATCGGGGTACATATCAGGGAGCGGCCCTGTGAAATTCCGGGCGCGATCCCGTTCAGCGATGATCGCACCCATGCATCCTATGATCCCGACGCCGCACAAAGATTTTGGCGGGCTCTGGTTCAAGTGGATCGTGTGTTCAAGAAATTCCGTACGGCGTTTATCGGCAAGGCAAGCCCGGTTCATTTTTTCTGGGGTAGCTTCGATCTAGCCGTAACCCGCTTCTCCGGCCGGCGTGCTCCTCCATTTACGAGCAAGGTTCCCGGGCTCGCGACCGCGGTCATGGCCGAGGCCTATTCCCATGAGGTGAGCAGCGCCGGCTACTGGCCCGGGGGTGGTGGGATCGATTATGCATGCTTCTACTCGTATGCCTACCCAACACCGGACGGATTCAAGGATGTTACGGTGCCCAAGGGCGCATTTTTCGACGAGAAGCTCGGGGAGTTCTTGTTGCCCTACGACGAGGTGCGAAACGCGGCGGATCCCGAGGCGTTATTGCTATTGTTTCTTCAAAGCACCTATGAGGCCGCGGCCGAAACGGCGCATTGGGATCGGGCGGTCCTCGAGACTCGCTTCGCATAGCGGTGCAACTTTGCCGTTACCACTGCCCTCGAGCGAGATGGTGCGACCGAGCTCCGCAAGAGTTCCAGTCGACACAAACCATCTGCGGCATACGTGAAGGCCGATCCCGAGGGGGTCGAATTTAAAACTTGTAGCCAAGTCTGATGCCGACTGTGCGTGGATGATTAATGAAAAAACTGCGGGATTGGTCCATATAGGTCCCTGAGCCGTAGCCGGGGTTGATCCAAGTGACGGCTCGCTTGTCAGTCGCGTTGTCAACAAAGAGCGCCGCCCGCCAGCTATCGCGCAGATAAGTGATGCTGCCGTTAAGCAGCGTATAACCTCCTGCGGTGGGCGGATTCGGCAGCGCCGAACTGGGCATGGCGAGCAAGACGGAGCCCTTGTAATTGGCGCCGGCGTCCAGATCGATCGATGAGTTCCCCGCAAGAGGGATGTCATACTTCAAAAACAGGCCGGCGCTGGTCTTGGCGGATCCGGGCAGACGTTGCCCGGCGTCGCCGTATAGGGTGCCGAACGTGGTGGGGAAATCAAACGAATCCTTGAGCTTGGCATCCGCGTAGGCGAAAGCAAAATTCGCGGACAGGTGATCAATGATCTTGCCCGCGAGCTCGAGCTCCGTTCCCTTGGAATCGGCGCGTCCTCCGTTGAGCACGATCGGCCAGTTGTCGATGGGGGTCAGTCCCTCGATCTGAACATCACGGAGCGCTTCGTAGAAGACGTCCACGGTGTACGTAAGCTGCGAGGACAGGTCCCCTTTGAGGCCAAATTCGTAGTTGGTCAAAAAGTCCGGCTTGTAGGTGAGATATTGTGCCGATTCGGGGTAGAGCCCGGTGGTTGGAAACGCGTTTGAACCGCCTCGCCGGAAGCCTTGGGAGAAGGTACCGTAAAGCTTCTCATGAGCCGCAAACTCATACGAGGAATTGAGCTTGAAGATGTGGCCTGTGTAGGAACTCTCCGAGGACTGAAGTCCCGAATAGTAGTAGCCGGGAGTCGTGGTCGATCCGTACTCCATCGCAGCGTCTGATGTGGTCCGGAAGAGCCGAGCACCGGCGGTTACGTCCCAAGCCGACGTAACGTGATAGGTCAACTCGCCGAATGCGGCATCTTCCTTATCATCCTGTCTGCGGTGAATGTAGAATTCCAGTCCCTCCGGGTCCATCAATTCCCCGGGATATGGGGAGCCGCTGTATGTTTTCCAAGCCTGCATGTTCGGTGCGTAATCGTTCCATTGCGTGACGACGTCGTGACGCGAGAAAAACAGTCCGCCAATCCAATCGAAGCGTTCACCCTTGCTGGAGACCAGGCGAAGTTCCTGAGTGAACCCTTCCTCATTGTCGGGGAAGGAGTAGACGTTCAGGAAGGCCGGAAAGCGAGGTGAGCCAGCGTAGTAGGCGGCGTAAGGCAGTCCGTCCTGCTGGAACGTGCCGTCGGTGATGTTCTCCGCGCCGACCCGCGAGTACGAAGTGTCGCTCGAGAGCGTGGCAAATCCAAACTCGACCTGCACGTCGGCGGAGGAGATCTGGGTGCGCTGCTCCCAGGGCTGCAAGGAAGATCGAATCTCCTCATAGGGCGCTGCGGCCGGCACGACAACGCCCGACGGAGGTGTCGCATAAGAGACAAGGGCGCCTCCGGGCCAGGTGGGGTTGTCTTCGGCACTGTCATTGCCCCGGCTCTCTGCCCAGTTGTAGGCGAGCGTCACGCTGACCTTGGAAGAGGGCTCGACCAAAACTGAAATGCGGCCGTGATTGTCCCTTTCCCAATTGATGTCCTGCTGTGGCGCCAACACGGGAGGTGAGTCAAGGCCGTTCGACTGAACGACCGGTGCAAAAATTCCGGATCCCGCCCGCTTATAGAGCCCGATGCCATCAATGTAACCCGCGTCAATCTCGTGTCCCGCGGCGATGCGCACGGCGGCAATCGAAGCAACAGGAAGGTTCAGAATCCCTGC
The DNA here is from genome assembly GCA_049510875.1 of Steroidobacteraceae bacterium. GTDB lineage: Bacteria > Pseudomonadota > Gammaproteobacteria > Steroidobacterales > Steroidobacteraceae > Bog-1198. Next base: position 3,002 of record JBEKYO010000026.1, read on the forward strand.
GATCGAAGTGTCATGACCGCTCGAGTGACTGACGTCCGCGACACTCGTCGTCACATCGCCACTGAAGCGGTTGAGTTCGGGTGCGTTCGGGATGAACCGTACCGCCCCACTGAGTGATCCAGCACCAAAGATAGTGCCTTGCGGGCCGCGTAGCACTTCGACCCGTTCCAAATCCAGCATCGGAAAATGGGCAAAGAGAGGGGTCTCGCCATAGTAGGTCGCCACCGGAAGCTGTCCGATCGCGGCGGTAGGCAAAGATCCGGCGCCCGTGGCATTGATGCCGCGAATGATGATCGTCTGTCCGGTGCTGCGCGAATACTTTGCACCCGCATCCGTGAAGCTGACGCCCGGAATTTGCTCCATCAGATCGGAGAGCGACTCGACGCCGCGATCGGTCAGCTCCGCTCCCGTAACCGCGCTGATGTTATAGGGAACATCATTTAGTGCTGTGGCCCGGCGAGTTGCCGTAACGACGATCTCCTCGAGTGCCGAAGTCCCCTGCTCTTGAGCGGCAATCATCAGCGGACACGCGCTCAAGGCCAGGCCAACCCCAATACCCGTTCCGACCAGCTTCTTGCGGTGGCGCTTCGCTCGACGGTGACTCATTGATGTTCTCCCCTGAAATTTGCGCCGTGCCGGTGAGGGCGGGTGGGAATTCCGGCGCCGTGATGATTGCGGCGATCAATGTATAATGTATCATATAAGACGTAAGATCCAACGGCAACACTCGGAAGCGTATCGCATGAACACTTCGCTCTCGGCGCGCGAGCGGGATATCGCGCATGTCCTGCACGGCTACACGAACCTGGTGGCACATGAAAAAAAAGGCCCGATGGTCATCGAATCGGGCGAGGGCGTCTATGTCGTCGATAGCACCGGGCGGCGCTACATCGAGGCGATGGCGGGATTATGGTGCGTGAGTCTTGGTTTCAGCGAGTCGCGCCTGGTCGATGCAGCGACCCGTCAGCTGGCAACGCTGCCCTTCTATCACAACTTTTCACACAAATCGCATAACCCCCTTGTTAATCTCGCCGAGGCTCTGGTGCGGATGGCCCCGGCACCGATGGTCAAGGCCTACTTTGCAAATTCCGGTTCCGAGGCCATTGACTCGACCATCAAGATGATCTGGTATCGCGCAAATGCGATGGGCCAGTCCAAAAGAAAAAAGATCATCAGCCGTATGCGGGCCTATCATGGCGTGACGATCGCCTCGGCGAGCCTGACGGGGCTTGCAACCAACCACCGCTCTTTCGATCTGCCGCTGCCGAACTTCATCCACCTCACCTGTCCCCATCACTGGCGCGAGGCCTGCGCGGGCGAGAGCGAAGAGGAATTCGCCTCGCGACTGGCCGGCGAGCTCGAGGCGGTAATCGTTCGCGAGGGTCCGGAGACGGTGGCGGCCTTTTTTGCCGAACCAATCATGGGTGCCGGGGGCGTGGTCGTGCCACCGCGCACGTACTGGCCGAAGATTCAGGGCGTGTTGCGCAAGTACGATGTGCTGCTGATTGCCGATGAAGTCATTTGTGGCTTCGGCAGAACCGGGCGAATGTTTGGCTGTGAAACGTATGACATACAGCCGGATGCCATCGTGCTGTCCAAACAGCTGACTTCTGGCTATGTCCCCATGTCGGCGGTTCTCGTGAACGAACGATTCTATGCGCCGATCGCCGAGGAAAGTAATCGCATCGGCGTCTTTGGCCATGGCTTCACAGGAGGCGGTCACCCGTTGGCCGCGGCAGTTGCGCTGGAGACGCTGCAGATCATGGAGGAGCGTGATCTCGTGGAGCACGCGGCCCGTGTCGGTGTCGTGATGCGTGAGCGGCTGCAATCGCTCGCACACCATCCGCTCGTTGGAGAAGTGCGCGGCGTCGGACTCATCGCTGCCGTGGAGCTGGTATCCGACAAGAAATTGAAGCGCGCGGCTGGCGCCCCCGGGGAGCTCGGAGCACTCGTGAACGAACTGCTCACGGAGCAGGGCTGCATCACGCGCAATATGCTCGATGCCATCGCTTTCTGCCCGCCCCTCATCATCACGGAATTGGAAGTGGAGCAAATGGTGGGATGCCTGGCGCGTGCTCTCGACCTTGCAGCATCCCAACTGAGCCTGGCTTGATGGCGGTGCCGGCGTTACCCCTCGTAATGAGAAAGGTGAGTGAAGTGATCAAAAGCAAATCATGCCCAGTTGCCCGATGGTCGCGCATGGCCCCTTGGTGCCGGATCCTGATGCTGTTCGCGGCCGGCGTGCCGCTCGTGGGGCGGGCCGAGGCGCCGGCTTTCCCGGGAGCCACGGCCTTGTACAAAGCGTGGGTCGCTGCGCGGTTGCCGGGTAACCCCGAGGGCCTGGCGATCGATCGAGACGGGAATATGTACGCGGGGCTTTGGCAGAGCGGCGCGCTGGTGAAGCTCGACGGCAAGGGGGGCTACCGCACCGTGGCGGTGATTCCGAGTGAAGCGCTGGGGCGCGAGGGCATCACGACAGGCCTGGAGTTTGGCGCCGATGGAGCGCTCTACGCGGCCTTCATGTGGCACTACACCCCGGAGGAAGAACTTGACCCCAAGCACCCCGCCTGCCGGAACGCACAGGACGTGTACACCGGGATTTACCGGGTGGATGTGAATACGGGGGCCGTTGCGCCCTTTCTGACCAAACGCACTGGCTGGCCGGGATGTTTTCCCGACGACATCGCGGTCGATTCGAACGGGAACCTGTATGTCACGGATCTCACCTTGTCTGGCATCTGGAAGATCACACCGGCAGGCAAGTACTCGCTCTGGTGCTCAGATGTATTACTGCAATGGCCGCCCGCTCCATATAGCTCATTTCCCGAGGGAGCCAATGATCTCGTGATCTCGAATGACGGTACCGCGCTTTACGTCGTCACCGACGGGAACCCCGCGATCGTCAAAGTTCCGATCCAAAAAGACGGTTCGGCGGGAACGGCGAGCTTGATCTCGCGCGACCTAACGATGTTGGACGGAATTGAAAAGGATGAGCGGGGCAACATCTACGTGAGCGAGCCGTACCGAAACGAAATATCAGTCTTCTCTGCAGATGGCACGCAGCGGATCGTCATCGCAACCGCGGACACTGCGCCCATTGTCAATCCGACCAGTCTGGTCTACCGCAAGGGCATCCTCTGTGTCGCCAATTCCGGGATGGGCCCGACTGCGATCACGGAGCCGCGCACCGTTACATGCCTCTCGGGCTTCAAGCGACCTGAGGGAGAGCCTCGATGAGTACCCTGCCGTCCCGAGCCCAGGTCGTCATCGTCGGCGGTGGGATTGCCGGCTGCAGCGTTGCCTACCATCTGGTGAAGCTTGGATGGAAAGACGTCTTGCTGCTCGAGAGAGGCCGGCTGACCTGTGGCACCACCTGGCATGCCGCCGGGTTGATCACCACGCTCCGCGCTTCTCAGACACTCACGGAGCTAGGTCGCTATACCGGTACTCTCTTCGAGTCGCTCGCTCATGAAACGGGACAGGACACGGGTTACCGGCGATTTGGCAGCATGCTGGTCGCGCGCACCGAGCCGCGCTGGGAAGAGATTCGCCGGATGTCCGCACTTGGCGCCCTCTATGGCATCGAGAGTCACCCGCTCAGCCCCGCGGAGGCCAAGAGGCTTCATCCCTTGATTGACGAAGGAGCGATTGTCGGTGGCATTTATGTGCCGAAGGATGGTCAGGCGAACCCGGTGGATGCAACACAAGCGCTCGCCATCGGTGCGCGCCGAGGCGGCGCCAAAATCATCGAAGGTGTGAGCGTTGAGAAATTGGAGGTGGAGCACGGTCGAATTGCTGCCGTCATGACCTCCCAAGGTCGGGTGGAGTGTGAAGTCGCCGTCGTGTGCGCTGGCCTTTGGACGCGCGATCTTTGTCGCACGGTCGGCGTACCCGTGCCCTTATATGCGGCGGAACACATGTACGTCGTTACCGAAGCATCCCCTCGCATTACATCGGGGCTGCCGATACTGCGGGATCCGGATGGGACCGTCTACATCAAGCAAGACGCGGGGAAGCTCCTGACCGGGTGCTTTGAGCCCCATGCCAAGCCAATCAGTGTCGGCCGACTGCCACTCGATCAGCAGTTCATCCATCTGCCCGAGGATTGGGACCACTTCGAGGAGCCTTATGCGAGAGCGGCCGAGCTGGTGCCGCTGCTCTCGGAGCTCGGCATCGTGCATTTTATGAACGGACCCGAGAGCTTTACACCCGATAACAAGTTCATCCTTGGAGAATCGCCCCAGGTCAAGCGGCTGTTCGTAGCGGCCGGATTTAACTCAGGCGGTGTGCTGAGCTCGGCGGGCGTCGGCAAGGCAATTGCAGAATGGGTCATCGAAGGTAGTCCCACCCTGGATCTGTCAGAGGTGGATATAGCGCGCTTTCAGCCCTTTCAGGTCAATGAGAATTATCTCAAAGACCGCATCGGCGAAAGTCTCGGCTTACTCTATGCGATGCATTGGCCCCATCGGCAGACCGAATCCGCACGCGGTGTGCGCCGCGTGCCGCTCTATGAGCGGCTTAAGGCGCACAACGCCTGCTTCGGAGAGGTCGCGGGCTGGGAGCGGGCGAACTGGTACGCACCGCCCGGCATCACGCCCGATTATCAGTATTCCTATGGAAGACAAAACTGGTTCCCGTATGTTGCCGAGGAGCATCTTGCGGTGCGCGAGCAGGTCGGGCTCTTTGATCTATCCTCCTTTTCAAAATACGAAATACAAGGATCCGATGCCGTCGCGGAGCTGCAGCGCATCTGCGCCAATGACATCGACGTTGCGGTCGGAAGAAGCGTTTATACTCAGGCGTTAAATGAGCGCGGCGGCATCGAAGCCGATGTCACCGTGACCCGTTTGGGCCCCAATCGCTTTCTATGGCTGACTCCGGCTGCCTCGCAGAACCGGGATTTCAGCCTGCTAAAGCGCAACATGCGCTCGAAAGCGCTCGCCACGGTCACGGATGTGACGTCAGCGTTTGCGATGCTTGCGGTTATGGGGCCGCGCGCCCGCGAACTACTGACCCGCGTATCGCCGGCTGACTTTTCCGACGCCGCATTCCCTTTCGGGACCTGTCGCGACGTGGAATTGGGCTATGCCTGCGGGTTCGCCATTCGCCTGACTTATGTGGGTGAGCTTGGATGGGAGTTGTACGTACCGACGGAATTCGCGGTCCACGTGTTCGATCGACTGACGGCTGCGGGCGAGGACCTCGGCCTGCGCCTCGCGGGATACCACGCGCTCGACTCTCTGCGGCACGAAAAGGCCTACCGCAGCTGGGGCCATGATTTGTCACCCGCCGATACACCGCTCGAAGCCGGACTCGGTTTTGCGGTGTCCCTGAAGAAGTCCGCGGATTTCATCGGACGTGCGGCGCTTGAGGCGCAGAAAAAGCAGGGGGTCAGCCGACGGCTGGTGAACTTCGTCCTGGAAGATGATGCACCTTTATTAATTCACGACGAAGTGATCTACCGCGAGGGTGAGCCCGTCGGGCGAATCAGCTCCGGCGCCTTCGGATACACCCTCGGTCGCGCCGTCGGACTGGGCTACGTGAAGGTGCCCGTGGACGCGGATGGCCGATGGATCGAGGCGGGCAAATATGAGATCGATATCGCCGGGGCTCGACTCCCGGCCCGAGCCAGCCTACGACCCTTTTTCGATCCGTCAGGCTCCCGCATCAGGGCGCGCTAACAACCGCGGTGGAAGAGTGAATGCACGGCCACACGGGTCAAGTCGACGGTATCAGGTCCAGGAGGTTAAGTTTGAAGGCAAAACTCTCAGCCGCGGCGCCGACACCACGCGGGGCCGCGATCGTAGCCGCACTCTTTTTTAGTGGCTTCATGCTATTTGGAGGGGGCCTTTACTCGTTCATCCTTCTGGTGCCGGTTCTCACGGAGGAGTTTCACTGGTCGCGCGGCGCGACGGGTGCGCTCGTCTCCACGTTTTGGCTCGCGGCGCCGATCGCGTTGCTAGGCGGAGTTCTGCTCCATCGCTTCGGACCCCGCCGGGTTCTGGCGGCCGGGGTCATTATCGAGGCCTGCTGTCTGCTTGCGTTCTCTGCCTCCTCATCGTTGCCCGTCATGTACCTGTTGCGAGCGTTGATGGGTTTGGGGAAGGTGCTGTTCGCCGTCACGATCCCCATCCTCGTCGCCCGATGGTTCAACGAGCGATTCGCACTCGGCTGCGCGATCGCGTGGGCGGGATGGCACGTCGGCGGCCTCGTCCTCGCGCCCCTATCCGGTCTCCTCCTGCAGCGCTTCGGCTGGCGCGCAACGTGTGTCACCCTTAGCCTCCTCATGATTATCGTCGGGCTGCTTCCAGCGCTCTTCGCGATTCCTCGAGCGCCGCAATCGCGCGCCGAAGAGCGACAGATTTCATCCCCCGAGGGGAGCACTGTGTCCAGTGACCTGGGCTTTTACCGGCGACTATTGACTGCGCCGTATTTCTGGCTCATTGCGAGCGGAACCGTCTGCTGCTGGTTCGTTTATGCCGGCACGTTGGCTCACCAGGCCGCCTTGGTTGAGGAGGCCGGCGTCACCGCAGGCTGGGCTTCGGTCGCCTTGGGTTCCACGGCGGCCTTCGCCGCTCTCGGCACGCTGGGACTGGGGTTTCTCGCTGATCGCTGGAGCCTCATCGCCGTGGGCATCCTCGAGCACACGCTCTTGGCGGTGGGCGTTCTCGGCATTCTCGTGTTTGCGCATACCGGCTCGAGTGCCGCCTTACTGGTGCATGTGGTGTGCTTCGGCGCTGCGATCGGCGGCTGCGATGTGTTCTGGACGACGCTCCTCAAGCGGCGGGTCGGAGAGAGCACATTCTCATACGGATATGGTGTGTGGTACTTTTTCGTCGTGATCACGTTGCTCGTCAGTCCCGTGGTATCCGGACGTCTTTACGATCTCAGCGGCTCCTATACGGAGGCCGTCAGTGTCTTATTGGTTGTTGCTGTGGCAGCCGGAATCATTGGTTTCGTGGCATCTCCCAGAAAATCCACCATGGTTCCGAGCTGAGCAATGAGCGCGCGAAGGGCCCCCACAACGGCCTCAGTGGCCAAAACGGATCTGACGCAAGACCAGAGGCGCGCAGTGACCAAGTATGATGCTGTCGTGATCGGGGCAGGCCATAACGGCCTCGTATGCGCCTCCTACCTTGCACAAAGCAAGATGAAAGTACTGGTGTTGGAGACCCAGGGCGAAGTGGGAGGCGCCGCGCGCACTTGCGAGCTATGGAGTGGGATCAAAGTGTCCCGCTTCTCCTACATGATGAGCCTACTGCAATCGAAGATCATCAACGACCTCGGCCTGAAAAGACACGGCTATCGGCTGCTACCCAACGAGAGCCTATTCACGCCGTTCGAGAACGGATCTCACCTGATGTGGTGGAACGATCCGCGGCGAACGGCCGCAGAAATCGCGCAGTTCTCGATCTCCGATTCACGCGCATATCCTGAGTTCGATCGCCAGCTTCAATCTGTCGCCGATTCCTTTCGGCGACTGCTGTGGCTGACGCCACCCACGTTGAGTCCTTTGTCTTTGCGTTCCGCCAGCGATCTGCTGGCCCTCGCGCGGGAATTGCGATTGACCGGTGAAGGTATCTACCGTCTAATCGATATTATGACAATGAGTGTGAAGGATTACGTCGATGAGTGGTTCGAATCGGAGGAAGTGAAAGCGGTTCTCTGCTACTACAGCGGCATCGGTCACTTCGCGGGACCCTTCAGCCAAGGTACCGCCTATGTGCTCTTGCATCATTTGATGGGGGAGGGTGCGAGCGCGGGGGGATGGGGGTTTGTCGAAGGGGGCATGGGAGCCGTCGCGGACGCGCTCGCAGGTGCAGCCCGCGAGCGGGGAGTTCACATTAGAACCGGCCAGGCGGTGCGCCGAATTCTCGTTCGGAACGGCGAGACGCGAGGCGTGGAGCTCGCTTCGGGCGAGATTGTCGAAGCGAAGACCGTCATTTCGGCTGCCAACGCCAAAACGACCTTCCTTGATCTTATGGAGCCCGAAGATCTGCCCGAAGACTTCGTCAGGCATATCCGTACCTACCGAACCAAATCCTCGACATTTCGCATCAACCTCGCCCTGCGCGGCTTGCCGCACTATAGCGCCTTCGATGCGGCGAAAGCGGGTGCACCGCACCCGCCTTACATGCACGTCGCGCCGAGCGTTGAGTATCTGGAGAGAGCCTACGACGATGCCAAGTATGGCGATTTTTCACGGAATCCGTACTTCACGGTCACAGTTCCCTCCCTGCTGGATTCTACGCTTGCGCCTCCGGGCACTCACGTGGTGAATATCTTCGGAGGTCATGCTCCCTACACGCTTCGGTCCGGAAGCTGGGAAACCCGACGCGGAGAGTTATACGAAGCGGTGCTGAAAGCTTGGGAGAGATTTGCTCCCGGTGTTCGCGACCTCATTGTGTATCATGAGATCATGGTCCCCCCGGATCTCGAGGCGCTCGTGGGCCTGCCTGGCGGGAACATCTTTCATGGGAATCTTGACCTCGACCAAATCTTCGTGCAGCGGCCGGCGCCGAAATATGCAGATTACCGAAGTCCCGTCCAGGGGCTCTATCAGTGTGGTGCATCCACCCACCCCGGCGGCGGCGTCATGGGGGTTGCGGGACACAACGCTGCGCGCGAAGTGCTGCGCGACCGCCGTCGCCTCTTTAGATGAGGTACATTGGTGAGTGTGACAGAGGAAGTCGGCAAGACAATCTTGGGCAGTGACGCGGGAACAAAAATGACCGTCAAGTTGAGCACGCTGCGGACCGGTAACCTGGGCGAGCAGACCTACGAGGTTCTCGTCGAGGCATTGATGAAGGGCGCATTACCGGCAGCGAGCCGCATTCGAATCGCCGAGATCGCGGATCAGTTGGGCACCAGCATTACGCCGGTGCGAGACGCGGTGCTCCGCTTGGTGCATGACGAGGCGCTCGTCATGCGGAACGCCCGCGATATCCGAGTAGCGAGCATCTCCGCAGCAGAGTATATCGAGATACGAAACATCCGAATGGAGCTCGAGGGGCTTGCTGCGGAGCAGGCCGCCCGCAACGCGGGTCCGGAAGATATCCTGCGCTTGGAAAAGCGATTACAGGAGAACGAGCGGGCGATTCGCCGTCGCGATCACGCGACGGGCACGGCGGCGAATCAGGCTTTTCATGCAGAACTCGCCCTCATCGGTAACGCACCCATCCTAAGAGGCGTCCTGCGCCGACTGTGGATGCGAGCCGGGCCTTTTATTTCGGATGCCTATCAGCGCGGAGGCCGCATGCTGAATGAGTACCATCACGAGATTCTCGACGCCATCAAGGCACGGGATCCGCAAGCGGCGCGCGCGGCGGTGCGTCGGGATATTCTCGAAGGAAGCGATGCCGTGCTGGCGGTGGTCGAGGCGACCCCGCCGCGCGGGCGACGGGGTTCGGCTGTCAGCTCCGCAGAATCCACGCGCACACTTCCTCGCCCAAGGCAAGCGCGGCGGTGAGACCCGGCGACTCAATCCCAAAGAGGTTGATAAGGCCCGGGCAACCATGGATGCCGGGATTGCTCACGAGGAAGTCTGCGGACGGTTCGCCGGGGCCGGATATTTTCGGGCGAATGCCTGAGTAGGCGGGCTGCAAACTTCCCTCAGGCAGGTTCGGCCAGTATGCGCGAATCGCCCGGTAGAACTCATCCACTCGGCGACCATCGACGTCGTAGTTGAGAGCGTCTACCCATTCGACGTCCGGCCCAAAACGGACCCGCCCATCCAACTGGACCGTCGCATGGATGCCGAGGCCGGCCGCGGACGGCAGTGGGTAAACCAGCCGTGAGAAGGGCCGCCCTGGCACGGCGAAGTAATGTCCCTTGGCGAACCAGGCTCTCGGAATGAAACGTGGGTTGAGCCCGGCAATGCGCCGGGCCACAGTGACGGCATGCAGACCCGCGCTATTGATAAGCCAGCGACAATTTAAGGTCGTGTGATCGGCGTCCGCGCGCGTACTCACCTGAAAGGAGCGCGCTTGTCGAACGGCTTCCAGAAATTCCGTTTTGAGCGCAATCCAGCCGCCTGCGGCTTCCACGTCGCCAATCAGACTTAGAAGCAGCGCGTGGCTGTCAATGATTCCCGTGCTCGGGGACAAGAAGGCTTGGCTGCATGCGACGTTCGGCTCCAACTCAGAGACCTCAGCCGGAGACAGCCAGACCAGGTCGCGGACTCCGTTTTGGAATGCCTGGTCGTAAAGACCCTTCAATTGCGGGTATTGATGGGCTTCTGTTGCAACGACCAATTTTCCGCATTTGCGGTGCGAAATGTCCCGAGCAACACAATACTCATAGAGAGCATGGCGACCACGTACACACAGCGTCGCCTTCAGACTTCCGGGCGGATAGTACAGCCCGGCGTGGATAACCTCGGAATTCCTCGAGGATGTTTCAGAGCCCGGGTGAGCCTGGACCTCCACGATCAACACCCGCATACCTTGCATGGCACAGGCGCGAGCGGCGGCCACGCCGACGACGCCGCTGCCGACGACTACCACGTCAAAATCGATGTCGCCCATGGTCTGCGAATGCTCCGCGCGGCTGGATTCCTGGCATAGCAGGAGATGTATCATGTATTATATGCCACGGAATCATTATGAAGCTGACAAATATGGGATCACGATATTCAGGCGTGCGATCGCACGCTGCTGATTAGGCCTCGCCGTACATTTCGTTGCAAAAGGTCACAATGGTGCGGCGCAATATGGTATTCGACGCTAATTCGCGCATGATTGTCTGCCCTCGGATAAGGACTTCCGACAATGCTGTCATGGGCACCTCGGAGCGCATCGCGCGGTGCTCAATGCCGTGGGGGAAACTGCGCATTCAAAGGGGAGGGGAGGACGTGGATGCAACGGCATTGAAGGCGCTGCAGGCGCCATTGAAGCGGAAATACCGGGGCGACGCCCCTGCCGCGCGAGTGACATTACGTGCGAAAGCCACTCTCGATCCCGCGCGGCTTGCGGCGTTGCTGGGGCTCGTCGCATGGGCGTCGGTCGCCGGCGCGCAAGACGCGCTCAAGGTCATCGACAACCCGAGCGGCGGCCACGTCATCTACGGGCCCGTGCAGCAAGGCTCACCGCAGGCGGCGATGGCCGCGGTCCTCCGTCATGTGCACTCCCAATTCGGGGAGCTTCCCGCGGTGGGCACAGTGTTTCAGTCGCGCGATGGCCAGAATTTCGGCGCGTTCTTCACGGTTGCCGCGAAGACTCAGGGTGATACGAGATATGCCGGCCTGGTCATCGTTTCGCTGGCCCGCGGCGCCGATCCGGCGGCCGCTGTTCTGTACGACGAGTCGGCGCGATTCGCGAAGACGGAACCGGTACTCCTGCACGCCCTGACCGACGCGTGGCGGGCCGCCTCGGCTTCCCCGCCCGCATCGGTCGCGTCGAACGCGGGTGCCGTTCCGCCCCTCATGCCCACGCGGTTTCCCGATGGCAGCGGCGCAGTGAAGCTGCCGGCCGGCTGGCGAATCACGTTTGCCTCGCATGGCTCCGCCTATATCGTGGGTCCGCGCGGAGAAGCGGTGCTGCTCAGCAACACCGTCGGTCCGATTTACGACCCAAACAATCCGAAGGTGCAGGCGAGGCTGCGCTATGCGACCAGCCGCCCGATCCTCTGCCCCACCAGCGACGCGCTGCATACCTATCTATGTGTCGTGCAGCAGAAGAATGCGCAGCCCGTTTTTCAGCTCACGCAATCACGAACCATTCCGCCGCAGCGTCTCGCGGTAGAGGCGGTGCTGATCGACGCCGACCTCGATTTGCACGACGGCAGAGGGATGATGTCCTGCGAACTCGGGCTCAGCATTACCGCGGTCAACGCGCTCGGCAGCCGCACCTTGGGCATCAACGGGACCTGCGCCCCGCGGTCCTCGGCCGCGCAGGAGCAACCGACGCTGAAGGCCATTTACGACAGCTACAGTATCAACGGACAGGTGGTGGCGCAGGAGTTCTCCGGGGATGAACAGCGCAGCCGCCAGGCGGGTAATAACGCGCGCATACAGGCCAACAACGCGCATGCGGCCGAAGATGCGCGGAGCGCTTCATTCCAGGCGCACATGGACAATATCGACCGCTTCAGCAAGAGCTTTCAGAATTATCAGCTGGACCAGACCGAACTTCAGGACAACAACCAGAATGCGCGCGGCGCCGTCCCCAACGCGCTGGCCGACGCGCTGGTGAAGGCGAACCCTGATCGATTTCAAACCGTGCCGACGGCGAATTTTTTGAAAGGCGCCGACTTTTAGGGGGTGACCTCAAGAAGGGGCCATTACGTACTCCTACAAGGACTACCCCGCATGGAGCGATCCGCGTCCCTCGCGTAGGTGGCGCAACGGGATGCTTACTGCGCATCAATACGAAACAGTACGTGCAGTGGATTACCCGCGGCACCTTCGAAAAACGCACGGTCCAGAGCCAGATGCTCCTCGGTAACCTTAAGTTCAATGATTTTGGGGAGTGTTTGGAACCCGGCAGCGGCCAAGGCGTTGAAATAGTCGGCAAAAGTCTTGTGCATGTAACTGACGGGAACGGCCTTGCCATCGCGTCTCCAGATGTACCCTTCATAGGACTCATCGACACCGGCAAAGTAGTCTCGTCCCTTTGAGTCGAAGTAAACGGGCTTCTCCAGAGGGCGGATATAGGGCAGAAATGGGTGCGGTACCGCGAAAACGAACCGCCCGCCCGCAGCGAGGCGCGAACGCACGGTCCGGAATACCGCGGTCATTTCAGCGCAGCTCAAGTAGCTGACCATAAACACGGCGATCACCCGGTCGAATTGCTCGCGCGGAAAATCCTGAAAATTCGTGACATTGCCGCACTTGAAAATCATCGGGCACGGTGCAGCGCTCGCGGCAGCCTGCTGTGCGCGCCCGACCATCTCGCTGGAGATATCGATGCCAAATACCGACCGAGCGCCTGCCTGCGCCACCATTCGGGCAACGTAGCCTTCTCCGCACCCCAGATCCAGCACGTGCTTGCCTGTCACGGGCGCGAGTTCCTGCAGTACGTTAGGTCTGGCCGTGAAATCCGAGAGGATCATGGGCTCGTGCCGGGCCCACTGGTCTGCGTTCTGATCGAACATTCCAGCGAAAGAATCTGTCTGCATTGCATTGGCCCCCAAAGAACGATGTACCCGGAGATGTTGCCGATTGCGGCGTGCTCATGAATCGCGTCGACTGCCACACGCGAAGTTGAGCCTCTGCGTCGTGGCAATGCCCGTCATTTGCCGCTGGTGGGATAATTGTATACACAGGGCCTGCGCCGGGATCGTCATTTGTGCCTGAGCGCAGGAAAATTAACGCTACCCGATACCAGTCGTTCACCGAGGGCCGCCACGGGTACAGCCTAAGTTGTCGGACACCTCCAAACCTGGAGGCGCTAAATTCTCTTGTTCGACCGGCAGCTCTGGCCGCCAGGTCCCGGTCATTCCGCGACGCGATCGGGCCCAGACCGCGCAATGGCGATAAGGTAATTGCCGCCGCGAAGCTGACATTCAAGTGCAAGATGGCGGACAATATATTGTTTCTCGGTTTCCATCGACACAATCTCGTTAACATGGGAGTCAAACTTCACCATCCTCAATTCCGAGTGTTGTTCGGGTTCAGCGTTTTCTTGCTTGCCGTTGGAGCGCATGCGATGGATTCTCGTTTGGCGCACAGCTTGAACATCCAAGTCATTTAATGGATCCCTGGTGCACGCATTGTGATCCCGAGATCGCCCCCATCGGCATGCGCCAATTGGCGACGATCCTGCTTACCTATCCGACCCAATCCGATGCGATCCGGATGGCGGCCCTGGCGTACATGAATGGTCAGCCGACCTCGCTCTGAGGGCCACACTTGCCGCGCGTCCAAGCGCGCGCGGAGCAGCCCCAAGCCCTCGGGCCTGTGGTCGCCCGGCATGAGCGCGACCTTGAGCGTTCAGTTTCTTTCGGCATTGGGTGACAACGCACTCCTCTTTGCCGCGCTCGCGCTCGTGCGAAAAGAACATTTTCCTCCGTGGAGCGGCCCGCTTCTACAAGCCTTCTTCGTGGCCACCTACATCCTGCTCGCCCCTTTTGTCGGCGTTCTTGCCGATGTGTGGCCCAAAGGGCGGGTGATGCTCCTGGCCAACCTTGTCAAATTTGTCGGTGCGTTGAGCATGTGCCTCAATGTGAATCCGTTCATAGGTTACGCCCTGGTCGGATGCGGAGCGGCGGCGTATTCGCCCGCCAAGTACGGCATCTTGGGGGAACTCACTGCACCGAAGCAACTGGTCAAAGCCAACGGCCTCATCGAAGGATCGACCGTAGCCGGGATTCTGCTCGGCGCCATCGCGGGTGGCGCATTGACGGATTGGAGCATCGAGGGGGCCCTGAGCGCGATTACCGGCTGCTATGCCGCCGCGGCGTTGATCGCAGTGTGCATTCCGCGCGTGAAGCGGGCGGTCGCGATGGCGAGTTTCTCCCTCATCGACAGCGTCAAGGAGTTTGCTGCGCAGACGCGGATACTCCTGCAGAAGCCCCGTAGTCGACTTGCCCTGACCGGCACCGCGCTCTTCTGGGGCGCAGGCGCCGCGCTGCGCTTCCTCGTCATCGCTTGGGTGCCGGTGGCACTCAAGGTGACGAATAATCGATTGCCGGCCTTCCTGACCGCGATGGTGGCCGCCGGTATCGTGGTGGGTGCTGCACTGGCGGCCCGCTTCGTGCGCCTTGAAGTCGTGCATCGAGCGCTTCCCGCCGGCATCCTGATTGGCGTGGGCGTGTGCTTGTTGTCCCTCGTTCACACCTTGCCTTATGCCTTCCTCCTCATGGCATTGGTGGGGATTTGCAGCGGGTTTTTCGTGGTCCCTCTGGATGCCCTCTTGCAAAAGCAAGGCGAGGATGGCGCCGGAGTGGGCTCCGCGATCGCGATTCAAAACTTCTTCGAAAATTTGAGCATGCTCGCGCTGGTGAGCGGCTATGCCGCCGTCTCTTTCATCGGCGTACGCGTCAATGACGTCGCCGTCGGCTTTGGACTTTTCCTCGCCCTGTCCATGGGAGCGCTCACCTTGATGCGCCCCAAGAGGACCAATGCCACCCCCGCTAAATAGCTGAAGAAAAACCGATACCGCTACTCTAAGGGCGTCACGCCCTGCTGAATGGCAAATCGGATGAGACTCGCAAAGTCGCCGATCCCGAGCTTTTGCATCATCCTGGCGCGGTAGGTCTCCACGGTCTTCGGAGATAGCGAGAGCTTTTCCGCGATGTCGACGACCGAGTGCCCCTCGGCGAGCAATTGCAGCACTTGACGCTCGCGAGAGCTGAGGAGCATACAGGGGTCCTCCGAGGCGGTATTGTGAACCACGTGGTAGATCAATCCCTCGGTCAATTGGCTGCTGAGATGGTGTCTACCTTCATGGGCCATCCGGATCGCATCCACCACCTCCTTGGCGACGGATTTCTTCGCGATGTAGCCCGCGGCCCCGGCCTGCAGTGCGCGGTATACGTGAATCGAGTCGGAGTACATCGAGAGCATGATGACCTGGGTCTGAGGGCACCGCTCCCGGATGATCCGCGTCGCCTCGTTGCCGTTCAGAGAGGGCATGGCGATATCCATGAGGACCACGTCCGGACGGTCCGCCATTGCACGGCGCACCGCCTCACGGCCGTCCGCGACCAAGGCGATGACTTCCATGTCAGCCTGCGCTTCCACCAATTTGCGTAAGCCCTCGGCCACGACGCCGTGGTCGTCGGCGATTAGTACCCTGATCTTCATGTCAGCACGGAACGCGCACGGTGAGTCGCGTCCCGCGCTCTGGCGACGCTTGCACCTCGAAACGGCCGCCGACCGCCTGTGAGCGTTCCCTCATCGTCACCATGCCGATGCCAATCTTAGGCTTGTCAGAGGCATTCTCGCCGACATCGAATCCGACTCCATCGTCCCGCAACGACATTACGCAGTCGCCATTCTCCTGATCGAGCGCGATTTCGGCGCGCCGAGCGCCGGCATGCTTTGCAATGTTGTTGAGGGCCTCCTGTGCGATGCGAAACAACGCGATTTGGACATGAGGTGCAGGTTGCGCGGCCGGCTCACCGGCGTGCACCACCACCGCGATGCCCGTTCGCTTTGAGAATTTCCTCGCATGCCAGTCGAGCGCTGCGGCGAGGCCGTGGTCGTCGAGCATTGGCGGTCGCAGTTCGGACATGACGTTCTCAATCGCGTCCATCGTCGACTCGAGAAGCGCCGCGGAATCAGCCACCCGTGCAAGAACGTCCTCGTTGCCGTGCGATGCGAGTGCCGGCTGTAACATATCGATATTGATTTTCAGTGCGGTCAGGTTCTGGCCGACCCGATCGTGGAGTTCGCGGGAGAGTTCCCGGCGCTCGGATTCCTGCAATTCAACCAGGCGCCGGGACAGTGCCCGAAGCTGGACCGAGGAGTCGCGAAACGCATTTTCCGCCTGTTTGCGCTCAGTGATGTCTTGAGCGGTCCCGAACAAGGCTGAGACAGAGTCTGTGCAATCTTTGCTGGCGTATCCAATCTCGTGGATGTGCTTCAGTTGCCCGCTGGGTGTCCTGATGCGGTATTCAATTTCAAAAGATTTCCCATCCGATCGGGCTTCGGCGCTGGCTTGGGAGACTATCGGCCGGTCGTCCGGGTGGACTCGGGACAAGAAAATCTCATAAGTGCCTGCGCAAGTCCTCTTATCGATATCGAATATCCGATAAAGCTCTTCTGACCACCGGACGATGCCGGTGGCAATATCGAGTGTCCAATTGCCAAGCTTGGTGACGCGCTGTGCCTCGGCCAGGTCGAATTCGCTCTGTCGCAACGTTTCAACGACCTGCTTGCGCTCGGTGATGTCCTCGGAAATGCCGGCGATCCGGTAAACTATCCCAGACTCATCTTTCACCGGAAACCCAACGTCACGGATCCATCGCACAGCACCATCTGGTTTTACGATCCGGTATTCAATGTCAAATCCCTGTTGCCGCTGCCCTGTAATGATGCCGGTCGCTTGCTCGCGATCCTCGGCGTGAATCGCTTCAAAGAGCGACTTGGGCCGTTGACACAGGCTCTCCACAGATCGTCCCCAGATGCTCGTGTAAGCGGAATTGACGTAGAGCACCTGATCCATAGCCGGTGTTGCTATCCAGATGCACTCCCGAATGTTCTCCGCGATCTGCCGCAAGCGCAGTTCGCTCTCCCGCCGCGCCTCTGCTGCGCTCCTTTGTTTGGTACTCAGTATCACGATAAAGAGGCCTGTCAGCGCAGAAAGGATCAGGCGCGATAGGTTCATCTGCGCATCCAACGGATGGCGGGGCATGAGGAGGTAATAGTGGAAGGCCGCAAGACTGAGTACCAGCGCGAGCCCGCCCGGCTTGGCTCCTCCAATCCAGGCGCTGAACAGGATGGCGCAAAGAAACGGGGTTAAAGGCTCGAAACCGTATCGGGTATCCAGCCATCGCGCGATGAACAGCGCAGCGACCACGGAGAGCACAGCCGCCCCATAGCGCGAGCCTGCGGAGCGTTTGAGCCACCAATAAAAATCAGGCGTCCACATATTCCTCTCCCTTGGCGAGCCGCTCTGCCACGAAGAGTACGGTCGGGACACGACCCGTAACCTCTTCGCGATTATGTGCCCAAGACCCCGGGTCGGGATAGCAAGGATTAGAGCGCATCCCAGAAATTGATCCTGCGCCCGCAAGGCGGTGACGCTTCGGATGCATGATCTGTAAGGGTCGTCCCATCCTGTATCTGGGACGCGATGTTGTCAGGAAAAACCGGACACGATCTGTCAGGCCTACGCGACAGTGTCCGAATGTCCCCACAGCTACAGTGAGTTCCGCGTAGTGCACAGGCGCTCTCCCGAGGATAAGTCCACCCGGCGTGGAAGCCGCCACTCGGCTCGTTTCCGCCGGGGTAATCCATCGCGATCGTAGCCCAGACGCGCAAACCACAGCGAGCGATTCGATGAACGCCCAGAAACTGCTTGCAACACTGACGTTGGGTTTGATCGTCGCCGCAGCGCTCATCGCGAGATGTCTACCCGTAACATTATCAATCAGCCGAACCGCCCGTGTGTTGGGTATCGGCCTTGGCATCGCGTTCGCATTTGGTGCAATTGCTTTTGTCATTCGCACACGGCAGGCCGATGCCGACAACCATCGGTATCGAGTGTGGATGACACAGATTGGTCAAATGACCGCGATCATTGTGACCGACGTTGATGGCGTCACGAAGTGGGTCAGTGAAGGGTTTACTCGCATCACAGGATACCAATTCGACGAGGCGGTGGGGCGAGTTCCCTTTCCCGATTCGTGGGAGTCGTTGATGAAACGTGTGAGAGCGCTGCTTGGCGTTCAGGAGACAACTTGAGTCCATGAATCCCGCACTGACCTCCATCTTATGCGTTGATGACGAACCCCGTGTGCTCGATGGGCTGAAGTTAACTTTGCGCCATGGCTTCAATGTGGCCACCGCGACGAGCGGAGCCGAAGGTCTCGCCGTGCTTCAACAAATGGACGGAGCCGCCGTCGTAATCTCGGACATGCGAATGCCGGGAATGAATGGTGCGGCGTTTCTCGCGAAAGTCAAGACCTCATGGCCGGACTCCACGCGACTTCTGCTCACCGGTGAGCCGGGACGAGATGCCGCAGTGGCGGCGGTCAACGAGGGACAGATTTTCCGTTTCTTGACCAAGCCGTGCGCGCCGGAGAAGCTCACTGCGGCGGTCGTGGCAGCGGTGCGGCAACATCAGTTAGTCACGGCGGAAAAGACGTTGCTGAAGCAAACGGTATTGGGGAGCATTCGCGCACTAGTGGATGTCCTTGCGCTCGTCAATCCGATCGCTTTCGGGCGAGGCAGCCGGATTAAGCGCTTGGCCACCGACCTTGCCTCCGCGGCAGGGCTAAAACCGAGCTGGGAGCTTGAAGCGGCGGCGCTACTGTCCCAGGTGGGCTACGTTTCATTGCCTATCGAATTGGTGGAGAAGGCGGTCAACGGGGAGCCACTCAATGCGAGCGAAGCATTGTTGCTTGCAGAAGTCCCCCAAGTCACTCAGGGGTTGCTGGCGCGAATCCCTCGTCTTGAGAATGTAGCCGCCATCGTCGCCTATGCAACGCGTTCACGAGAACTGAAGGACCCGCCATCCGCCGAGATCGCGGAAAACGCCAACGTGCTAATGAATGCGCTTGAATTCGATGCCCTCATAAGTCGCGGCGAGAGTGCTGAGACGGCGATCGCTACTCTTGGCGCGCGGTGGGGCGCAAAGAACTCGTCGCTGCTCGCACATCTTATCGCGCTACAAGGTATGACCGATTCTGGTCCACAATTGCGCGAGATTCGTCTGCGCGAAGTAGTTCCAGGAATGGTTCTGATGGACGACTTGCGCACCGACCTGGGGACGTTGCTGGTGTCGCGCGGATACGAGATCTCTCATAGTTTCATGGACCGAATGCGCAACTTCGGACCCGGACTGTTGGAGGAGTCGGTGCGAGTACGGATTTCCCGCAGTTAAAGGCATTTGGCGAAAGAGAAATGGACCGCTACGAACAAATCTTCGACTACTTACCAGACTCCGCTTTTGTCCTCAATCGTGACTGGACTATCAGCCGCGCGAACGCTCGAAGCGCCGAGCTATTCGGCTACGAGCGGGATGAATTGGTTGGGATGCCGTTCGAGACGCTGGTACCGACACAGCTTCTCCAGCGCTACGTGACGCGGCGCGATGAGTATTTAAGAGCCCTCGAGCGGGGCCCAATGAGCCCAGGAATGTCCCACGTCGGTCTTTGCAAGGACGGCTCGACGTTTCCAGCTGAGCTGTCACTCGGCAAGGCGTTGCACGGCGGACAATCTGTGTTCCTCAGCGTGGTCAGGGACATGTCGGAGCGCAAAGAGTTGGAGGCGGCATTGCTCGACGCGATCGGACATGAGCAGCGGCGGCTCGGGGACGACTTGCACGATGGTTTGGGTCAGGAACTGACGGGTCTCTCACTATTGTTGTCGGCTTTCGTGAGCAGCATGCGCCACGGCAAGAGTCTCCAAGTGACGGACCTCGACCGTGCTCTGGATGTCGCGCAGCACGCGCTGCAGTCGTGCCGAAGCATTGCGCGGGGCCTGTCGCCCGTTACCGAGACCCAGGGAGGCCTCATCGCCGGTCTGCGCGAGCTCGTTGCGCGCCTTAAGACCGGATCCGGGCCGACTCTTGATTTCACAACCATCGGAACGACGCGCCTCGGGCTCAGTCCGGCGGCGTCCGATCACCTCTATCGGATCGCGCAGGAGGCGATCACCAATGCCCTCAAGCACGCACACGCGAACTCGATCAGGGTGACACTGGACATTGAGGCGGCGAGCGTGCGCTTGGAAATCCGCGATGACGGCGAAGGCCTGACGCTCCCCGAGATCAGTGCGACGGGACTGGGGTTACGTACGATGACCTACCGCGCATCGCTGCTCGGAGCGAAGCTCCACATCACGCGCCTCGATCATGCAGGGACATGCGTCGTCTGCGAGTGCCCACAGGCAGCATCAAGGAATTAATTCCAAACGGTGATTATTCGAGACTAAGGCGTCTGGGCGCAATCCCACATACGATTGCAATTCCGCCCAGCGGAAGTCAGAAGCATCAATTTCAAGGCGCAGCTGAACCAGGGGAGTGCGCCGCACCAACGACCACACGGGTGCACATCGGTAATAGAGCGCATAATCGCTGCATGAAGGGTGGAAGACCAACGATGCTGCCTAGTTTTTTCCCGGCTGGAACAGAGTTCGCCGATGTCCAAGGCGTCCCCGTGAGCTGCACTTTTAACGGCGTTTGTCGAGCTTGGGACAGGGACCCGGACCGCCAGTTTCCGATCGAATCCCTCATTTACGAAGGCACGATAATAACTGAAGCGGAGTTTCGAGAATTGAATCGAATTCGGCAAACTTCAAGTGGCGCCGCCTGTGAAACACGCCTAAACGCCGCGGGCGTTTCTACTTTCGTGGGATAAGCTGCCACGAGTAATGGCGACCGCGCGGGTGGCGAGCAGCGGGGGCATGGGACCCGCATCCGCATCCGGCTCCCTTTTACGCGAACACGGCGCTCTTGGTCCCTTGAATCGGCGAAATCTGCCCCCATGATAGGGAGTTCTGAGCGGGAAGTGCTAAACAACCTTCGCTTCGGCCAGCCCATACTCTAAGCATGAGGAGTCTTGTTAAATGAAGATTCGTCCCCTCCATGACCGTGTCATCGTGAAACGAGAAGCAGAAGAGCGCAAATCGGCAGGCGGCATCGTGATCCCGGATACTGCGACTGAGAAACCCATATTCGGCAAGGTGGTAGCCGTCGGCAAGGGCAAGATTTTAGAGAACGGCGACATTCGCCCGGTCGACCTCAAGGTCGGCGATAGGATTCTCTTCGGTAAATACAGCGGTACTGAAGTAAAGATGGATGGCGATGAGCTGGTCGTCATGCGCGAGGAAGACGTCATGGCGGTGATCGAAGGCAAGTAACGCTTGAATCGTCGTCGTTAACCAATTCAACCAGAGGTATCAGCCAATGACCGCAAAAGACGTACGCTTCAGCGACGACGCCCGGCAACGCATGTTCAGGGGTGTGAATGTTCTGGCGAATGCCGTCAAGGTAACGCTGGGTCCCAAGGGCCGCAATGCAGTGCTCGACAAGAGCTACGGCGCCCCCACGGTCACAAAGGACGGTGTCTCCGTCGCCAAGGAGATCGAACTTAAAGACAAGTTCGAGAACATGGGCGCGCAGATGGTCAAGGAGGTGGCGTCGAATACCTCCGATGAAGCCGGTGACGGCACCACCACCGCCACCGTTCTCGCACAAGCCATCATCCGCGAGGGCCTGAAATCCGTTGCCGCGGGTGCGAACCCGATGGATTTAAAGCGCGGCATCGACCAAGCGGTTATTGCGGCCACCGAAGAGCTCAAGAAGCTCTCGAAGCCCTGCAAGGATCCGAAGGCGATCGCACAGGTGGGCACGATCTCCGCGAACTCCGACGAGAGTATCGGCAAGACCATTGCCGATGCCATGGCGAAGGTCGGCAAGGAAGGCGTGATCACGGTCGAAGAGGGTCAGGGCCTCGAGAACGAACTCGAAGTGGTAGAAGGCATGCAGTTCGATCGCGGCTACTTGTCGCCGTATTTCATCAACAATCAGCAGAGCCAGAGCGCGGAACTCGAGAAACCGTTGATTCTGCTGGTGGATAAGAAGATTGCCAACGTTCGCGAATTGTTGCCGCTGCTCGAAGCGATCGCCAAGAGCGGCCGCCAATTGCTGCTGGTCGCCGAAGACGTCGAGGGCGAGGCGCTCGCCACCCTTGTGGTCAACACGATCCGTGGCATCGTCAAGGTCGCCGCCGTCAAGGCGCCCGGCTTCGGCGATCGTCGCAAGGCCCTGTTGCAGGACATCGCGATCCTGACGGGCGGCAAGGTCATTTCCGATGAAGTCGGCTTGTCGCTCGAGAAGGCGGCGCTGAGCGATCTCGGCGAAGCGAAGAAGGTGCTGGTGGAGAAAGAGAACACCACGATCATCGACGGCGCTGGCAAGGCTGCGGACATCAAAGCCCGTGTCGAGAGCATACGCCAGCAGATCGAGGAAGCGACCTCCGATTACGACAAGGAAAAGCTGCAGGAGCGCGTCGCCAAGCTCTCCGGCGGTGTCGCCTTGATCAAGGTCGGTGCTGCGACCGAAATCGAAATGAAGGAAAAGAAGGCCCGTGTCGAAGATGCATTGCACGCGACGCGTGCGGCCGTCGAAGAGGGCGTGGTTCCGGGCGGCGGTGTGGCCTTTCTGCGCGCGCTCAAGGCCATTGAGAAACTGGTTGGCGCCAACGATGACCAGACGACGGGTATCAAGATCCTGGCCCGGTCGATCGAAGAGCCGCTGCGCCAGATTGTGGCAAACGCCGGGGTAGACGCCGCCGTGGTGCTCAACCGAGTCCGTGAGGGCAAGGGCACCTTCGGCTACAACGCGGCGACGGATGAGTACGGCGACATGGTCGAAATGGGCATCCTGGATCCAACCAAAGTCACGCGTCTGGCGCTGCAGAACGCCGCCTCGGTCGCGGGTCTATTGCTCACGACCGAGGTCATGGTCGCTGAATCGCCGAAGGATGATGAGCATTCACAGGGCGCGCCGGGCGGCGGCATGGGCGGAATGGACATGTGACACTCCTCGGCCCGCGGTCGCGGAGTATCCGGGCGGGAGTAGCCCCGGGGAGGGCGCCGGATCGGCGTCACTGACCCGGAGATCCCGTTCGGCGATTGCCAATGCTGGATATTTTTCGTATACAAGGCGTGGCGTGACGAACGGTCGACTGCGGAGATTTCGCTATGCGTCGCACCTTGCTATGCGTTTCGATGGCTTTGGTCTGTGGGCTGGCCCCGAGGAGCAGGGCCGACGCGGATGACTGGACGCGATTTACCGATCCGAACGAACATGCGTTCACGATCGACGCTCCCTCCCGCTGGCAAACTGAAGGGGGATTGATACGGCGCGGGCCGATCGACTATTCGTACTTTCTGCGGGTGCTCTCCCCGGATAAACAAGTGATGCTGATCTTGGGCGACCCCGGGCCGGCGTATTTCTTTGCGCCATGGTATGGAGCGCCGCGTACGGCGCGGCCCTACGTTCCAGGGGCGTCATACGCGCGGCAATATGTGGAGAGTTCGCTGCAAGAGAACTGCCAGGGGCTGAAGTTCGTGAGCGGCGCCGAGCGGGAGGATGTGGCGAATGGACCGCTGGCGCAGGGTACTCCGTACGCCCAGCACGATGCGGGTGAGGCGCTGTACAGCTGTACGCATAACGGCAAGCCGACGCAGGTATACATGATCGCCGGCACATTTTTGTACCAGCAGATTCATCAGTGGGGGTTGAACTTGCTCGTCGGATGCCTGGCGCCGGCGGACCGGATGGAGGCGAGCAAGTTGCTCGTGCTGCACATGATCCAGTCGGCGAAGAGCGACCCGCAGTGGGTAAGGACGGAGCAGGGTTTTATCGATGCAGCAACGCGGAACATCAACATGATCACGGCGGCACAGCAAAAGGCATTCGACAGCAACCTCGCCAGCGCGAAGCGCACGCAGGCCGCAATGCAGCATCAGTACGACTCGTTCGATTCCATTTTGACGGGGACGGCAACGATGACGGATCCGTCCGGAAGGACGTACTACAACGTGCCAATGACCCAGGGCTACCAGTGGGTGAGGAACGGCCAGACGATGCAGACGAATTCGTCGGAACCTCCGCCGGGGGGTGGCTGGCAGCCGTTGAAGCAGGCTCCGTCGCAGTAGTCCGGGCCGGTCGCCGGGTCGTCAGGGACGGGTGTACTTATGGTACGGGTCCGAATCGTGAGTTTGTCGCGACCAACTTCGGCACCGACGTCACTCGCCGCGACAGCTCGCCCGTAACCACCTTCAAGGCTCTGCGCCACGCTTCGGCCTGCGGAGCGGGTGCGGGGGGATCATAGGGCGCCAACGGGGGTTGTTCAGGACTGGGAGGGTCAGGAACGTTTTCGCTGAATAAGGTGCTCATGGAACCCTCCTGATTGTGCGTTAGCGGAAACAGAACTCCAAGCACTATGGGGGTGCGCCACAGCGAATGCGGTCGGCCGATCACCGCGACCCTTGTAGGTCTATTAGAAGGCGAGGTAGGGCCAGTCGGAATCGGCGGTAGTGGCGCTGCCTGCATTCATAACCGGCGCCATCGCCGAGGCATCCGGCGCTTGAACCCCGCCGGTTTCATAAGCCAAAGCGGCTAGCAAAGCACGAATCTCGCTTTGCGACCGATCCAAACTGTCGCTGAGGTCGGAGGCGCAGGCGAGCGCCCGAAAATCGGACAATTCGCGCGCCAACGCTCGCAAATGCGCTTCGAATCTCAAAAGCCCTTGGCGCCGCGTTTTCACGCCGAACGCGGCGTTCGCTGCCGCGAGGCTGTTCGCAACGATCACGCCGACTCCGGGGTCCTTCTGAAAGCTGTCATAGGGATGAGCGCGCAATCGTCCGGAAACGGTGCGCGCGACGCGCCATGCAGCGCATCCGCCGCGGTCCAGCAACGAATCGCGCGGCCCGAGCGCTTGGGCGATCGCCCGGACCCGCAGCGCCGTGGTTCGCAGCCGGCGTAGTCTCCCTACTTCCTGATCGCACATGGTGTGTTCCTGAGTGCTTTTCCGCAACAAGGGCTTTCTCATCGACGCCACATAGCATCTCGCCTTTGCAAGCTTATTTCTGTAGGAAAATGACTCATTCTCGCGCGGAGGCGAGTCGTCCAGATTATGTTCACTGGCTGAAGAAGCCGACTGTTGCGCAAAAGCCGCAGCCTGGCCACTGCCTGCTGATACGACGCTGCCATCTCCGAGAACCACCATTTTTGGCTACTATCGGCGAACTAACAGGTAATCGCGACTCGGATCGTTGTCGAAAGTATAGGGCTGAAACGGATCGTTGAAATTTGCCAAAACCCAAGCGAAAGATTCAGACTGAGGCGCAAATCAGGCCGCCGCTGACTGTGAAACTACCTGGAAGGATTGGCACATGCGAAGTCTCGGATTATCTTTAACGTTGGCTATCTCCATGGCCGCCGGAACGAGCGCATGGTCGCAATCTTCCGCACCAACGGTCGATCCCGCTTGGAAGGCGCCCGAAGTCATCAAATTTATCGGGCTTAAAAAGGGAGACAAAGTAGCCGATATCGTGGCTGGGCGCCTTACCGCATCCCTTGCCCAGGCCGTCGGACCGTCCGGAAAAGTTTACGCGGTTGAAACGGCCGAAGTCGTCAAGGTCCATCCCGAAGCACTGGCGCACATGCAAGAGCTGGCAAGTCAGTCGCCCAATGTCATCGTCAGTGAGGACCCGATCGCATCCGCATTGCCGTCGGGACTCGATGCCGTGTTAATTCGACAGAATTATCACGATCTCTACGACAAATTTATGGGACCAGCCGATGTACCCGCATTCAACAAGGCAGTCTTTGCAGCCCTGAAGCCAGGCGGTGTCTATGTCGTGTTGGATCACGCAGCGATAGCGGGCTCAGGGATTGGCGCGACCGAAACTCTGCACCGGATCGATCCGGCACGAGTGAAGACGGATGTGCTGGCAGCGGGGTTTAAGCTCGATGCCGAGAGCTCAATTCTTGCAAACAAGGACGATGACCATACCAAAAAAGTGTTCGACCCGTCTGTCCGCGGGCACACCGACCAGTTCCTGTTTCGCTTTCGGAAGCCGAATTGACGTAGGAAGCATCAATGCAATTGATTCAGATAACTTCATTTACTTGACTCCGTCAAGTATCTTCGGCAAACTGCAGCGAGGCATTGGAGATCGCCGCTGGAACCCCAACTGGAAGTTCAAATCGAAGCCGTACGAAACTTCAACCGTTTCTATACGCAGCGGATTGGAATCCTGGAAGAATCGTTACTGGCAAGCGGCTATACGCTCACTCAGGCGCGCGTATTATTCGAGATTGGATCCCGCAAGACGGTCACGGCTCGCGAACTGATCTCTCTGTTGAGATTAGACGCGGGCTACCTCAGTCGGATTCTTCAAGAATTCGCAGACTCTGGCCTAGTTAAACGCAAGCCATCACCCGATGATGGTCGACGAGCAATTCTCTCGCTCACGCCCAATGGGCGGAAGAAATTTACTGAGCTCGATCATCAATCGCGGCGCCGCATCGGCGAAATGATAAACCCGCTGTCCGTGCCGAAGCGGACCCAGCTGCTGCGCGGCATTCGAGCTCTTCAAGAGTCCCTGTCCGCACTTCCCACCAGCCAAGAGCGGTGCGTGAGTATTCGACCGTACCGCGTAGGTGACGTTGGCTGGGCGATCGAGCGCCACGGAAGGGTGTACTCCGACGAATTCGGCTGGAATGAGGAATTTGAAGCACTTGTCGCTACGCTCTTTGCAAGGTTTGCCAGCAAACATGACCCGGCGGCGGAACGCTTTTGGGTGGCCGAGGTCGACGGCGAGCGCGTTGGCTGCGTATTTATGGTGCGCTCGGAGAAGGACAACAATGCGGCGCAGCTGCGATGCCTGTTGGTAGACCCCAGGGGTCGCGGTCTCGGTGTGGGACGAAAGCTCGTCGATGAATGCATCCAATTCGCCACGTCTGCCGGGTACCGCCAGATCATCTTGTGGACCAACGATGTGCTGATTGCTGCGCGTCGCATTTACGAAGCCGCCGGCTTTTCGCTGATCGAGGAGTCGGCGCATCATAGCTTCGGGCACGATCTGATCGGGCAGTATTGGAGCCGCAGTCTTTGAATGTGCGCCCGCACCAGCGCAGCCGTGCCCGAGTGCTCGTGTTGTGCTGCGCCCGCCTTCTCGAATTCTGGAGGAATGGCGCGGTCATTGCCGGCAATCACAAACCATGATGGTTTCGTCTTGCGAAATCCTCAGCAATCCCCTTCGGTGTTATCGATAAAAATCCCTGGGAGTCGGGCCGTAGTTCGGCGCCGAGCGGAGCGGCGGGATAGGGTTTGCTGATGCTCGCGACGGATTCGCCGTCGCCTGGTGCAAAGGCCGCCACATAGACCAAGCCGACAACCTTCGGGTCATTCCCCGCTTCGGATCTTTGGTTTCGAGGTCCGAAAGCGGCGCGTATTGGCCGGTCGATTTGGTTACTCTAACGTGAACTCATCCACGGACGACGCAGGGAATCCCCACCGTAATCATCGCCAAGCACATGCAAATAAAGTACGCCATTCAAATTCTTCTTCTCTCGGCGGTATGGGGAGTGTCTTTTCTCATGATCCGCATCGCCGGGCACTCGTTTCCGCCGCTCTGGGTGGCGATGCTCCGTTGCGCGTTGGGTGCGAGCCTGCTCTGGATCATCATGCGCGTGGGCGGCAACAAATTGCCTCCCCGCCGATTGCTGCCATGGCTTGTGCTGGTTGCACTGTTGAACAACGCGATCCCGTTCACCTGCTTCGCTTGGGGTGAGCGCACGGTGCCGAGCAACATTGCCGCCGTACTCAATGCGACGACACCCATATGGACGCTGCTGTTTTCGATGGCGGTTTACCGTACTCGAGCCACAGTGCTCACCATTGCCGGTGTACTCCTGTCGTTCGCGGGGGTACTCGTGGTTATCGCCACCCATGGAAACGATTCCACCGTGGAGGGCGGGTCCGCGAATATCGTCATCGGCGCCACTATCATAGGGTTCGCCGCGGTGGCGTACGCCGTTGCCACCCTCGTGGCCAAACTCAAGCTGGGAGGATTGGATCCGATCGGTCTGGCCACCACGCAACTCAGCCTTGCGACCCTCATGCTCACGCCCGTCGCATTGAGCGGCGAGCGGCCGGCGGAGCTGCAAATGGCCTCCCTCACCGCCATTGCAGTGCTCGGGTTCGCGGGCAGTGGTATCGCATACTTGCTTTACTACCGCTTGCTCGAACATGTCACGCCCACTCAACTCGCTGCGGTGACCTACGTTCTGCCAATCTGGGGCCTGTTGTGGGGGCTTTTCGCGCATGAATCGATCGGCCTGTACGCGTGTCTCGGTGTCGCCATCACCATTGGCGGGTTGATCTTGTTGAACCTGCGGACGGGGTCACGGGGACCCGAGCCCAGCCGGGGCGCGGCCGCCTCATAGCGAGACGCTTTACCGTCCCGAAGTCTCAACAAGTCCCGTCCGAGCCGACTGCAGGAGTCGCCCGGCATCGGCGAGTCGGGTACGCGCCAACGGTCGGCGAACTCAAGTGCCCAGCTGTGCCAGTGCACGTGACCCGTAGAGAGGGCCCGCACGGCGCAGAGTGGGCAAAACGCCGACATGCGGCGGTGCAGCATGTATCGCGCCCTTTACCTAGCCTCGGATGAGGATGTTTCCGGACGAGCCGAACCCCAGACGCCGGAACCGGACCGGCGGTCTGGGGGGAGCGGCGCGCGCAATCCCGTGAGTGCAGCACCCGGTTGCCGAGATTCGGATCATCTACGGTCGAACGAAGGTGAAGACCTGATCTGAACTACTGACTCCGAAGACGCCGGTTCCGGATCCGACGGCAATACTATTGAGAGCACCTGTAACCTGGAGAAACGATTCGGCGCTGGAGTCAAAGCGCCAGACATTGTCGGATGTGTCGATGATCCAGACGCCATCCCCGCCAGCCGCGACTTGAGCGGTGCTTCCCCCTATCCTGTTGAACACGCCGCCGGCGGGATCGTAGCGATAAACATTGTAATCATTATTAGAGCCGTTGACTCCCCATACGTCATTCACTCCCACGGCGATCTGTGTCAGGGTGCCTGGAATCTGGACGAACTTCTCTTGGCCAAAACTGTAGTGGTAGATCTGGCCGGTGATTATCCCCCATACGTCGCCCCCGCCGGTTGCGATCTGTGTCAGGAAACTACCTGGGCTTTGGTTGAACTGGTTTGAGCAGTAGTCGTACCTGAAAACCTCTTGGATAGCGCTGACGCCCCAGACTTCATAGGGATGGCACTGATCCTCGTTGCCCAAGCCCACCGTGATTTGCGAGAGGGCAGCCCCTGGTATTTGATCGAACGCCTTGGTGGTGTAGTTGAACCTGTAAACATTGAGGCTAGCGTCTATCCCCCATACCTCGTCAAGCTGGTAGACGGTGCCGCCACCCACTGCTATGTCGTCCAGCAACACATTCTTTATTTTGTCGAAGGAGTTCGTCTTGGGATTGAGTCGCCAGACCCTGGCATGGGTATCGAAGCCAAAAACCTCGTTTCGGCCAGCCGAAACACTCGTCAGAGTGCCGTTAACCTGCTGAAAATGCTGTGCCGATGCCGGGACGGCGAGCGAGGCCCAGCCGATTAGAATCAGAAGAACGCTCCAAACGTTTCTGCGCGACATAAGAATCTCCTTCATGAAAGTTTTGTTTTCGGGGTTCCGGGTGTGGGAGCCCAAGAGCCCTTGACTCGTTGCCTCTTCTGCCTGGAATTAGCAGTCACCCGGCTTTCGCCAAATCGCCATCCCCGCAGCAAACGCTACTTCGCATGTCGGCCATAAATCCTAAAATCGGCGCTCAAAAGTTCTCAAAGACTCTAAAATCCGTGGTGTGCCCAGCCTGACCCATCACTTGTACCGCTTCGGCGAATTCGTCCTCAACCCTCAAAGCCGCGCATTGCGAAGAGCCGGAGAGGCCGTGGCACTCACCCCGAAGGCTTTCGATATCCTGCTCTTATTGATCCAAAACGCCGCAAGGATTGTGACCAAAGACGAACTGCTGAAAGCGGTCTGGCCGGACAGCGTCGTTGAAGAGTCGAACCTGACCCAGACCATATTCATGGTGCGGAAAGCGTTGGGCGAGACCGCCGATCGCCGCTACATCCTCACCGTGCAAGGCCGGGGTTACCGGTTTCTGCTGCCGGTTACAGAAACCGCCAATGGCGGCTCGGAAATGGAAGCGCCGGAGATGGACGCGCGGGAGATGCAAGAGCCTGCGCCGCCTCCTGGTGCGGGCGGCCCGCCCGACATTCAATTGGACCCGCACGGGCGAGGCGCAAGGCATTGGCGAGCGGCCGTCATCGCCTCCGCGGCGGTCGCGCTGGTCCTGATCGTGGCGTATACCATTTGGCCGGCGGTTTCACGGCACGGTCTTGCTGAGCAGCCCGGCAGAATCATGCTGGCGGTGCTGCCCTTTGAGAATTTCACCGGGGATGCGGGGCAGGAGTATTTCAGCGATGGGCTGACAGAAGAGATAATCAGCCAGCTTGGGAACCTCGATCCCGGCCATCTGGGGGTCATTGCCCGGACTTCGGTGATGCACTACAAGCACACGCAGGAATTGATTCCCCAGATCGGCAAGGATTTGGGGGTGCAGTATGTAATCGAGGGCGGCGTACGGCGCGACTCGGAGCGGGTGCGTATCACAGCGCAGCTGATCCAGGTAAAGGACCAGAGCCATCTGTGGGCGCACGAATACGATCGCGACCTGGGCCACCTGCTGGAGTTGCAGGCGGAGATTGCGCGCGCGGTCGCCAATGAAATCGAGTTGCGCCTGAGCGGGCGTCGGCTGATCGAGGCGGAGCAAAAGGCCTCTGCGCCCATGCCGGGAGCGAAGCCATATGAAGCGTATGACCTCTACCTGAAGGGCCGATATTTCTGGAACAAGAGGACGGTGGAAGGATTTCGACAGGCAGCCGCTTACTTCCAGCAGGCGATCGACAAGGATCCGGATTACGGCCGCGCCTACGCCGGGCTGGCGGACACTTTCACACTGATGAGCACGTGGCATGTGGGTCCGCAAAACGAGCTGATGCCGCGGGCGCGGACGGCGGCCTTGCGGGCGCTGCAACTCGACGAAGGTCTTGCAGAGGCGCACGCCTCGCTCGCCTTGATCAAAGAGAATTACGACTACGACTGGGCGGAATCGGAGAAAGAATTTCGCCGGGCGATTCAGCTCGGCCCCCAATATGCGACCGCGCACCAGTGGTATGCGGAATTTCTTTCGTGGCAAGGTCGATTCGAGGAGGCGTTCGCCGAGAGCGAGCTGGCGCGGCGACTGGATCCGTTATCGCTGATAATTGCCAGCGATTACGCGTCGATCTTGTATGACTCGCGGCAATACGTCCGCGCGGTGAAGCAATGCCGCTTGGTGCTCGAACTCGATCCGAATTTCAATCATGCGCGGGACCTATTGTTGCCGTCTTATTTGCAACTGGGCAGATACGACCTGGCGGTTGACGAGATCAAGCTTTGGCGGGCCCGCGATCCGGGGCCATGGGTGTGGGCGTGGACGGCGGCCGTTTATAGCCGCTCGGGCCATTCGGAGGAGGCCCGCCAAGCCTTAGTGAAACTTGAACGGGTTTCTGGCTCGCGGGCTGACCGAACCCCAATGTTGTTGGTGGCCTATTCGGGTACCGGCCAAAAAGACGGGGTTCTCGACCTGCTGCAGCAAGCGTACTCGGAGCACTCGGATGCGGTGGTGCAAATCAAAGTGGACCCGATGTATGACCCGATTCGGGACGATCCCCGTTTCAAGGATTTATTGCGGCGCCTTGGATTGGAACAGTGATCAATCGCAGCGGGTCACTGCTTCGCAGGAGCATCCGACGCCACTAGAGCGCCCGCCGTCGAGTTGTCGCGTTGCTTGTCTAGTTGATCTTTGCATGCCTTCGCCGCCTCATGGTACGAGATGGGTTTGCCAGAGGACATTCGCTTCCTCATGCAACTTACCGTCTGCACGATCATCTGATGCTTAGTCATGGTCGGCGGTGGATTCGCAGGTGCAGCTTCATTCAGTCCGCCGTGCGTTGTCGGAGTTCTGACTTCAGGGCTCGGGTCGACGCGCTTGTTGCCGGTCGCTTGTGGGTCTTGCGCTTGTGCTACCGCCAGTGCGCAAAGCTGCACTGATGCAATTAAAAAAAATATCCTGCCTGCGATATTCATGAGAACACCCGTTGTGGATGGCCTTGATGACCCCAGCCTTCCTTATTGCACTCAGATTGACAATGGATCGTCACATCATCATCACGTGGGAGTTTGCCTACTTCTTTGGGCTTGGACTTACCCAGCGGACCTGCCCTGTGGTCATTGCATCCGGATTTGGCGGTGTTATCTGACATACTTCCGCGTCCGGTCGTGCGATCGTTCGCCACTGGAGTTCTGGTCAATTGCCGCTGTCGAGAAAGTTAAATGAGACGCCTCAATCCATCGGGGGAGTGGTGAACACCGAGGCCGTTGCGACGACGGTGGATCTGCGCTTCGGTGCGCGGAGAGGCAACGCCGGGGATCCCGGGGCGCACGGGGCATTTGCGCCCGGCCGTATGCTGAGGGAGCGGTATGTCATTGTGGAGAGGCTCGGAACGGGCGGTACAGGGACCGTGTTCAAAGCGCTCGATCGGTATCGCGCATCGCTTCCCGATGCAGAGCAGCACGTCGCGTTGAAGGTATTGCACGTCGGCAGCGAGTCTCCGGACCAGTCCATGAAGGACCTTGCGCGCGAGTTGCACTCCGGCAGGGCCCTGTGCCATCGGAACATCGTGAGACTCTACGAACTCGACCGGGATGAGGAAGTCGTCTTCTTCACGATGGAACTCCTCGACGGTGAGCTGCTACGAGATCTCATCGATCGCATGCGGCCCAACGTGATTCCGCCATCGCAGGCGTGGCAGATCATCAGGCAGCTGGGCGACGGGTTGCAGCACGCGCACGAGCGCGGAATCGTTCACGGCGACCTCAAACCATCGAACCTTTTTCTGACGCGCAGCGGCGAGCTGCGCATCCTCGATTTCGGCGCCGCCCAAACAGTAGTCAAGCCGCCGACGACGCCTGGAGTGTCCAAAGCGCCGGCGACCTACGGAACTCCCGCCTATGCGAGTTGCGAGCAGTTGGAGGGGCGTGGCGCAGATCCCTGCGACGACTTGTACGCGTTTGCGGTCATCTGTTTTCAGTTGCTGGCCGGAGTGCATCCGTTCGCGGGCCGCCCGGCAACCCAGGCCCGCAATTACGGTGTCAAGGCCAACCGTCCTCGCGGGCTCACAGGCGATCAATGGCGGGTGCTGCAGGCTGGGCTGTCGTGGCATCGATCGGGCCGGTCCATGCCCGTTCACGCCTGGGTTCAGCGACTGACGCGCGACGTGGCGGCGGGTGTGTCGTCAACTTCTCTGCATGACCTCGCGGCCGCCGGCACCACGAGGCCACGGTCGAGGGGCGTACCCGTCGCGGCGTTCGTCGCGGTGCTCGTGATCGCCGCGATCGGCATGGGCGAGATGTGGCACCGGTCGGCACAAGCACCAAGTGGCGCGAGCGGCGCGGTGGCGAGTGCCGTCAACGTGGATGCTCGCGAGTGGGCGCCCGCGGAGGGTCCTCCCGCGGTGCGGGCCGTCAACGACGGTGTCCGGTCGGCGGGCGCCAAGGAGGAGCCCGCGGCGGCGGTTCAAGCCAGGCCTTGGTCGGCGCCATCGCCATCGAAGATCGTCGTCAATGGCTATCAGGTCAGCGTCAGCGACCGCTTCGTCGAAGTCCGCGTCCATCGCAATCAATTACTGACCGACTCGTCCTTCGTGTGGTGGACCGAGCCTGCGACGGCGAGACAAAATGTCGATTACATTCACCAGGCGAAGGCGATTCAGAGCTTCCCGAGCGGACGGCGCTCGACCCGCCTGTACGTCAAACTGCTGCCGGAGGCGGCGCGGTCGCAGCGCGACTATTTTTATATAGCCATCGCGCAGCCCGGGCTGAATCGGGCGGCCGACAAAGTGACACGGGCCCAAATATGGCTGCCCACTCCCCGAGCGGGACTTCAGGCGAGTCGTTGACGTCGCAACCGGTCGGCGGCCGTCTGATTGACTCGCCGCATGACCGCCGGTAAGAACTGCTGGGCAATTCACCGGTGAACCCCGTCGAGATTGAGTTTCGACCCGCGCCCCAACAGCCGCGATGCCCGCCGCCGATATAGCCACCACAGAAGCGCCATCAGGGCGCCTCCCGGCAGCGCAATCATCGCAAAGGGTGCGAGACCCCGTAGGTGTGCAAGAACCCGCACCAGATGGGCGCCCAGGCTCCGCGGTGCGGCCCTACAGGGCGCACCCCGGCTGAACACCAGCCGGGAATTGAACGCCGCCGCGGATTCCATGGAGGACGTCATTGGTGACCTTGCCGTGAGCTACGGCAACTGGAAAACGAGCACGGAAGCGACCGTGGCTATAACGGCCAGCAGTGTTTGTCCGAGCCGAGCGACGAGATTGAGTTGGTTGGTCATGGCGGTTCTCCGTTGACTAAATGGATCGAACGAAGACAGCTTGCACCGCCCGCCAACGCACAACAAACGCAATACCTGACCGTCTGCTAAGGAAAGCTTAACGTGGAATCACCGCCCGCGTTTACAACGTTTTGGCCCGGCGATGATTCGGGATATTGTCCGCGCCGACTCTCGGTAAGTTTGTCCCGAAATGAAGTTGGGAGAGTACGGCCAAGCGGGGGACAGACGGCCGATGGGGATCTCGCCCGCATCCAAGCGCTGATTTACACTGACAGCCGCGAAACGAAGGATTCGTGCCAGTCGGCAATCGTGTTGGCTCGGAGCGAATTTAGCATGCTCTCCTGCCGCGAGCGCCGCTCAGCGAGCGGCATGGCGAGCGCCTGCTGCAAAGCGAGTGCAACGGCAGCGTTATCGTACGGATTCACCAGAAGCGCGCCGCTCAGTTCCTGGGCCGCACCAGCCAAGCTTGACAGCACCAATACTCCGGGATCGTTGGCATCTTGTGCGGCGACAAATTCCTTGGCCACTAGATTCATGCCGTCCCGGACCGGGGTAACAACGGCCACATTGGCAATCCTTAGAAATCCGCTCAAGGTCTGATGCGAAAAATCCTTGTTCAAGTAGCGAATCGGTGTCCAATCTGCATCGGCAAACTGTCCGTTGATGTGGCCCGCCGCACGCTCCAGCGCATCACGAATGTCGCTGTAGGCAGTTACGTTGATCCTGCTCAACGGCGCTATTTGCACAAAGGTAATTTTACCTTGAAGATCTGGAGTGGATTTCAATAGCGCCTGATACGAGGCGAAACGCTCTACCAAACCTTTGCTGTAATCCAGGCGATCGACACCCAGGAGCAGCTTTCGTCCCAACATACTTTGCACGAGCCGCTTGACCTGCTCATCATTGTTGGCCGCTTCCTCCGCCTGGTGCGCGATAGCATCGACGTCGACGCTGATTGGAAATACGCCGACGCCGATCGACCGGTCACCGAGAATAATACTGTCAATCTCGAATAAAACATCGCTGCGAAACACTGCCTTGACTGCGGAATGAAACCCGTCAAGGTCTTCGCCCGTTTGAAATCCGATCAAATCGTATTGACACATGTCACGTACGAGTTCGGCATACGTGGGCAATAAGCGCAGAACGGCTATATTTGGATAGGGAATGTGGAGAAAGAAACCGATTCGCCCCTTCACGCCTCGCTCCCGCAGCAGGGCGCCAAGTGGAATGAGCTGATAGTCGTGGATCCATACGGCGTCGCCGTCCTTGACAAACTTTACGAGCGCATCGGCAAAATACCGATTGACGGACATGTACGCTTCAAACTCGGCCGCATCGTAACGAAACGCACCTGGAAAATAGTGATGCAACGGCCATAGTGATCCATTGCAAAAGCCGTCGTAGTACGCATCGAAGTTTGCCGCTGGCAGATCAATCGTGGCGAATCGAATGCCGTCTTTTTCCTGCTCCGTTGGTTCGAGAGACGGCGATTCTTGGGTTTTTCCGCTCCACCCGAACCATAGCCCGCCCTCCGGCCCGCTCAGAGCCGCCAAGACGCCCGTTGCCAGCCCACCCGCGGGCACGCTCTGATCCGGGATGGCGACGCGATTGGAAACAACTATGAGTCTCGCCATAACCTTAAGGCTTCCTCCGGTTGCCGCTCCTTCGGGCGGAAAACACCGAGTTTATTTCGCGCGGGGCAAAAGATTGAGTGGACCCGGACTCGACCTCGAGTAGGAGGATATTGACAACGTGGGGAAATCGCCTTGCAAAAAGGGCCATCGATGGCGGGGAGGCACTGGAAACGGCCGCTTATGCGAACGTACTTGCCGGGGCGCTTTTGGAGGACGGCCGATATGGCGAGGCGGAACCGCTGGCCCGTCGCGTGCTGGCCGCCGTGGAGAAGGCAATGGGCGCGCAGAATGCGAGAACGGCCGCGGCAGCCACCAGGCTGGCAGAGACGATTGTCTCGCAGGGGCGTTACGAGGAGGGTGAAGCGCTGTTTCGTCGTGCAGTGACCATCAACGAAACAGCGCTGGGGGCGGAGAACCCGGAAATAGATCCCGAAGGGTACGGTTTAATCGGACCCAACGGTGCTCCGATCGCAGGGGCCGTGGCCGGATCATTCGATCGACAGGCGGCCTATGAGTTGTATCTGGCGCTGCTCGGCGATGCATCAATTCAAGCCGCGATCAAAAGCAAATCACAGCTTCTGTTCGTGCCCTCGGGTGCATTATTGAGCCTGCCTCCGGGGCTGCTGGTAACCGCCGCGCCACCCGGCGGCAGGGCGAAGGATTCCGACCGCGAATCACTGCGAGCGACTTCTTGGCTGCTCCGAAGCAAGGCGGTATCCATGTTGCCGGCGGTCGCATCATTGCGTACGCTGCGGCAGATCCTACCCGGCGGGAGGGCAATGACGTCCGATCCCCTGCTGGCATTCGCCGATCCTGACTTCAGACGACCGTCGGCGCCCGCAAAGACGCGCGGCGCTAAAGCGGCCGCGCGCGGCTTTGCCAGCTACTTCCGCGATGGTTTGCCGTTGGCTGAGGCGCTCGACGGTTTGCCAAATCTACCGGGTACCCGAATTGAGGGCGAGGCGTTGGAGAAAGCGCTACAAGGACGACCCGGGAGCTTGCTGACGGGGCGGGAAGCCTCGAAGGCACAGCTCATGGCACGGAACGCCGATGGGCGGCTTGCCCAAGTTCGCGTGTTGGAATTCGCGACCCACGGGCTGGTCGCGGGGGATGCATCGGACCTGGCGGAGCCCGCGCTTGCGCTGGCGGCCGGGGCAAATCCTGCCGACGAGCTACTGCTCGCATCCGAGGCGGCAACCTTGAAACTCAATGCGGAGTGGGTGTTGCTTTCCGCGTGCAACACCGCGAGTCCGGATGCCCCGCAGGCCCAGGGGCTCTCGGGCCTATCGCGCGCGTTCTTTTATGCCGGTGCTCGTTCGCTTCTGGTCTCGCATTGGCGAGTGCGAGACGACGTCGCCCCGCGACTGATCCCGGCAATGTTGTTAGCAGAACGAGAACACCCCGAGCTCGGCCGCGCGCAAGCCCTGCGTCAAGCGTCGCTCGCGGTGCTGGATGATCGTACGATCAATGCCGCCGATCCTGCCGCATG